>JASFEM010000061.1:0-19034 GCA_050124835.1 Syntrophobacterales bacterium | reverse complement strand
GATTATAATCCAATTTGCCGGCCCGGTCTCCCAGAATGTCATTGTTTTTGTGCCAAGCATAAAAGACATGAGTATGAGACAACTTGCAGCTGCAGCAGTTTAGCTTGAGGGGTTACTTGCAGAATATGAGGCTGGCTCTAAATGGCTTGACGTAGAAGGTTTTTTTGAGTAGGCTTCCTCCGCTATGGTTGACAAGTATCACTGCCGCTTTCATCCGAAAGAAAAGGCAGTGCTTTACTGTGAAAAGTACGAATATGGTTACTGTGAGTCATGCTTGACAGATCGCCCGGCATGCAGTGATCCTGAACTATATTGTAAGTTTCGCACTCACTGCATCATTTGGGAAAACTGTCGCGAAGTTGCGAAAAAGAGTAAGGTTGGCGGCTGATCGCCCAAGTGGCTGTAGAAGCGCTCCTCACCCATTTTCTCTGGATTTAGCCATGAACGTTGTCGGCAAAGGTAGTATGATCACGGGAACCATCGACTGTGATAACGACGTATTTATTTCCGGACACTTCGAGGGGACTATTACCACCAAAGGCACTCTTCACGTCTATCCAGGAGGCGTGGTGAAGGGCAAAGTCATCGCAAAAAACCTCACAGTAGCTGGCAGCATTCATGGGGAGATTGAGGTAAGCAATCGATTAAGGGTTAAAAATTCTGCCACTCTCGAGGCAAATATAAACACACGTTTCCTCGATTGGGAGGAGGGCGCCAAACTGGATGGGGAGGTGCGCACCTTCTTTTAACTAATCCCTGTGGGCGTAAGCAGTGGGAGCGGCTTTCTGGCCGCGATTTAAGGCGAGGCAAAAAAGAAATCGTACCAAATAGCGAAAGGGCCCGGGCTTATTTAGCCCGGGCCCTTTCGTTGTCGCGGTCTGCGCGGACAATTTCAAGATGCCCCTAGCCGCTCTCCATGTTATTTTAAAATTTTACTGTAGCTCGATCTGCTGAGACGTGGGCTCAAACAGATTGAGTTCCTCCCAAACTTGCGCCTCCTCTCCGGAAGGGGTCAAAGCGATCTGAACATCGAGGTCGTGGTCGAAATCAAAAAGGCGCGGGTCATCCAGCAAGCCACGGGAAATTTCGATGTAGCCATCCTCATAGAGGCTGGCAAGTAACACGTTTGTCATAAGCTTCTCGGTGGCGTGCTCAAGATAGCCATCTTCCATTACTGCTCCCCAAGAGCCGTGCAGAGCCATAACTAATTGTTCGATGAGATGACAGCCAGCATAGACGATGTCTTCCATGAGTGTCATAATCACCCAATTGGGCACCTCAGTGAGCTTACACATCCGGTTGTCCTGAGCCCATTTGATAATCTCTGCTTCCTTGACAGCCTTATCTAGGTCATACATACCATTTCCCCTTTTTTATGCCGTTACAGATTTCATCTCCTAGATGGCGACTAGCTTTGTGCATGAGCGGTGCCAAAAGAGCACTTTTTTATTGTATTGATTTTTTCCCAACGTAATCGAATAGATAGGCAAATGCAGTCATTGAAAAAGAAGTTTCTAACCCTGCCCGGGCCCGACCCTGAGCGGCGCAAACTGACGCTTTTTGTCAGTAAGAAGGAATGGAGAAGTAAAGGAGATGTGGCATGTGAGATAGGAAATAGAAAAAGTTGTGGCCCGAGTCTGTGAAAGCTTTCTATGAAGTGCCGGCCTCATAGATGGGGGAGAACATCAACGCAAAGCCGACAAAAGACAACGCGCCAACGGTTAGGAATAGGATGTCCAGTGTAAACAGATCGGCAAACCAACCGGAAAGTACAGTACCACTGATGAAGCCCAGGTCGAAGGTGGCTGTGGCAAGACTCAACATGCCGGGTAGTTCCTCCAGACTCTTTGCCTGGTCAGCGGCTAATGCAATGGCCGCTGGAAACAGGAAAGCGAGGCCAGCGCCGTATAGCAAGGAGGAGGCATAAAACGCCGGTGAGTGCGAGATTAGAGGAATGAGACAAATGCCCGCCCCAAAGAAAACATAGGAACCCCTCATAAAGCGCTTCTTCCCGTAGCGATCGATGAAAGCCCCGGCCACTAAACGCAAAACGAAAGCGAGTGATGCCGCTATCGCGAAATAGTATCCCGGTGGTAGTCCCAGCCTACTCGCCTGGAGGGCTATAAAGTTGAGAACTGTGGCGTGACCTTGAACGAAGAGAAGGATGGCCAAAAGCAGTAGACAAGTGGAACGCCTTCTGAGCAATGGACCGTAGAGAAGCTCACCCTCATAGCTGCTCGGTGTAACCCGGCGACTAGCGATCGGAGCAAATGTCAATAGTCCGGCGAGAAACACAACCGCAGCTGCCCCATTGAAAAGCGCCGGATACCCAAAACCCCTTACGAGATGTTCACCTGCCAGTGGCATAATAGCCACAGCGGCCAGAATAGTGGCGCCAGTGTAGCTGTAGGCCTGTCCTCTACGATTTTGAGGAACCCATTGGGCCACGGCAGTATAAGAGGCCGAGATAAATGCAGAAAAGCCCACGCCGTGTGCGATGCGCACCAGGATCATGGGCCAAGCCACTTGCTTGAGGCCGTGATATGCCAACGAGCTAAAAAAAATGATCAGAAGGCCGAGGAGAATAACCGGTTGTTCGCCGCGGCGCGCCACCAGTTTGCCCATGTATGGCCGGGTAACAACAGTGCTGATTGGCATTAAACCCATGACCCAGCCAATAGTGGTTTTGGTGCTCCCCATCGCCTGAAGGAACAGAGGATAGAGATAAAAGAAGGCAATGTTGGAAAAGACCAGGAACATAAGAACATTTAGAAAGATAAACGGGCCGACCCAGGCACTGCGGGGGTCGTCTGCGGAGATCGAACTCATTAAGAAGAACCTTTCAGAACGGGAGCTTCAGTTCCAGCAAGCAGCGGGCAGCAGGCAGCAAGCAGCAGACAGCAGGCAGCAGGCAGCAAGCAGTCTTTAAACTAGGCACTAAGCAGTAAGCACTAGGCACCATTACATTTGAAGTTGATCATTTCTAGTCTAACCATTTGCCCAGTCTACTGTAGTTGTGATAGTTGTCATAATCTCGTTTAAATGCAAAATGTGAAATGCGGAATGACCCGGTGCCTATTCCCTGGTCGCCTACTGCTAGCTGTCAGCTGCTGGCTGCTTGCTGAAAAACTTTCCTTGCCAGATATCGCGGCGTTCTAGGGTATCACGGATGGCCTGAAGATTCTCCTGTTTTTCTAGGGCCCACTCAGGGGCTAGAAGTTCATGAGGGTGGGGATCGCCGGTGAGTCGATGAATGACTACCTGTGGGGGAAGCAGAGCGATAAAGTCACAAACAACGTCCACATATTCATCGCGACTCAGACACTGATAAGCGGCGCGCTTGTAAAGATCAGCGAGTGGGGTGCCTTGGATCACATAGAGCAAATGAATCTTGACCCCCTGAATGTCAAGTCCGGCCAGAGCGCGTGCTGTGGTCAACATATCGGCCTTGCTTTCGCCGGGAAGTCCCAGGATGATGTGGACGCAGATGTTCAGGTTGTGTCTGCGACTGCGTTCCACTGCATCCACAAAGGCGGCGACGTCGTGGCCCCTATTGATCAGTTCGAGGGTGTGATCGTGGGCAGATTGCAGGCCATACTCTACCCACAGGTAGGTTTTCTGGTGCAACTCCACCAACAAATCCAGCACACTTTCGGGCACGCAGTCAGGCCTCGTGCCGATGGCGAGACCCACTATGTCCTCTACGGCTAGAGCTTCCAGGTATAGCCGCTTGAGTTCATCGACTGGCCCATAAGTATTGGAGAAAGACTGGAAATAGGCAATAAATTTTTCTGCCTTGTAGCGTCTGCGCAACCGTTCCTTGCCCCGCTCCAACTGCTGAGTGATGGAGTAGTGTTGGGACTGACCCGTACCTGAGCCTAGGGGATTGCAGTATATGCATCCGCCAACCCCTACGGTACCATCCCGATTGGGGCAGGTAAGACCGGCGTCCAGGCTAATTTTTTGCACACGGCAGCCGAAATGTTCTCTAAGCGCGGTGTTCAGATCGCGGTAACGACTGGTATTCATTGCAAACATTATAATATATAATCCAGTGAGAAATGACCAATGACAAAAACGAGGAAGGAATTCAGGCTTAGAGGTTCTGGTTTAGAGCTATCCCCTGAAGGGATGCTGCAAGATGAAAATGGAATAATGGAACAATGGAATGACGGGGTTAAGAGCGAAAAACCTCTTAATTCTTAATGGTTCCGTCTTGCCGTATATGAGATAAGGAACTTACCGTCTTTTAACCCATTATTCCAACATTCCATCATTCCAATCTCCCGAGGTGATTTTTTGCGGACCAACCCCTTGAGCCTTCTCATCGTCCAAAAGAATAGGCTTAATAGGTTCAGATGAGTATTTATCCCAAGTCATACGATGTCATCGTCGTGGGTGCCGGCCATGCTGGATGTGAAGCCGCACTGGCTGCTGCTCGCATGGGGTGCAGCACAGTGCTGTTCACCATTTATTTGGACACAGTGGCTCACATGCCCTGTTCGCCTTCTGTGGGGGGCTTGGGGAAAGGTCACCTGGTGAAGGAAGTGGATGCGCTGGGTGGAGAGATTGCCAAAGTGGCGGATCAAACCGGCATCCAGTTTCGCATCCTCAACACCCGCAAGGGCCCCGCAGTCCAGGGGACCCGTTGTCAAAACGACAAGGTGCTCTATCGTGCCAAGATGAAGGCAGTCCTGGAACGCCAAGATAACTTGGATATTAAACAAACTTTGGTGGAAGCGGTTTTGGTTGAGGGTGATCGGGTAGCGGGAGTTCGGGACAATCTGGGCGTGGAGTTCATGGCTCCTACAGTAGTTCTCACCACCGGCACCTTTCTACACGGCTTGATTCACATAGGCGATCAGCAGATTCCTTCGGGACGAGCCGGTGAGTTTCCTGCTAATAGCCTGGCTGAAAACCTGGTCTCCCTTGGATTCCAGACGGGGAGGATGAAAACAGGGACTCCCGCCAGGTTGAGGCGGACGACCATTGATTTCTCGCAGTTTACCGAACAGAAGGGTGACGAAAATCCGCGTCCTTTTTCCCTTTTTACCGAGAGGATTACCCTTCCCCAGGTTTCCTGTTTTATCGGCCGCACCAAAAAGCATACCCACGATATCGTCCGGAACAACATCAACCTATCTCCTCTTTACAGCGGCGTAATCAAGGGGGTTTCCGCCCGCTATTGCCCGTCGCTGGAAGACAAAGTAATGAAATTCCCCCACAAGGAACAGCACCAGATTATTCTGGAGCCCGAGGGACTGGACACCGAGGAGATCTACGCCAGCGGCACCGGGAATTCCTTACCCTATGAAATTCAGATACAACTGGTTCGTTCGGTACCGGGCCTTGAAGAGGCAGAGATCATGCGGCCCGCCTATGCCATTGAGTATGACTATGTCCATCCTACTCAGTTGCTGCCGACCCTGGAGGCAAAAATGGTGGGGGGACTTTTCATGGCAGGTCAAATAAACGGCACCTCCGGCTATGAAGAGGCTGCTGCCCAGGGGTTGTGGGCTGGGGTCAATGCTGCTTTACAAGTCCAGAAAAGGGTTCCTTTTGTCCTAGATCGCTCCGAGGCGTATGTTGGTGTAATGGTGGACGATCTTGTAACCCGTGGCACTAGAGAGCCGTACCGAATTTTTACTTCCCGGGCGGAATACCGGTTACTTCTTAGGGAAGACAACGCCGATTTACGCCTCATGGAAAAAGGTCACGAATTGGGGCTCGTAGACAGTGACACCCTAAAAGAGTTAAAGGAAAGGCGACGACAGATTGCCGAGGAATCCCAACGAATTAACCGGGTTAGGATCAAGCCGACAGCGAAAGTAAACCAGTTGCTGGCCTCAAGAGCATCAGCACCCTTAGAGGCTGCTGTGCCACTGGCGCAGCTGCTGAAGCGGCCGGAGTTGTCCTATGCGGATCTGGAAGAACTAGAGGGCCATCCATGTAGTCTGCCGGAACGAGTAGTACGGCAGGTGGAGATCCAGTGCAAGTACGAAGGCTATTTGGCCCGACAGGAAGCTGAGGTTAAAAAGTTCAAGAATTTAGAAAAGATGCGTATCCCTTTCGGATTCGACTACCAACAGATTCCGGGGCTATCCAACGAGGTGCGCCAGAAGCTTAGTGAAGTCCAGCCGGCCTCTCTGGGACAGGCTTCCAGAATCGAAGGAGTGACTCCCGCGGCACTTTCCATACTAATGGTCTACATAAAGCGTCTACGAGAAGACCGGATAGCCGCGCAAGATAGCTCCGCTTCCTCTTAGCATTCAGCAACGGTTTTGATTCATTGCCTTTACCTTGAATCATCTGAAAGGTTTAGGGCCTGGTGGATAGCCACCGCTTCATTTGAGTTATTTAAGAAATTGTTCCACAATTGGAAGAAATCCGCTATAGTGGACAGCCGTCACCGGCCCCAAAAATGCAAGGTGGATAAGTTGTTGAACGGAAAGGGGGCAATTAACTAACACTCGGAGGATGCTAACGTTATGGCTATACAAAAGCAGACTAGGCTTACTGCTGGCGTAATCAGGCTTCTTAGCCTAACAATGTTTTTTACTGTCTGGCTGCCCAGTTCGGACGCCCAGGCGACTACGCTCTATGTTTCCGATACCACGCTCGAGGCCAACCTGAGGACAGGTACCAAGATAGAACACCGCATCATTGGCATGTTACGTCCAGGCACGCGAGTGACCTTGGTCCGTGAACAAGACGGCTGGGCCGAGGTGACCCTTGAAGATGGCCGTACCGGTTGGATTCTCAGCCGATATCTCTCTGAGCGTCCCCCCTGGCGGGTGACCGCCGAGAAACTTCAGGCAGAAAATGATGAACTGAAAGCGCGGCTCAGACAAATTCAGGGTGAGCATGGGAAGTTGGTACGAGAGAATGCCGCGCTTAAGAAACAGATGGGTACGGAGCAAAGGGAACTTCAGACTGTGCGCCAGGACTACGATGAATTGAAAAATTCAGCGTCCAACTATCTTAATCTGAAAATGGCCTACGAGAATCTCCAGGCAGAAGCGCGGCAGAGTAAGGCCAAGCTAGTAGAGGTACAGAAGGCATACGATAAACTGAAAATGTCCACCAATATCCGTTGGTTTCTCAGTGGCGCCGGTGTGTTGCTCTTGGGCTGGATTGTGGGTTCGTACATGGCTCGGTTGCGCCGCCGCCGCTCGGGAGATTACTACAAACTCTAACCCCCAATAATGACGCCTCACGGTGAGCCCGGTGGCAGGGCCATCGAAATCTACAGACCATTGCACGACCAGGGGTGATCCCCTGGTTTTTTATGACATCTTTCACCGGTTTCATTCTCATAGTCGCGGCAAACCACCTACATTGTAGAAATAAAAAAAGGGTGTTATCTTTCCAATTGTTAATTTTTGAGTCGGAGGAAAAACTTGTCACTCCGGTAGGATAGCCAGATGGAGTTTTTTGACGGTCTCTATCATAATTTTCTGCGTTTTTTCACCTGGGAGGAGCTCTCTTTCCTGTTCACCGGCACTGGTGTGCTGGTCATGTTGAACCTGGTGCTGAGCGAAGGGCTTCTTTCCTTCGACAACGCACTGGTTTTGGCCATTCTGGTGAGCCACCTGCCCAAGGACGAGTCTTACAAGCTAGGTCCTTTTGAGATGTCAATCCAGCAGTGGGGCCTGACCGCAGGAATTGTCGGTGCCTACGTTTTCAGGGTGATCGCCATTGGCCTGGGCACCTACCTGATCCAATTTTGGACGCTGCAGCTAATTGGCGGAGGCTATCTCCTCTGGCTGGGTTACGAACATTTTTTTGCGAGTGCAGCGAGAGTGGCCGAGACTGGCGCCTATGGCAAGGGGTTTTGGGCCACCGTTCTCAAAGTGGAGTTGATGGACATAGCCTTTAGCATAGACTCCATCTTGGCCGCTCTGGGGATTTCCAAAAGAGTATGGGTAATATTGCTTGGTGGCATGCTTGGAATTCTCTTCATGCGATTGGTGGCGGGAGTGTTTGTCCGCTTAATCGAGAGGTTCCCGCTATTTAGGCACACTGGCTATGCCCTGGTCTTTTTGATCGGCTATCGCTTGGTCAGTGAAGTGGATTGGGTTCATTTCAACAACTTCTTCAGCTATCTGGGTCCTGTTGGTGTGGGGATTCTGATACTTTTCACTGTGGTTATTTGGGGAACCGCCCAAGTCAGGAAAGCGCGGTTGAGAACGGTGAAGTCCCTAATCCAACTCACCCTGCTCATCCTGTTTTTCTCCTGGAGCGGCACCAAACTGAAGTTGCACATGAGTGACCTGGTGTTCAGCATTATTATGCTTGCCACCTTCTCTAGTACCTTTGTTTTCAATGGTCTCTACGTTCGCTGGCAAACCGGCTCTGGAAGAGAAAAGAAGGAATTATCACGAGACCAGGAAACGCTTCCAACCACGAGCACCAAGAAAGAGAATTAACGAAGCCGAGAGTCGGGTTGCAACCGGGCTACGCTACGAAGAGCAAGTTAGTTCTCCCTCCCCTTCTACTTTGTTCAGCCAATCTTCCAGTTGACTCAGAACCAGGAAAATATTTTTGGCGGCAGAAGAGAGGTTTTCCATGATGTAAAACTTCGCGTGGCGGGTCATTCCTTTCTGCCAACTTAAAAGGCTGTCAATCATGCACTTGGCATCATTTATTAACCCCATTGCTTCCAGAGTGAGCTCTTCAAGGTTCACGTCCACTTGGGTATGGACCCGGCAACAGTTTACCTTGTACCACGCCTCCGCCAAGTTCTCCGAAGTTACCATTCCCCGTATGGCGCCGCTTTGAATCTCTTTGCGCACCAAGTCCAGGATCTTCAAAGCCTCGTACAGGTTCTCAATAGCCTCTAAAAACTGTACTTTGTTCAGCTCCAGCATTCTCTTCTATCTCTTTGATCTTTCCAGAATCCGTTATTACTGGCATGCTTTCCTAACCACTGCCACCATCGGTCAGGTGACCTTGAACTTTTATTGCTCTAAAGAAACATGAAATATCCGTGCCACTTGCACGAGAAGCATAATGGCGGGCCACGGTAATGAAATATTTGCAGACTGAAAAATTGGCGTATCGGGTTGTCCAATTTCCCTGGGGCTAGGGATTGCGCGAAAATGAGTTAGGCTAGAGAGTGAGGGTAAAAGGTGCTATTCCTCTGATTCCCAGTCCTCGTAAAAATACTTGGGTATGCGCTGCTCATCGAATTCCGGTTTCTTCGCCTTGGGGCATTGGTGTAACCGCCAGAGTTCAGCCAATCTTTGCCTACTCTCCACCCTTGGCCTGAGTTTTATGTAAGGAAATTTGCCAATATATTCGGCCTTAACCCTCATGTAAAGAATCTCCACGCAGTTGATCAACACTATGACCCCAATGGCGGTATTGTACCAGCGGTAGCTGTGAAATGCGCCCGGGTGATAAAAGGGTGATCCAGGGTCAATGAAACGGATTGAATAGAACTGAAAGACGACAAATTCAATGATAAGCGTAAGCAGGAGAATAGCAGTTATGCCCTTGAAGTAGTAATAGGTCCGTCGCCTCGACTCCAATTCTGCACACAGGTCCTTCTTTTCATCCCCAGAAAGCGGCGTTGCGCCATAGGCGATGTATTTGATCCACATCCTGTAGGTGAGCTCTCTTTCCTGGAAAAATGCTCCGAAAAAGAAGCAAAAGATGGAGGTCAGGGCTGCAGCGGCGATCAGGTAGGCCGCCGGTGAGTAAATTACCGTCATCTGATTAATCTTTTGCTAGGGGAATGAGAGGAATGAGCTCCCTTTGTCAATGGCTTAGGATAATAGCACAACCGGCGCTGATGTAAATTAACTTCTTGCTGACTATCCATGTACCAGTAGAGGTTATCGGCGGCAGGGAGCTGGAAAATTACTCATGGAGGCGGTGGCATCCGACGCGCGAATTTGCGGCAAGACAACAATAGACCTGAAATGGACGGCTCACGCTCCGGCAAACCACTTCTACAAGAGCATTGGCTACCACCAAAAAAACCAGGGCATGAATCCCTGGTTTTTTATCATCCGAATAAAGGCAATTTCAGCTGCTGAGCGGCTAATGGCCGCCGGTCCCCAGCAGTCCGGAGGCGCCGAGGCAAAGGACCAAGACCTCGAGGATGACGAGCACTAAATAAGAGGTTTAACCAAGCCCAAAGGCGAGTTAAAGCCAGGTAAACTGCTCCTGCAATTCTTCCTTAAGAATCGCAAGAGCACCACTTATGTGATTAGACAACCACCCAAACCGCCATTTCCTTGGCGAGCTGTATGACCTTACCGCTTCCTCAGGCACGCCCTCATCCAGGAATAGCTGTCGTGACTTTTGCATAAACTCCTCAATCGCTGACTGTTGGTGAGCGGCCCAGGCTGCCACAGGACCAAGTTTGTGTCGAAGAGCGGGGTGTTTTTGGATGTCCCAGAAACTTTCAGGTATTTTGCTCATCAGATGGAATAGAACCACTTCCATCCGGGCAGGCGAAAATAATTGGCTCACATAGCGAACCGCCTCAAAAGACTGCTCTGAACCATCCACCGCTATCAATAGTCTTCTCTTCTCTTTCATGGAATTCGCCTTTGAGAATACCCGAGACGGTTTGGCTTTGGTCCTATGCTGCCTTTCCATAGGGATTCACAGTCAATACCGGCACCGGTGATTTTTGCACTACCCTCTCAGCCACGCTTCCGAAGACTATCTTCTCCAGACCTTTTCTCCCATGGGTTCCCATAATCACCAGGTCAATACCTTCAGACTGCGCGTAGTTCAGAATCTCTTCAGCTGCGTCACCCAAGACAACCTGTGCCTTGGGGGAAAAGCCACGGAAGTGGTCCTCCACGAACTCCTGCAGTTTCTTCTCCGCGCCTTTTACAATTTCGGCCTCGAAGTTTCCCACAGAGGGATGTGGCACATAGATACTGGTAAAGTGCTGTAATATTCGGGCCACAAAAAGCAAATGAACCTCGGCGCCAAACTTCGAAGCCACCTCTTTAACGTAAGGAGCTATTTTGGGAGAGACCTCTGATAGATCAACTGGAAATAAGATTTTCTTAGCGAATTCCATGACGTACTCCTTCTCTAAAATGTGGTTCCTTCCTCTTGTAATGACCCTGTATCCAGCGATTCCAATCTCTTTGAAATGGAAAGATAAAATGTTGCTCCCCTGTCGGGTAGAGATTCGACCCAGACATCACCCAGGTGTTTTTTCGCCGCCGCCTTGGCAATGGCCAGCCCCATACCGGATCCTTCCGTGTGGCTGGAGGTATCCAAACGTTGAAAGAAGTGAAACAGCCTTTTCATATCTTCCTCTTTTATCCCCACTCCATTGTCAGTGACGGAGAAAATGTGATGGCATTCCCTTTCCTCGTAGGCAAACCGGATTTCGCTGAGTTCCTCTCCTCCATATTTCAGGGCATTGTCCAGAAGATTTCTAAAAGCCCTGGTTAACCGGAGTTCGTCACCCACGATTTCGGGAAAAGAAGCAGGCTCCAGCAAGGCCACATTTCTCTCTCGCAAAGGGCCCTCGAATTCTTGCCTGAGCTGAGTCAACATTTCCTCCATGTTCACCTTGCCGATGCTTAACGGTACTTCTCTGGTGGCAATGTAGGAGTTAATCTGTTCGGCCAGCGTAGCTATTTGGGCTGCCGTCTTCAGGATCGTCTTGCAGTAAAGTCTCCCGGTGTCATCCAGCAAGTCGCCATACTGCCGATAGAACCTTTCCATCAGGCCACACAAACCGATGGCAGGGCTTTTCAGGTCGTGGGAAGCGGAGTAAGCAAAAAATTTTATGGTCTCCTTCTTCTCCTGAACTTCTCTTAGTTTTTCTTGCAAGTCCCGATAAATTCTTGCGTTACTACTTGCCACCCCGATTTGGTGTCCCATGGTCATTAGCAGGTCAATCTCCTCCTGACCCAGCTTGGTCACTTTGTTTGATCCGAGATTCATAACTCCCTCTACTCGATCCCGAACAATGAAGGGGACGCAAATTATGATTTTTAGCCCCTTGAGAGCTAAAAGCTCCGCTCGTTCCTCGCTGACAAGTTCCGAAACATGCTGGGCAATGAAGGATTTGGTTCGAGCCGCTTTGCCTGAAAAACTGTCTGCTATTCCAACTTTCTCTAGGCCCGAGACGTCTAGCCCCGCGTGAGCGGCTAGAACCAAGACTTGCTTCTGCGGTTCCATCAAGTAGATGCGACCCGCGTCTAGGTCGAAGTGCTTCAAAACAATGGCAAGGGCACCTTTCAAAAGAGGCTCAAATTCCTGGGCAACGGAGAGAAAATTGCTCAGCTCCAGCAGGGCGGAAAGGGCTTCATTTCTTTTCTTCAATGACGACCTGACATATTTGACACTTATGTATTTCTCAGCGAAAAGCATTGGTCAAATATCCCTAAGTTAGAATGTTTCTAAAAGCTTTCCTCACGGCGCAATCCAAAGGGCAAATTTTTCAGCCCCTTGGGGTAGCTTATTAGTTACTCGGTTCAGGAGAAATTTATGTATTACCCACTTGCAGGCCACCTGTAAATAGTCCCCGGAGTCCCGTTTGAGTTACTTGGGTAGCACCACAGGCATGCCCAGCAAAGGCCAGACGACCAAGGCAGCTACACCGACCAGAACCATGAGGAGAACACTGGCTGGAATACCGTAGAGAAAGAACTCCCCTGTGGTAAACTGCTTGGAATCATAGGCAATGGCATTGGGTGCCGCTCCCACCAAAAGCAGGAAGGGCATACCGGCGACGACCAGGGAGGAAAAGAGCACAACCTCGGGGGAAACCCCCAGGTACGGGGCGATGACCAGGGCCACCGGCAGTGAAATGGCAATTGCTGCCACGTTCATGATGAAATTGGTCATCATCATTACGAAGAAGGCAATGCTCATGACAAAAACGAACCAGTTTGCCTTTTGGAACATTACCAGCCAGTTCACCGCCAACCACTTGGCCGCGCCTGTTTCCCACAAGCAAAAGCCAATGGACATGGCACCGCCGAAAAGGAGGATAATGTTCCAAGGAATTTCTTCTAGGTCATTGAGGTCTAGAATCCTGGTGAGATAGAAGAGGATGGTGGCAATGAGGATGACCGCCGACTTGTTATAGGGTTTCAGCGCTGGAAGGAAAGATTGCAGCGACAGAAATATGATTGCACCAATAACGATCAAGACAGTCAAGATTTCCTTGCCGGTAATGCGACCCATTTGAGCCTGGAGCGTCTTTGCCTTCTCCCGCAGGCCGGGGATGCTCTTTTTCTCCGGTTTAAAAAAGATCATGAAGAATCCCCAGAGCACGAACACCATTAGCCAGCCGATGGGAAACATGTAGTAGGTCAGTTCAAAAAAGGTGACTTCCCTGCCGGCAATGCCCCTGAAAAAGCCTATGGCCACCGCGCCTCTGGCTGCGCCCAAGAGGGTAATGATGCTACCCGCACCAGCCACGTAGGCCATGCCCATAAAGAGACCTTTTCCGAACTTTGTGGGCCGCTCCCCTTCGCCATAGAGTGAATAGATGGTGAGCAACAGGGGATAGACTGTGGCTGCCACCGCAGTGTGGGCCATGACGTGGGTGAGGGCTGCGGTTACCAAGAAACAGCCCAAATAGATCATGCTGGTTTTCTCGCCAACAATTGCGAGCATTTTATAGGCGAGGCGCCTTGTGAGGCCGGTTTTTGTGAAAACCATACCAATCACAATTGAGCCAAAAATAAACCAGACCGAAGGGTCCATAAAATCCTTGAAGGCATCTTTGGCCGGTCGGATGAGGAACATTGCCTGCATCACCCCAATGGTAATGGAGGTGACGCCAATGGGGACCACCTCAAACACCCACCAAATGCCGGCCAACAGGAACACGGCCAGGGCGCCCTTTGCTTCTTTGCTTAGTGCGAAATGTTCTCCCATGGGATCGACCGCGTCGGGCCAGGGGGGTGAGTAGTAAACGATAGCAAAAAGCACCACTCCTAATGCTACAAAAAAGGTGCGTTTCCAATTGATTCTCGCCAGCAGAGACGAAATACTTGCTTCCTCGCGGGATGCTTCAAGGGCCAGTTCCTGAACAGGTGTATCAGACATTTTTCTTCCTCATTATGAACGAGACGGTGTTCAATCTAGGTAGATTTCTCTCTAGTCTCACCAAGACTTGGATTTCATCAGCTCTTTGATCCTCTCCTCGTGTCTTTTTTCAACGAGAAGCATTCTTTTGTCTTTAGCTTTTTTGATTTTCTCCAAGAGCTCCTGGAAATCGGCAGGTTTTTCCACGAAGTCCATGGCTCCAAGTTTCATGGCCTCGACGCCTTGGTCAATAGTTCCGTGACCGGTGAGGAGAATAACCTGTAGGTCTGGATTGAGTTCTTTGAGTTGCTTTAGCGTCTCCAATCCGTCCATGTCTGGCATGAGAAGGTCGAGAACGATAGCATCGAAGGGCTCGTCTTGGGCCTTGTCAATAGCCTCGGAACCACCCCCCGCAGTTTCAACGCTAAACCCGCGGCCTACCAGTCTTTCCGCCAGCAATTTGACAAAGTGCGGCTCGTCGTCAACCAGGAGCACCTTAATTTCTTCTGCTGAAGTCATTACCTCCCCCCTGCCTAATCATCTTCATCCATGATTTTCTTTGCGGACTCGAAGTCTCCGGCCTCGGCAAAGGTTGCGGCCACCATGGTATCTTCCATCTTGCGTCTGTAGGCGGCTTTCATCTTTTTTACCAGCACATCTAGATTCACCGGTTTTTCCAGGTAGTCAAAGGCACCCAGCCTTTTGGCTTCCTCCTCGTGCTTCTCGCTCCCGTGGCCGGTAAGAATGATTACCTGGATTTTCGGATATACTTTCCTGACCTGGCGCAGGACCTCCATCCCATCTATACCGGGCATCTTGAGGTCCAGCACCATGACGTCTGGCTCCTGGTCTTCCACATAGGAGAGGGCCCCTTCGCCGTCGAGGACGGTATCAGAGCGCAGATCGCGCATCTTTAACCGCTCTGCCAAAGCCTTGACGAATTCCTCCTCATCATCCACCAGCAATACCTTCATATCTTTCATCCTTAATCCTCCTTTTCGAGAGTAGATTTTTCCCCTTTGACCTCCTTAAAAATCTGCTTGGCACCGTTGAAATCACCCGACTCGGCCAATGTAGCAGATACCATAAGATCTTCAAGCCTTTTCCGGATTGATTTCTTTCGCTTGCCCCTCTTAGACTTCTTTTTGGCTCCAGCCTCTCGCAGTTTGGCCAGGAGATCCTCGAGATCAAAGGGGATGAGCAGATCGGCAAAAGCACCCCGTTTCATGCCCTCGATTGACCAGTGGATGCTTGAAGGACTCGTCAAGGTGATGAATTCGGCCAACGTTTTTGTCTGCCTGATGGAATCAAAGATTCTAATGCCATTAACCCCAAGGTCGCTGAAATTTATGACCACCACATCAATGTCATCACTCTGCAAAATGGCAAGTGCCTCGGAGGCTGTCTGGGCAAGGCTAACCGCTACTCCCTTAGAGCAGATACGCTCGGACAGTGTCCCCATAAATCTCGAGTCCTCGCCAATAAGCAGGACATTCTCGCTCAAGATATCCAAACTCCCTCTTGTTGAGAGCGTTTTCCCTATTTCGGCTGATCACGTTAATCAAATTACGTTTAAGCATTTACCGGGACCAGGCCGGACCAAATCCTCACCCCCGCCAGTGGAGAATCCTCTACGGGGATAGAGCCGACCCAAACTTTAACACCGGGAAGTTCAAGACGAGCCGCTTTTGCCTTTCTGCCTCTTACTTGCAGAAACTCCCTGGCCGTATCTGCTAGCCCGGCCTCTGCGAAGGTGATTGCGGTCATCACATCATCCAAAACCGTCTTTTTCCTCCTAGTTGCCTTCGCAGGTACAAAAGACAAAGCAGTTTCATGCTCGTTTGCCTCGGCAAAAGTCACCGCATTCATCAAATCTTCTAATCTTTTTCTCAGACCTTTCATGGCCATTCTCCTTTGTCCGCAATGATCTTGTATATACCATTTAGCAATGACCATGCCATACAATTTTTTGTAATTATTGTAATTAGTTATATTCTTCGGTTATTCCCGAATGGTTTAATATGTTTCAATTTAGATCAATAAGTATTGATTTATATTGTCTCATATTGAATCATAAGGAAAAAGATGGGGCTGCAATCTATGGGGTGGCCTTAATTGGGCGGGATCATATCTATGTCACACGCGCAGGAAAGGATAGTACTAACTTGTTCAGTCCTCCGTCTTCTTGCTCAGCACCAATGGTGCCGCCCAAAACTTCTACTGTCTGAGCCAATATGGCGAGGTCTGAATCACGGTGTTCTCCCTCCGCTAAAGGGCTGACAGATACGAGTGCTCGTATCTCGTCTGCTGTAACCGTCCCTCGGTCTGTTACCGTTACCTGGAACATTTCTCCGGACCGATGAGTCTTCACCCTTACCGCAGCCTCCTTTGGGGAGCAATTTATGGCCCGTTCGATCAAGCCAAAAATTACATAAAGAAGGCGAAAGGGATCACTCAGAAGGCGCAAGGGTTCAGATTCCAGCTGTGTTTCAAGGGTTACCCGACGGAGGGTGGCAAATCTTTGGGCCAGAATAACAGTTTGGTTGACCGTCTCATTGAGATCCACTTCTGCCAATGATTTGTCTATGCAGTGAGCGAACTGGTTCAGACGTTTAACGATATCCGCACTCCTCTGTACCTGTTCCTCTATGGTGGCCATCAAGCTGGTCAATCGACTGTACTGTGGCAAGTCCTCGGACCCGTCTTTTCGCAGAAGATCTCCCATGAGCCCGACTGACTCGTTGATAATGGCGAGAGTGTTTTTGATCTCATGGGAAAGGCTGGCAGACACTTTGCCCATGAAACCTATCTCTTTTACCCTGTAGAGTTCTTCAACCTTTTTATCCATGGCTTCAAACAGCGCCCACGCTTTTTGCGGCTTCTTTCATTTTCTCCAACATTTCTTCTATGTCCACCGGCTTGATCAGGTAATCGAAGGCACCCAACCTCATTCCTTCAATACCCTCCCTGGTGGATCCATGGCCTGTCAGGAGGATGACCTGTGTATCCGGGTAGGTCGATTTGATTTGCCGTAGAACTTCCAGTCCACCCAACCCCGGCATCATCACATCGAGAATGACCACCTCGAATTCCTTCTCCACCAGCCTGGCCAATGCTTCTTCCCCGTTTAGTGCGCTCTCCACCTCAATACCTCGCAACATGAGTCTCTCTGAGAGGGCCGAGACGAATTCCTCTTCGTCATCGACCAGCAATACTCTGTATTCTGCCATCTTCGACTCCTATGCCATCTTACATTTACGAGGAAGAACTATCGTGAAAGTGCTCCCTTTTCCCAACTGGCTTTCTACTCTGATGTCGCCACCGCACTTGGCTATAATGCCGTAAGAAATGGATAGTCCCAGCCCGGTCCCTTGCTCTTTTCCCCTTGAATAGAAGGGATCAAATATGTGCTTCAGGTCATCCGGGTGAATACCACGACCGTCGTCGGCGATGGTAACTTCAACGGTGCTGGGATCCGTCTCATTTGCCTTGGTGGCAATGGTGATCTTGCCCCCGTCCGCCACCGCTTCGAAGGCATTGTTAATGATGTTCAAGAACACCTGCTGCAGCTGACCCCGGTCGTGAGCGATGGGGGCGAGTTCCGGGGCAAGGTTGAAATTAACCTCGATATTTCGATGGAAGGCCTCCTTCTCCAGAAAGCCCAGCACCTCTTGGAGCAACTCGTTGAGATGTATTGTCTCGACCTTCACATCCATGCGCTTGGCGAATCCCAGCAGTCGATGGGTGATTTCCCGGCAGCGGTTAACCGACCTCAAGATGGAGTCCACCTGCGACATTAATTTCTCCCGCTTTTGGTATTGCTTGGAGAATTCTATCAGGTCCTTAATTAAACCTGCCTTTTCGTTGATAATGGCCAGGGGGTTGTTGATCTCATGAGCCACACCGGCGGCCAGCCTACCCAGGGAGGCCAACTTTCCGGTGTGTTCCATCTCTGCATACATGGATTCCCGCTTCTGATCAGCTTCCATAATCCGATCCACCAAGAGGCCGGTAGCCCTGACAGAGACTATGAGGATGACCGCCACACTAACCACCAGCACCAGGAGAAGTTCGATCTTCAAGGTAAACCAGCCGGCCATCACCTCGCCAGGTTCCTTGATCAGAACCAGAATAAAATTGGCACCCCGGAGGTAGGCGTAACCGAATAGGTGTTCTCCGTGATGGTCCTTCGTTCGACCGATAACCGCTTCCTGGCTGATTGGTGGGACTGGAAGAGAAACTTTTTCCAGCACGCCACCGTGATGTCGCGAAGGCGTTTGCAGGACACCCTCCCGGTCTATAAGAAAGATATCGCTCCCGGGCCTTAGGGTGATGGTGCTTATGAGCTGGTTGAATTTCTCGGTGTCGATGGTGGCGCGCAAAACGTAAAAATCGCCCTCCACTGTATCCCGCTTGATGGCTATGACGAAATGGGGAAATTTCCGGTATCCCAGGAAAACGTTGCTGACATAGACCCCACGAAGCTGAACCTCCTGAAACCAGTCTTGGTCTTTATAGTTCTTGCCCTTGAGTGCGTAGGGCCCGGAGTAGCTCCGCTGTAAACCAGAAGAATCAATGAGACCGAGGTCGACAAACTCCGGGAACTCTGCCTTCAGACTCTGAAAAATGAAATTGACACGGGTTTGATTGCTCAGTTCCTCAAAAGAGCGTTCCCGGATCAGCAACCGCATGGTAGACTCCCGCTCGCTCAAAAAAAGCTCGAGGCTGTGTTTTGTACTGGTGATCAACCTACTCAGCGGTTTGACAATTTCTTCCTTGAGCGCACTCTGATACTGATAGTAATTGATTGCGGCCATGAGCAGCAGAGGAATGATCGCAGTGGCGCAGACAATTAAGACAAAATTCTTGCGCAGGAGATTGTATCGTTCGGGCCCCTCCCCGTAATTGGGAAAGTCCTTCAAGCCTTTAGGCATCACCCCTTTAAACTTTTGCCAGATACCTTTCATCTTCATCAACCTTGTGAAGCTTCTTCCCTCAAGATCGCTCCG
>JASFEM010000060.1:0-19048 GCA_050124835.1 Syntrophobacterales bacterium | reverse complement strand
GGGAGATGGGTGACGCTCACATGGGATTGCAAGCTCGCCTAATGTCCCAGGCGCTGCGTAAGCTCACCGCCGCCATCAGTAAGTCCAAGACTACGGTGATCTTTATCAACCAGATTCGCATGAAACTGGGCGTTCTTTTCGGAAACCCGGAGACCACGACTGGTGGTAATGCGCTCAAGTTTTATTCCTCAATACGGCTGGACATTCGAAGGCTAAGCGCCATCAAAGATGGACAGGAGACCATTGGCAATCGCACTCGGGTCAAGGCCGTCAAAAACAAATTGGCCCCGCCTTTCAAGGTGGCGGAATTTGACATCATGTACGGCCAGGGAATCTCCAAGGAAGGAGATATTCTGGACATGGCCACAGCCCTTAACATCGTTGACAAGAGCGGTGCCTGGTACTCCTACGGTGGAGAACGAATGGGCCAGGGTCGTGAGAATGTCAAGGCTTTCTTGCAGGAGCACTCGGATATTTGCAGCGCCATCGAACGAAAGGTCAGGGAAGCATACGGCCTGAAGATAACGGATAATGGTGATGAGGAGCAATCGGAAGAATGAAAACGGCTGAGCTGAGAAAAGCATTTCTTGAATACTTCAAAATTAATGAGCATACGATTGTCAAGAGTTCCTCGCTGGTACCCCACGACGATCCCACCCTTCTTTTTACCACCGCAGGCATGGTCCAGTTCAAGCGACCCCTTTTAGGTGAAGAGAAGAGAGACTATGTGAGGGCCACCTCCTGTCAAAAATGCATGCGAGCCGGGGGCAAGCACAATGATTTGCGCAACGTGGGTCGTACTGCCCGGCACCACACCTTTTTCGAGATGTTGGGCAATTTCTCTTTTGGCGACTATTTCAAGAAGGACGCCATCCGTTTCGGCTGGGAATTTTTCACCGACTACCTCGATCTTCCCAAAGACAAACTCTACGCCTCGGTGCACGAAGGTGACGAAGAAATGGGGCTGGGCGTAGATGAAGAAGCACTGGAGGAGTGGAATCGATACCTCCCACGAGAGAGAATACTCACCCTGCCGACGAGCGAGAATTTCTGGGCCATGGGGGACACCGGCCCCTGCGGGCCTTGCTCTGAGATTTTAATCGACCAGGGGGAGCATATGGCTTGTGGGCCAGATTGCGCCCCGGGTGTTTGTGATTGCGACCGTTTCCTGGAACTGTGGAACCTGGTGTTCATGCAGTTCAACCGCAAGGAAGATGGCAGCATGGAGCCACTTCCTGCACCGTCTATTGACACGGGCGCCGGTCTGGAACGCATTGCCGCGGTATTGCAGAAAGTACCTTCCAACTACGACATCGACATCTTTCAAGAGATTATCGGCGTCATTGAACGGTTAAGCGGCCACTCTCATGGTAAGGATTTAGAAAAGGACGTATCCATCAAGGTGATCGCCGACCACGGTCGTGCTGCTACTTTTCTCATTGGCGATGGCGTCTTGCCTAGCAACGAGGGACGCGGCTATGTCTTGCGGCGGGTCATTCGTAGGGCGGTACGCCACGGCAGACTTCTGGGCATCGACAAGCCCTTTCTGCAAGAGGTGGCGAATGGGGTCATCGCCGCCATGTCCGACACTTATCCAGATATTACCAAGAGCAGAAGCTATATCCAGATGGCTCTCGCAAACGAAGAGAAGTCTTTTTCCGCCACTCTCGACCGGGGCTTGAGCAAACTGCAGGAAGAGGTGGAGAAATTGAAAAAGGCCGGCAGCAAGACCTTCCCTGGCGAAACCATCTTTAAACTCTACGATACTTATGGTTTTCCCATCGATATTGTCATGGATATGGCGCGGGATCAGGACTTTCAGGTGGATGAGGCCGGGTTCGACCAATTCATGGAGGAGCAGCGGCAACGTTCCAGGGCCGCCTTCAAGGTGTCCGGGGTTATGGAAACCTCAGAGGCCCTGAAGCAGCTTGCGGCACAGGGGGTGACCACCACTTTTACCGGTTACGACAGGACGGAGGATCAATCTGTTATCTTTGCTTTGCTCACCGAGGCTGGTGCCGTTGATGAAGTGAGCGAAGGTCAGAAGGTTGAAGTGGTCTGTGAGCAAACCCCCTTTTATGGAGAAGCCGGCGGCCAGGTGGGGGACTGCGGACGCATCACCGGCATGGGTTTCACTCTCGAAGTTGAAACCACCCAAAGAACACCGGGTGATTTGCTCGTCCATGTTTGTAAGGTTCTGCAGGGAACAGCTAAGGTAGGAGAAGAGGTGACCTTGGCTGTGGACGATGAAAAGCGCAAGGCCACCGAACGGAATCACACCGCAACCCACATTCTTCATCATGTTCTCAGGTCCGTTCTCGGAGACCACGTAAAACAGCAGGGCTCTTACGTGGGACCGGATTATTTCCGCTTCGACTTCTCCCACGGTGAAGCACTTACCTATGAGCAGCTTGCCAAAATCGAGAAAATGGTAACGGAGCGAATTCTCCAAAACGAAGATCTTACCGCCCAGGTAACAGATACGGATAGTGCCATTGCTCAGGGGGCCATGGCGCTGTTCGGTGAGAAGTATGGTGATGAAGTGCGCATGGTCTCCATTGGTGACTATTCAAAGGAGCTCTGCGGCGGGACCCATAGTCACCACACCGGTGATATCGGTCCTTTCAAGATCACCGGAGAGAGCTCGGTGGCTGCCGGCATCCGCCGCATTGAAGCCCTCACCGGAACTGGAGCCCTCGAGTATATTCAGAATCAGGAAAAGTCCCTCAAACAGACGGCCGCCCTCCTCAAAGCGGCTCCGTATGATTTGGCTGAACGGGTGCAGAAGTTGTTGGCGCAGCAAAAGGAACTGGAAAAGGAGGTAGAACGGGTCAAAGCCCAGGCCATGAGTCGCCAGTTTGCTCCCAGCGGCCAAGATCTCCGGGAGATTAACGGCGTCAGGGTACTCTCCCAGATGGTGAACGTTGACAGCCCCAAGGATCTGAGAGTGATGTTGGACAACCTCAAAGATCAGATCAAGTCCGGGGTGGTGGTGCTGGGTGCTGAGGCTGAAGATGGCAAAGCCATGCTTATCTGTGGGGTGACCAAGGATTTTACCGACCGCTTCCATGCAGGCGAAATCATCAATACACTGTCAGCTATGTTGGGGGGCAAGGGTGGCGGCAGGCCGGACATGGCCCAAGGTGGTGGCCCCAAGTCTAACGCATTGCAGGAGGCCCTCAACAGCGTGTTTGCCTTGATAGAAAAGAAATCTTGATAACTTTATTCCCCCGCGGTCGGCAGCCCGCATAAGTTCTTCCGTTCACCCTCTCAGGGCGACAAGTCTCTCTGTTTGACAACCGACGCTGTCAACTTCCCCATAAAGGAACTCTTTCTCGCTGTTGGTAATGCGGCTGCCCTTTCTTCAGCCAGGTCTTTGGCAAGTTTCTTGCTTGTTTACCCAACGTCAGATGCATCTCTCTTGAATTTGGAAAAACGTTTATGCACTTAACTCCGCACATACGCTTGAATGCCGAGCCATTCCTTCCGCTTACGCTCGGTCTGCTACCCTTGCGGGGGGGAGCCCTTCAGACCGGAGGCAGTGGCAGCCCGAGCTGCGGATGTGCCAGCCTTTGCTGTTTTGCTTGGGTAGCATTCTCTCTTTTGAGAGGCAAAACCTGGCACATACGCCGCTTCGGGAACACCTCAGCCCTCAAGCCCAACCTACGCAGAGTTGAATACATATGCGTTTTTGAAAATTGAGGGTAATCCTTTATGAAAGTTTCTGTTGTCATACCTGTTTACAATGAGGTCGGGACAGTTGAGGAAATCGTCGCTCGTGTCCAGGCTGTCCCCTTGGACAAGGAGATCGTAATGGTGGACGACGCCTCCACTGACGGGACACGTGAACAACTAGAAAAAATTGACCAGACCCATGAAGACGTCACGGTCATCTACCATGACCACAACCAGGGTAAGGGTGCTGCCCTGCGGACCGGCTTCAATTCAGCGACAGGCGATGTGGTCATTATCCAGGATGCCGACCTGGAATACGATCCTAGGGAATACCCGGTTCTCCTGGAACCCATAATGGATGGCCGGGCCGACGTGGTATACGGTTCGAGGTTCCTCGGTGGGCCGCACCGCGTCCTATTCTTCTGGCATTACGTCGGTAACAAGTTTCTCACCTTACTCTCCAATGCGCTCACCAATTTGAATCTCACTGACATGGAAACCTGTTACAAGGTCTTCAAGCGCGAGATTCTGGAAGGTATGACCCTGAGATCCAACCGCTTCGGTTTCGAGCCCGAGTTCACCGTAAAGGTTGCCAAAAAGAACCTGCGAATATATGAGGTTCCCATAAGCTACAGCGGCAGAACCTATGCAGAAGGTAAGAAGATTGGTTGGAAGGATGGGGTTAAGGCAATATTTTCAATTTTTTATTTTCGATTCTTCGACTGAAAACAAAGTTTTGAGCATACGGAACAAACTTTCACGCCACAGCTTAGAACTGATACCGAACGTTTCTTCCAGCAAGGAGCAGTCAAGGACTGAGTTGGCAGGTCTGCTTGCTGGAGTGGGATATTCTGCCGTAGTGATAGGCTCCACCTTTCTTACCGTAAGGCCAACATACTGCCCAGCCGCTGCAAAAACTGCTTCTGCAAAACCGTGCCAGGTGGTCACCCCTCTGCCGCAGTAGTGATACGTACCCCACGCTATCTTTCCGCCATCCTGGAGATAAGACGCAATTGTCAAGATCGTTTCTGCTATATCGGCAGCATAGGTTGGGCAGCCGTACTGGTCGGCAACTACCCGCACCAACTCATGCTCTTGCCCTAATTGGAGCATGGTTTTGACAAAATTTTGACCGTGGATACCATAAACCCAAGCGGTGCGAAGGATAATGTGTTCTTGCAGGTAGGTTCTCACCCCCGCTTCACCCGCAGCTTTGCTCTCACCGTAAACCCCAATGGGCGAAACTGGGTCTGTTTCCAGATATGGACCTCTCTTGTGGCCATCGAAGACATAGTCCGTGGACATGTGGATCAGGGGAATTCCAGCCTCTGCACAGGCAGAGGCAAGGTGAGTTGGGCCGTCACGGTTCACACTAAAGGCAATTTCTGGTTCTGACTCTGCTCTATCAACAGCAGTATATGCTGCGCCATTGACTACCAAAGAGACAGCAGATCGGCTTACCTCTCTTTTCACCGAATCCTGATCGGTTATATCCAGAGCCGAACGATCCAGGGCAATGATCTCAAAGTCATGTTGTACGCCGCGACCTACCAGCTCCCAACCAACCTGGCCATTGGCGCCGGTCACCAGGACCCTCATATGTTCTCCCTGAAGAATACTATCATATCCCACAATCTGCTGGACAGAAAGTCATTCACCTGCTCTGTTGCTTCGGTCAGAGATGCTTCTTGTGAGTGACTGGCGGGAGGCCTGCGCACTTCCGCAGATGCGGGTGGGGGAGCCCCTGGCTCCGTTCCGCAGGAACGGGGAACAGGGAGGGGGTGCCTTCCCCCGCAACGCAGCTGCGCTAGAAGTGACCAGGCCGGAGCCTCGGAACGGCACAAGAGGCATCTCTGACCGATATTCTAATCCCCCGTGACCGGCAAACCTGCTTACGGACTAACTCCAACATAAATAGGAAGCCGCGCAGGGGGAACGTCGGCCAAGCGAGGCAGCTGACTATCCTTGGCTGAAAGCAAAGGCTCTGATATGGGCCAATCAATGGCCAGTGCTGGATCGGACCAGAGGATGCCCCCCTCGTCATCAGGGGCATAAAAGTCCGAGCACTTGTATATGACATCTGCTGTTTCGCTGAGCACACAAAACCCGTGGGCAAATCCTTCTGGAACCAATAGCTGGTGCTTGTTCTCGTCTGATAGATGGACACCGGTCCATTGTCCAAAATTGGGAGAGCCGCGTCGGATGTCTACCGTTACGTCGAAAATAGTGCCCTTGACGACGTAAATTAACTTTGTCTGAGCATGTTCCAGTTGATAGTGCAATCCCCTGAGCGTGCCGCGCATTGAGCTAGAAAGGTTGTCCTGCACAAAAACTGGGTCGATCCCGGCTTCGGTGTACTTTCTTTGGTGGTATGTCTCCATGAAAAAACCACGCGTGTCGTTGAAAACCTGCGGTTCAATAATATAGACGCCATCCAATTTGGTACGTAACACTTTCATTGTAAACAGCTCATCGTTTAAGGGGTAGTAATGCCTCGTAACCGGGGGCTGGCGTCTAAGCAGTAAGCAATAAGCTGTCAGCTGTCAGCTTTTTAAACACTAGGGGAGGATCCTTCTGCCAGACCTTAAGTTCCCCAAAGTTTTTCATGGTGCTTGCCCACCTAGTATTTTGTTTTTGTTTTGGCTGAGCGCTGACAGCTACAAGCTGATAGCTTTACGGCAACAACCCTTCATACTTGAGAATATCCATGAGATACTGGCCATAGCCATTTTTCATGAGCGGCCGGGCCAGTTTTTCCAGCTGATTGGCATCGATGTAGCCCATCCGGTAAGCAATCTCTTCAACACACGCAACCTTCAAGCCCTGCCTCTCCTCTATAGTCTCTATGAAATTAGCGGCCTGCATCAGAGTCTCATGAGAGCCGGTATCCAGCCAGGCGATGCCTCGACCAAGCTTTTCCACCCGGAGTGCTTTCAGGCTCAAGTAGGCCTGGTTTAGGTCTGTAATCTCTAACTCACCGCGAGCAGAAGGCTTGAGCCCAGCCGCAATATCCAAGACACGGTTGTCGTAAAAGTAAAGGCCGGTAACGGCCCAATTTGACTTGGGCGCCTTTGGTTTTTCCACAATCTCCACGGCCCGGCCCTCGGAGTCAAACGTAACCACGCCATACCGTTCCGGTTTCTTCACCCAATAGCCGAAGATCGTTGCCCCCACCTTGTGGGATACTGCATTGCGCAGTTTGTCAGGCAAGCCATGCCCATAAAAGATATTGTCCCCGAGTATAAGACAAACTCTGTCGCTGCCTACAAAATCTCGTCCAATAATGAAAGCTTGGGCAATACCTTCCGGGCGTGGTTGCTCGCTGTATGTAAATGAAAGGCCCCACTGTGACCCATCCCCGAGGAGTTGACGGAACAGAGGCAGATCGTGAGGTGTTGAAATGACTAAGATTTCACGAATTCCTGTCAGCATGAGCACCGAGAGGGGGTAATAGACCATTGGCTTGTCGTATACCGGCAGGAGCTGTTTGCTGACCACTCGGGTGATGGGGTAAAGGCGTGTTCCCGAACCACCAGCCAGTATGATGCCCTTCATTGTCTCTCTCCTCTCACCAAACACCTTTGACCACAAAGCATATAGCTAAACAACAACTCCGAAATCCGAAACCGGGGCCCCGCCTCTCCGTCCTCTCTTCACGTCAGCCCAACTCCTTACATAATCATTGCCGTTGTTCATAGTTGATTTCTATCCATTTGCGGTATTCTCCGCTTCGCACAGACTCCACCCAGGCCATATTATCAAGGTACCAATCCACTGTAGCTTCCAAGGCCTCCTGGAGATCGTGCTTAGGTTTCCAGCCGAGCTCCTTCTGGATCTTGGTGGCATCTATGGCATAGCGCAGGTCATGTCCTGGACGATCAGCGACAAAGCGAATGAGCTTCCGGCTGGAGCTTTTATCTGAAAGGCCCAAGCGTCCGTCGAGCAGATCGCACAGCAAGTGGACAATCTCTATGTTTTCCCGCTCCGCGCCCCCTCCTATGTTGTATGTCTCTCCAGGCCGCCCTTCCTCGAGTATTCTGATGAGGGCATCGCAATGGTCAATAACATACAACCAATCGCGGATGTTCTTGCCATCCCCATAAATGGGTAGCGGTTTTTCCTCCTTGATATTGAGGATCATCAATGGAATCAGCTTTTCGGGAAACTGGTAAGGACCGTAGTTATTGGAGCAATTGGAAATGATGCTGGGTAGTGTATAGGTGCGGAAAAAGGCTCTGACGAAGTGGTCGGAGGCTGCCTTGGAAGCCGAATAGGGACTCGAGGGATCATAGGGGCTCTCCTCGGTGAAGGACCCCTCTGAGCCAAGACTACCATAGACTTCGTCTGTGGATATATGCAAGAAACGGAAGTTCTCCGGTTTCCCTCTGTGCTCCCAGTGTCTGAGGCTCGACTCGAGGAGCCGGAATGTACCGATAACGTTTGTCTGCACAAAAGCGTCTGGCCCCAGTATTGATCGGTCCACATGGGACTCGGCTGCAAAGTGCACCACACCGTCGAAGTCATTTTCCTTAAACAGCCGCTCAAGAAGAGAACCGTCGCGTATGTCCCCATGAAAAAACTGGTACCTCTGGGCTTGACCGATCTCGAGGTCTTCGAGGTTGGCGGGATTGCCGGCATAGGTGAGTGCATCCAGGTTGGTGATGCGCCACTCTGGCTGCACCCTCAGTGTGTGCCGGATGAAGTTTGTCCCGATAAAGCCGGCACCGCCAGTCACCAGGAGTTTCTTTACTGTCATACTCGCGTTCGGCTCTGTTTGTTTGTTAGCTTACTCCTTTTTAAGGAGCAGTGGATGACGAATATTTGATACGGTTATTGACCTTGCTCCGCAACTGCTCTTGAGGGCTGAGCCATTCCCTCCGCTTACGCTCGGTCTGTTGAGAGCTTGTGGGGCGGTGGCCCTTCGAAACAGACGAAATGACAGCCCGAGCTGCGGATATGCCAGCCCTCAAGCCCAATCCATACGGAGTTGAGTGCATAGGCGTATATTTGATTGCGAAACACTCAAGTCGGATATCCAAGCAATAGATGTGCCACCGCAAACAACATGAAACCATCAATACGGGGCCGTCTTGACTGGATTCGGCACTAACAACGCCATGCTGCCCGGCAATGGCGGCACAACTGGCGAAAGTATGGTACACTCCGCCTTGGAAATCAAGTGCCAACTCCGCTGTTTCTGCACCTGTCTCTCGGGAGAGGACGAGCCGTGATTGCACTTCAGCCAATTATCACCACATATCTCGCTGCATCCGGGGCGACTTCTCTCCCATGGTGCACAATTGGCATTGATCTTGCTCAATTTCTCCTGAATCACTTTTTTGTGCGGCAGTTGTAATTGCGAGGTTTTTGGCGCTCTCCACCGCAAGAACACATGTGGCATGGTAAATGGCTGGGCCCCGTATAATATCTGGTGCCCTCGACTCACTATGCCCCCCTAAGACAAGCAGTGTCGTAAACCCATGAGCAATATAACCACCTCAAGGGGAAGATCTCCCAAGACAAACTTGACCGTTCTGATCAATTTGTCGCTGGTTTTGCTGACACTCGCGGTCTTCTGGCAGGTGCGGAACCATGATTTTCTCAACTTCGACGACAATGAATACATTACCGAGAATTCTCAGGTCCAGTCTGGCCTCAATCGTGATAGCATCTTTTGGGCTTTCACCACGACCCACGTGGCTAATTGGCATCCATTGACCTGGTTGTCGCACATGTTGGATTTTCAACTCTTTGGCCTAAACCCCGGCGGCCATCATTTCACTAGTGTCATCATACATATATTCAATACCCTGTTGCTGTTTCTGGTGCTGAAACAGATGACCGGGACACTCTGGCGGAGTGCTTTTGTGGCGGCCCTTTTTGCCCTGCACCCGCTCCATGTGGAGTCGGTCGCTTGGATTTCAGAGCGCAAAGATGTTTTGAGTACGTTTTTCTGGCTGCTAACTATGTGGGCCTACGGTCGCTATGTGGAACGTCCAGGTGTTAGCAAATATCTTCTAATCCTGCTTTTCCTAGCTCTCGGCCTAATGGCCAAACCAATGCTCGTGACGCTTCCATTTGTACTCCTGCTACTGGACTATTGGCCCCTGGAGCGCTTTTCACTGGAGCAACCAGATGTCGCAACCCAACCATACAAATTCATTGAGGAAAAAAGATCTCTCTCTTCCCGTCTTTTATGGGAAAAGGCTCCTTTTTTTGTTCTGGTTATCGCTTCAAGCTTCATAACCTTTTACGCACAGCAAAAGGGAGGAGCGGTAATTCCTGTAGAACGATTGGAATTACCGCTCCGATTGGCCAACGGGCTTGTTTCTTACGTGGGCTATATATTTAAAATGATCTGGCCCCAAGATCTGGCTGCCTTCTACCCACACCAAGGAATAAACCTGCACATGTGGCAAGTTGTCGGAGCTGGTTTACTTCTGCTTGCTGTATCCATTGCGGTCATTCGGACGGCTCGGTCACGGCCATATCTTTTGGTGGGATGGCTCTGGTACCTCGGAACCCTTGTGCCTGTCATCGGTGTGGTACAAGTAGGTGGACAGGCCATGGCGGACCGCTACACCTATGTGCCGCTCATCGGCCTGTTTATCATGATTGCCTGGTCCATCCCTGATCTTTTGGCAGGATGGCGGTATCGAAGGCTTGCGCTCTCCCTGGCAACAGGTGTTTTGATTCCAGCCCTGATGCTGGGCAGTTGGTTGCAAGTCCGGTACTGGCAGAATGACATAACGCTTTTTCAACATAATTTGGAGGTGACCACGCGTAACCATGTGGCACATAATATCTTGGGTGCTGGCTTGACCAACCAAGGTGAGATCGAGGAGGCTGTCACCCATTTGGAAACTGCGCTTCGGCTTGCTCCCCAATATGCAGAGGCCTGGTACAACCTGGGAATTGCCCTGGCTCACCTGGGTAAGCTCGAAGAGGCTGCCGATCATTATGACAAGGCAGTGCAAATCCAACCAAAATTTGCAAAAGCGCACAACAACCTGGGTAATACCCTGGTACGGTTGGGCAAAGTCGAGGAGGCCATCACCCATTACACCGAAGCGCTGCAACTCAAGCCAAAATGGGCAGAGGTGCACAACAACCTGGGTAATGCCATGGTGGTGCAATGGAAAATTGAAGAGGCCACTGCCCACTATGCCAAAGCAGTAGAACTCAAACCCGATTATGCCGACGCCCACAATAACCTGGCGGTCGCCCTAACGCGGCAGGGAAGATTTGAAGAGGCAACGGTGCATTATTTAGAAGCTCTTAGACTAAAGCCTGGCTCTGCTGAAACACACAATAACTTCGGCGTTGCCCTTTTTCACATGGGAAAGGTTGAGGAGAGCATTGTCCAATATAAAAAAGCGCTGGAGCTTGCGACCGACTACGCCGAAGCGCACAACAACCTGGGAGATGCCTTGGCCCGGCAAGATAATCTCGATGAGGCCGCAGTCCATTTCACCAGAGCCTTGCAAATCAGAGCCGACTATCCTGAGGCACATAACAACCTTGGGGTTACCCTGGCGCGGCAGGGTAGGTTGAATGAGGCCATTGTCCACTTCACTCAAGCGCTACGTCTCAGACCAAACTACATGCAGGCCCGTGCCAATTTGGAACTGGCTCTCCAGGAGGCGGATAGACCCTTTAACGAGCCTGATCTATCACCTCCCCCCAGTCCTTGAAAGTAAAAAGACAGGATTTGAATCGCGGTATGTCGTGTTTCCCAGGGACGGCTTTCAGGGAACACCCAGCCCTTACGCTTTCCGGGCAATGAGCAGGATCTCCTCTCCAGCCTCAGGCAAGATGATATGCAAAGCCATTTCTGCAAACTGATATATCAGCCCTGAAACTATTTGCCCCAAATCGAGCTGCAAGTTCGCCACCGATTTCGACCCACCACTACCAGCCAAAATTTTGCTCATGGATAAGATGTAAAATGCCCCGGTAGTGATGGTGGAAGTGTGCATAATCTGAAAATCGGCTTGTGCGGCTGCTTGGCGCAGGTTTCTTGGAGAAAAGACAAATAGATGACGTGGAGGTTCTAACCCTCTCCAGGACCCCTCGAAACGTTTGTGGCCGAAACCCTTGGCGTTGGGGGTCAGGATGAGCAAAACTCCACCTGGCTTAAGAATGCGGTAGCACTCCTTTAGTAGTTCCAGCGGTGCATGGGCGTGTTCAATAACATGACCCATATAGATGCAATCGAACTGATGATTTGGATAGTCTTGCGAAACCAAGTCACCGAGGCGTACGGCTAAACCTTTTGACCGGGCGATCTCCACAGCCACCGGATCAAAGTCTACGCCCTCCGTCTGCCAACCGCTCTTCTGCATCCGGGCCAAAAGGTCCCCACTGCCACACCCTATTTCCAAAAACCGTGCGTCCTGAGTTGGCCCTGGTAGATATATCGCTTTACGGTCAAGAGCAGAGCGCCATCTTTTGCGAGGAATCGGTAAGAGTGCTATATATTTGTAAATACTTGGAAAAACTCCCAACCGGTTTCCAATTTTGTGCGGCAGATGGGAGTCCCGCACCGCCAGATAAATCCGGACAAGAACCGGCCATGGCGGCAAAGACTGGGTATGGGTGTAATAAGTGCGATAACCCTTTGCAACATGACTCTCCAAAGGCATGGGATCCAGCCACAATAGACCGCAGTCGAGATTATCACACTGCTTCACATTCCATTGCCCCGGCGCCCCAAAGAGACGATCTTCCAGGCCCTGATAGAGGAAACGACCTTGGGCCCCACAGAGGTAGCATAACGGGCTGGCACTGGACAGAATTTCGTTTTCGCTATTTTGCGCCATTCAAGGTTCTCTCAATCCAACGCATTACATCTATTTACCCTTCGCTGATCTCTTTTGTGGTATGTTATTTGCTTGATTCTAGAACCCGAAGGGGATTGATAACCCGTATTAATACTCCACATTGTCTCTCCTGCCAAGGGGAGATAAACGGGAGTTTTCCCGGCATTCCTGTGGATTGCGGCCAAATATATCCATAACATTATACTTTTCACTCTAGTTCAAGGTGATCATGAGTCCAAACAATAGCGCCCTGCCTGCGACAACAACCGATTTCAATGAGCAAACCCAGATCAAGATACAATCGTCAGCTCTCGTCGGCCTTATTATTCTCCTAATTGCCTTCGGCTCGCTCCGGTTGCTTTGGCCGGGTGATGTCCCATTTATTGATGACGAACCACGCTTGCTGGAAATGGCGCTGCAGGCCAATGAAACGGGAGAGTCCCTGCCATATGGGCTAAAGGGTACCCGCAACATTCGTTATGGGCCTTTCCCAGTATGGATCTACCGTATCATGCTCATGCTAACTCATGATCTGGTCATTATCGTAATTCTTCGGGTGTTGCTCGTAACCGCTATAACTTCCATCAGCATTGTTTGGCTTTCCATGACTTGTCGCTATTTGTGGCCGCTGGCGGGTGCGGCCGCACTTCTCAGTCCGTATCTATGGTTTTACAGTCGTAGTCTCTGGGACAACAGTTTTTGTATTCCTCTGACGGCTCTGGCATTCGCCGCCTACCTGGCATTTTGCCGCAGAAAACAATGGTGGACGTTAGCTATCACCTTTTTGTGCCTGACACTGCTCTTTCTGACCCATCTCATGACCCTGGCAGTGGTGGTGCCAATTCTATTTCATTTTCTCTTCTTCCACAGAAGCTGGTGGAAAGCTCGTTGGTGGATAGTCCTCCTTTTCGCCGGTGGAGGAATCCTGCTAGCCTGGCCCTATCTGGTCTATCTTTCCAATGCCTCCCCATCTGGCTCACCCCCTGGTCTTGGGATCAAATCCTGGTCTTTTTCTCTTCTGGGAGGCCGCCTGTTTTCCATGTATGGCCTGGACTATTTTTTGGGGACCAGTTGGGCGAATTCACCCCAGATGCCAGCCTTTGTCAATGTGATGGTTCAGATTCTGGGTCGTTTCACCGGAATCGCCATCATCTTCACCTGGTTGGGCGTCCTGGGCAGTGCGGTGGTCGTTGTCACCAGCCTGAAAAACAAGGATAAACGGGATATCAGATTTCATGCTTGCCTCATCTCGCTGGCCGCAATTTGTTGTCAAGCCATTTTGAATGTTCTCAGCGCTACTCAGGGGCAACCTCATTACTATAACGGTACTTGGATCCATCTATTTTTCTTTTTTTGGTTTGCGGTCAGCTTCGCCGCGTCCCGCACCTGGGTCAAGACCTTGTTTGGCGTTTACGCTGTGGCAATGGCTGCCATTCTCATATTCCTTCCCATCAAATTGCATCTGTCAGCCGGAAACCGCATTATCCGTTACGGCCCAACCTTGGCAAATCAAATCAAAGTAGCCAAGAAGCTCAATCAATACCATCCCAAGAGTGTAGTGGAAACGGAGGTCGAGAACGTAGAGAAGGCCCCCCATGCGATCAATTTTCTGCAAGAACTCTACGCAAACGCTTCACCTTCCAGTGGACCTCAGCTGAGGTTGCTGATACGCTACGCCCGTCCAGAGCGCAATAACGGCATGATCGAGCTGGTTGAACTGGAATAATGGAATGAGAGGTAATTGAAGATTTTATATTGCAGAATGCAGATTGCAGATTGTTGATTGCAGCAGTCAATATTTCCATGAACTCAACGGCATATACTTATCTTTGAATGTGTTCACGTGATCACGACACTGCAACAAAATCTGGTAATAGATCGGAACTGCCAGGTACAAATAAACGAGGGTGAAACATGATGTGATGATAATATTTTTGAATGTTAAGTACTTCGGCACCACAAACGGCCGCCAGAGAACACTGAACTCTGGCACATACCAACATAGAAATTCAAAGGTTTTTCCGACCTTTCTCGCCCAAATCGCCAGCGCACCCGAGCCAAATACGGCCCCATTAATACCCACCCAAAAAGACAAGGTGAGGATGCCTACGGTTACCAGTTTTCCAGCCAATGACTCGCTCCTCTGATAGAGACAAACAGCCAAGGCCATTGAGGCGGGTATTGAAGCAAACAGGAACAAGCGCGGTCCCCAAAACCATCCCCCGTACCAAGCCCACCATTTTGCATAAACAAGAATCATACCCACCAAGAAATAGATCCACATGACATAACATTCACGCAACTCCTCGTTTTTGACTTTCATCATTCTAGGCGCCAACAAAAGGCCGGGAGCAAAGAAAATAATTCCCTTGCCGAATGAAAAAATAATTGAAAGCAAACCAAAGAAAAAAGGATAGCTAAAACCGGGTGAGCCGGAGAAGGGCATGAACGTCTTCACCCCATGGTCATTTTCGTAGCCGGTAAGGAAAAGACCACCTCTCCGCAGGTAGGACTCGGCCAGTATTATGGCAACCACAACAATTATCGCCAGAAAGTATCTCCACCGCTTTCTCTTAACGCTGTACCGTACCGTTACCAAGCTAAATCCAACGACTGACGCAGGCGTGTTGACCACCCCCAGAACAATGAGCGGCCAAGCCAATAGACCTTTATTGTAGCTTAGCAACATAATACCGAGAGTAACGAAAATAGCTGTAAATAACTCTCCATTATTATACTTCACATGATTAGCAAACATTGAGGCAGTTATGAGGATTAGTAAAAATTTATATAATATTTTGTTGTCAATTCTCCTTCTTGAAAATTGATATATAAAAAAAATACCGATTATAAATAGAAAAAAATTGTACCTTCCTAACCACCATATGGGAAATTTAAATATTTTTCCCAAAAAATATAAAGGTATTGAAAAAGCAGGCCCAATTATTGAGTATTTACCATTGGTAATTTTTCCTTCATTTAACAAATCCAGAATCATATCCAACCGCACCTGTCCATCACCGATAACGATAAATTCCGTATTGATGAACAAGACAGTAATTGCAAGAATAATTAGTAGGATTTCAGCGACAAATTCTCTGGTATTCTTTTGTTGACTCTCAGCCATTAGAACATCCATATGACAGGTGCCATGACCCTTTCTATCAGTGGTCCAGCGAGTTTTGCCAACTCGCTAGTAGCAATGAGCCCACTATAAGTAGCGCTTTTTCTTCCAGGATATCGAGGATCGTTGGGGAATGAGCTTTGCAGCGAACTGGCAAGGACCCTAGTTGGTTGAGCAATTGGAATGAAGTTAGACCCTTCTACCCTGTGCACTTAGCAGCAGTCCCCGAGCATAACCTGCGGTGTAAAAAAAATCGCTCAAAAAACCAGAAAAGACCACCAGGGGCGCGATGGAAACTTGATAGAAGAATGAGAGTAAGAGATAGTAACCTAACCTGACTCCAACTACTGGAAAAAGAAATCCCAGTCCACCTTTGTAGAGTAGGGATGCCCCCCCCAGAAACACGTAGAGCACCACAAAGCTCAGTTGGGAAAGGCGGTGTATTGCCCTGAGCATTCTGTTCATGTTCTTGTCTATATTTGCGCAATCCTTCAGACCGTGATGATAGGCGGTGTAAGCCTGGCCTCTCCCGTAGATGAACTGTTTCTTCAACACTTTTCCGTATGTGTCCTGATTGCCGCCAAAATCAAGGACAACTTCAAGGGCAGGGTCCAGAACCAATCGATACCCCTTTTCCCGTATCCTGATCGATATGTCGTGGTCCTCCGAAGCCATACTGAGTTCCGTGCTAAAATAGCCCACACCTTCCAGGACCTCGCGTCTGAAAGCATCGCACTTGCCTTCAATGAAACCGAGCTCAACTGGACCATCATTGGACGCTGGGTCCAACTCACAAAGATTCAAGGTAATAAATAGTCGCTTACCCAAATCCAGATTTTTAAAATCGGGAATGGTCAGCCTTCCGGTAACAGCCCCCACATCTTCGTCAGTGAAATTCTTCAGCATTTTCTGGAGATATTCCTGGTCGGGAAACGAGCAGTCGTGGTGGGCAAGCATAATGATGCTGCCCGCAGCAAGTCCGATTGCCTTATTGTAATTCCTGGCTAGGCCGAGATTCTGCTCGTTGAAATGAAGCTGGACTTTGCCGTCGTATTTTTTGAGTATTGCCCTGCTGTCATCGGTGGAATAATCGTCGATGACAATGATTTCTTTGTTCTTGTAGGTCTGTGCCAGCAAAGTGTCCAGGGTCCTCTCGACCGTTTCTGCGCCATTGTGCACCGGGACAATGATCGAGATCAGCGGATTTGTGCTGTTATACTCAGCCGCCATGGACCCGGATCTCCTCTTCTCCCCCTTCGGTTAGTTGAGAATGGGTTTTAGCTACGTTGCTGTCAATCTCATCCGCACCTGGATTTTTTGATGAAGCGCAAGCGTCAAATCGATGGGGAGTCTCGCCTACACGCTGAGGCTTTTTTTTACCTCTATTCAAACCAGAGAGAAGCGTTTGAAGCCTGAGGCGCCACACCACCCATATGGCCTCAAAAATCACCCTCTTACTTATTTTTGATTCCCCCTGAAGCCGATCCTCGAAGATAATGGGTACCTCCGCCAGCTTGAAACCTTTTTGTATTGCCCGGTAATTCATCTCGATCTGGAAGGCATAGTGATCGGAAAAAATGGAATCCAGATCGATTGTCTCGAGGACTTTTCTGTGGAAACATTTATAGCCGGTAGTCTGGTCTTTTACAGGTATCCCCGTGATCTTACGGGCGTACATGCTGGCACAATATGAAAGCATCAGCCGTTTAATGGACCAGTTGACCACGCTGACACCTCGGAGATATCTGGAACCGATAACGAGATCGTAACCCTCGTCCATCTTGGAGATAAAATCTGGTATGCGGTCAGGATTGTGAGAGAAATCCGCATCCATTTCGAAAATATATTCGCAGTCGCCGTTGGCCAGTACCCACTTGAAACCCTTGACATAGGCACTTCCCAGACCCAGTTTTCTGGACCGGGAGACCAGGAAAACCCTGTCATCGGCCCGCGCCATCTCCTCAACTAGGGCGCCGGTACCATCGGGGGAGTTGTCATCCACAACCAGGACCTTTATGTTAGGTCCCTTCTTTAAGACGATGGGTATGAGTCGGCCAATGTTGGCTTTCTCATTATAGGTTGGGATGATCACAAATGCATTTCTGCTTGTGGTGTACTTATTAGACATTTTCCTCTCGCATCCAAGTCAGCTCAACCAAGACGGCCCAAAAGGTCATGGCGAGAGCTATTGTTTCAGGATTCTTTTGTTTTGGCCGCAGTTATATGCATCAGTTTCGCTGCTGCCTTACCGTAGTAAGTCTCCGGCTTCTCCTCGAATACTTGTCTAAAACAATTCCGGGCCTCTTCCAGATTCCCTTGCTCGAGATGCACTTTCGCAAGCATGTATAGAATAAAGGTCTTTTTGCCGCTAAATTCATAGGCGCGTCGGTAAAAGTGCACGGCGCGTTCGTAATGCTCACCGCTGTTCTCTTCGTCTTCCATGGCCCAGTTCCAATGCAACTCGGCCAAAGCCAAATAAATGTCGGGGTTAAAATTTCTCACAAACTTCTTCACATTGTTACTGGGCCAGGCCGCTTCCAGGTAATAGCGCTCTGCTTCCCGGTAGTTTTTCCGTGACTTTTCCATGTGGCCTAGAAACATTGCCGCATTGGCATTGAACTCCAACTCCAGGGCCTTTCGGCAGTAGGTCTCCGCCTCTTCGACTCTGTTGAGATTAGACAGCAGGTAGCCATAGGAGCTCAAAACAACTGACTTTTGGGGTGATTGTCTCAGGGTATCGTCCATGAGCCCGAGGCTTGTCTGCCACAGTTGAGCTCGCCTGGTGGCGCTCGTTGCAAAAATGGCAAGTACAATCAGCGGCAGAACTCCGGCCCATCTCACCTTGGCAGCAACCGGCCGCGAAAGTCCCTCTCTGAGAAACAATATGACAAGGATGACGAAAAAGATGCTGGACAGGTAAACATATCTCTCTGCCACCGGCGTCCATGACATCCCTATGAATGTCAGGGCCAACACAGGAGCAAGGCCACAGAGGAAACTCCAACCCCAGAGGGAAGGCCATCGCCGCCGCCACATCCAGAACAGCAAGAGCAAAAGGAAAACCAACCCTATGAGGAAATAGGGTGCGGTGGCGATTTGGCCGATATGAAAATTGAGCGGCCAGGGCCAAAACAATTTCCGCAAATAGAATCCGAGACCGGCAATGGATTTTAATAAAACGTCGATGTTGGGATCGAAAGAATAGTTGAGTATGCTCCCTCTGGATGTTGCTCTGCTCCAGTGCCACAAAGACTCGGAGATGCGAATGAGCATATAGCAGCCAAGCGCAGTTCCGTATGGGATCCAACGTTGATAGCACCTCATTATCGAGTCTACCAACCTCTTGCTGGATTGTTGTTGTAAATCAAACCAGACAACGACCAGGATCATCATGAGACCGCTTTCTTTGGTAAGGAGGGATAATAGG
>JASFEM010000059.1:0-19271 GCA_050124835.1 Syntrophobacterales bacterium | reverse complement strand
CGTCGCAAGACCCAGGCGATCACCGGCAAGAACCGGCCCGCATTCCCCTCCTCATAGAGGACTTTGATCTTGATGGTGCCGGGCTGGACGCCAATCAACTCTTCCACCCGGGTCAGAAGCTTCTCCACAATGAGAGCTTCCTGAGGGGTCTGAATCTTCGGGATGTAGTAGTATACACCGGTGCCAATCCGTGTGAGAGAGTCGTAGTTGTTGAGCGCCCAAAGGAGGGTGATGGGAATCACACCATGCACCGGTTGGCCATCGACCGTGATGTGTTCATACCGCACGTGGATGCTTGGAGGCCGAGCAAACCGGGTCGGCCACTGAGCCGGGGACGGGTCGATCCTGTATGCTCGCGTTTTACCTTTCTTCACCACCTCATAGGGACGGTCGTTCCAAACGCCTGCAAAAATCTCTTTCGCGTTCGCCACGGCGGCGAAAATCCCTAGCGGTTGGTTTTCGGGGGCGCCATCGGGCCGGAAATGGGGCGGCGCGGCGTCTTCAAAGTCCGGCATATTCATGGGCGCCGGGCTATTCAACGCCTTGAAGGCCATGTCCAGCGGGTGCCACGGTCCGGTGAGCTCCAAGCCCGGATTCGTCAACGGGTGGGCGTCCTTCGGGATGTCCACTTCGTCGTTGAGCCGCCAGCGGTACTCGCTGTCCCGACCCAGAAAGTTATCAATCAAGCCCTGGACGATCTGGCGATATGTCCACAACTGCCCCGTAACGGGATCCTCAAAGGTATCGTCCCACTTTGGCCAACCATATTTTTCACGGACGGGCGCGGGAGAACGCAGTAGCGCCTGGCGCGCGGTGAGGACCGCAGCGATCTCGAAGTGCAGCTCTCGGGCGAGTGCGGCAATCTCCTCTTCCACATTAACTTCTCTACCGTTTATGGTCTTGGTCCCGAAGAGGTCGGGGAAGTCTCGGAGAATGTCCTCGCGGATCATGACCTTGGAGGTACGGGCTCCTGCCGATTCCGAATGGTCGGTGTCTGTGCTCATGGCTGTCTCCTTGTCTGTCTGAGAATAAATATGATGAGAACCGACTTTTGAATGGTTGTCAAGAGGCTCTCAATACAGCCTTTGCTGGCTTGGAGGAGCCGATATAATTGGAGTGTTGGTAAAATGTGCTGTGTTCATGTATCTTTAAAATTATCCCAAGACTCCAATACTCCGTAACTCCAATACTCCACCCATAACCGGGAGGGTCACCCATGGCTTTTAAATTACCTGAATATCACCCGCCTAATTTTGCTCGTGAGCCCCTACTTATCTCACCAGAGGTAAGAACCGAAGAGGTAGTGCAACAAGGTGTGGCCCCCATTGGGTTTCACGCAACTACCATCTTTCCTGAATATTTCAAGATAGACGGGGAGTGGATTCTCGCAGAACAGAGCCGGATGGACTGCGCTGTTGTATCAAGAGAGAGTGGTCTGGAGGTGGTCGAGCAACGAAGGCTGCGGAAAGGGGAAAAAGTTATCGTGGGACGGGGGGAGAGCGGGGAAGAGGGAATCTATGTGCACACAACCGGCTTCGTTGAAGAAAGTGAACTGGGGGATAAGTTTGCTTTTCGCTCGGGAAGATCCAGGGAGACCTCATATTCGCAAGATTATGATAAACTCTATGATCTTCTCGAGCATGAAAAAGAGCAGGGATATGTTGTTTGGGTACTTGGCCCGGCGGTATCTTTTGATTCGGATGCGCGAGATTCCATGGTAGCCCTGATCCGGAACGGCTACGTTCATGCCCTTTTAGCCGGGAATGCCCTTGCTGCTCACGATCTGGAAGCAGCCATATTCAAAACTGCCCTTGGACAGGATATCTATACCCAAAGTCCAGTATTACATGGTCATTATCACCACCTGGACGTCCTCAACATGGCACGCTCCGCCGGTTCCATAGAGGCTTTGGTGGAGAGGGAAAAGATAGATAGCGGAGTCATTCATGCATGTTTGGAGATGAAAGTTCCAATGGTCCTGGCAGGCTCCATTAGAGATGATGGTCCTCTTCCTGAGGTGATAGGGGACGCTTGTGAGGCGCAGGATGCAATGCGAGAGCATACCCGGAAAGTAACTACCCTAATCGGACTGGCAACCCAACTGCACACGATTGCCGCCGGCAATATGACACCGTCGTACCAGGTGGTAAACGGCCGGGTGAGGCCTGTGTATATTTATGCTGTGGATATTTCAGAGTTTGCCGTTAACAAACTGAGAGATAGGGGCACTTTAGGAATCACTTCGATTGTAACCAATATTCAGGATTTCCTGGTCATTTTGAAACGAAACTTAATTAAATAGAGGCACAAGGTACAAGGCACAGGGCTTGCGTTAGCCAGCAGCAGACAGCAGGCAGCAGGCAGCAAAAAAATCACATTGTCTATGTTTTAAAGAACTCCATGCCCCATGCTCTATGCTCCATGCCTTATGCCTCGGAGGATGTTGCCATGCCGAGATTGGAGGGCAAAGTTGTAGTGGTCACAGGAGGAGGCTCTGGTATAGGCAAGGCCACTGCGCTGGCTTTTGCCAGAGAAGGGGCACTGATGGCCGTGGCTGATGTGGAGATCAGCCGTGGGGAAGATACAGCCGGTGAGATTATTGCTACCGGTGGCCGAGCAGTCTTTCTTAACGCTGACGTCTGCAATAGTGAACAGGTGAAGAACATGATCGACCAGGTCGTGGACACCTACGGAAGGTTGGATTGCGCCTTTAACAACGCCGGTATCGCCGGAGTTCAGGCACGTACCGCTGACTGCACTGAAGAGAACTGGGATCGCATTATGGTAACTAATCTAAAAGGCGTGTGGCTGTGCATGAAGTACGAAATTCCCCAGATGCTGAAGCAGGGTGGCGGTGTTATCGTCAACACCTCCTCGGTGGCAGGACTCGTTGGCTTGTGGGGTTGGTCGGCTTATGCGGCCAGCAAACATGGTGTTTTGGGTCTGACCAAATCAGCGGCCCTGGAGTATGCCAAAGCGGGTGTCCGGATCAATGCGGTTTGTCCGAGTATCGTAAACACGCCCATGGCAGAAAGTTTCACCGGAGGCGATCCCAGGGTCCAGGAGCACATCCTGGCCCAGCAACCTCTGGGACGAATGGGGACGCCAGCGGAGGTGGCGGCGGCAGTGGTTTGGTTGTGCTCGGAAGAGGCTGCTTTTGTCACCGGTCATGCCCTGGCTGTGGATGGCGGTTTTCTGGCCCGTTAACGGGCTTGGTCCAGGAGCACCTCGACAAGCAAGTCGGGCTCTGTCCAAAAGCAGAGCCAGGAGACAAAATGGCGGGGGCTCTTAAATGATCACCAGACATTGTCAACAGATGTGAAGGTGAAAGATGGTCTCGCAGCAAAAGTCGATTCTAAAAACCTCTTATTCGAATATTAAACCTTACACCACCAGGGATGGTTCCCTTATTCGGGAACTGATGCACCCCGAAGTCCATGGCAATACAAAGCAGAGCCTGGCTGAGGCAACTATCCCTGTGGGTACCGGCACCGTCCTCCACCGACATGATAGTTCTGAAGAAATCTACCACATAACAGCTGGGAGGGGACGTATGACCCTGGGGGAGCATACCTTTGAGGTGGTAGTGGGCGATACCATCTGTATTCCACCGGGAACGGACCACAGGATTGAAAATACTGGAAGGACTACCCTCAAACTTTTCTGTTGTTGTGCACCACCCTATTCCCATGTTGACACAGAGTTGTTAAAGTGACCACTTTGAGACGTACATTAGGAACCAGATGGCAGAGAGGATAAGCCATATGGACCAGGAAGATTTGCTGTATCTCAAACCAACCGAAATTATTGACAGCAATCACCCCAGGATACAAGAGTACGCCATGGAAAAGGTCGCGGGTATTAGTGATCCAGTGGAGCGGGCGGTGCAACTTTATCTGGCGGTGCGTGACGGGATTCGCTATGACCCTTACAGTCCCTTCCACCTGCCGGAACATTATCAAGCTAGCAGAGTCCTTGAGCGCGGTCGAAGCTTTTGTGTACCCAAAGTGTCCCTACTGTGCGCCTTAGGCCGGGCCAGCGGTATACCGTCGCGAGTTGGTTTTGCTACGGTCAAGAACCATCTCGCCACCAAACAACTCATCGATTTCTTGGGTAGCAATGTCTTCGTTTACCATGGCTTTGTGGAGTTTAATCTAGAAGGGAAGTGGGTTAAAGCAACTCCCGCATTCAACAGGGAACTCTGTGTAAAACACAATGTGGTGCCATTGGAATTCGATGGACGCGAAGATTCCCTCTTTCATCCCTTCAACCTGGAAAATAAAAAATACATGGAGTACGTGGAATACCATGGGTCCTACGCTGATATACCGGTCGAAGCCATTGTGGGTGCCTGGGAGGAGGCATATGGCGAGGAGCGGGTAAGAGAGTGGAAGAAAATGTTTGCCCAGCGAGAAACTGTTCTCCTAGCTGATTTTGAGAGTGAAGAAGTGTGGGAAGGATAATAAAGGAAAGATTCATTTTATTCGAGAATCTAACCAGGGCCGGATGCTGATCTGATCTACTACTGCCAATCAAAAGTTGAGAGGGGGAAGAGAAATGTTTGAGTATTTCCAGACTCTTCATCCAGTGCTCCAGGCTTTCATTGCGACATGCTTTACTTGGTTTCTAACAGCCCTGGGGGCGGCAGGGGTTTTTTTCACAAAAGAGATAAGCAAGAAGATACTGGACCCCATGCTCGGCTTTGCGGGTGGGGTGATGATAGCTGCAAGCTATTGGTCTTTGCTTGCTCCAGCTCTGGAGATGGCGGAAGGGCAGGGTCTGCCTGTCTGGTTTCCAGCTGCCGTGGGTTTTCTCATGGGGGCTGTGTTCCTTCGTCTCATTGATAAAATCCTCCCGCACCTTCATCTCTTTGCTCCCATGGAGGAGGCTGAGGGAATCGCCACTACCTGGCGTCGTACCACATTGCTAATTCTGGCCATCACTTTGCATAATATTCCAGAGGGGTTAGCAGTCGGCGTTGCCTTTGGGGCAGTTGCTGCAGGTCTACCATCGGCTACGCTTGCTGCCGCCATTGCTTTGGCCGTAGGTATCGGCATACAGAACTTTCCAGAAGGGATGGCGGTGGCCATGCCGCTACGCCGAGAGGGAGTGCCTCGACTAAAGTGTTTCTGGTATGGGCAGCTATCTGCTGTTGTCGAGCCTGTTGCTGGCGTCATTGGAGCCGCTGCTGTTCTCGTTGCCAGACCTATTCTCCCTTATGCTCTGGCTTTTGCCGCAGGCGCCATGATTTTCGTGGTGGTGGAGGAGGTGGTTCCCGAGTCGCAGAGCGGCGGTTATACGGATTTGGCAACCATGGGCTTGATGATTGGGTTTACGGTGATGATGATACTGGATGTGGCCTTTGGGTGAGTCAAAAGATTTGAGATTGCAGATGTCAGATTTCGGATTGGAAAAACAAAATGTAGATCCAAAAGAAAGATAGAAACCTAGATTTAGCAAGAAGGATCGGCAGGCGCAACGTTCGCAGAGGGAAGGATGTTGTTCGCGTGGCCACGAGAGCGATTGCATTTCTCACAGAGAAAAAGATCCCCTTTGAAGTAAGGATGTATGACCACGGGGAAAAGGGCGCCCTTTTTGCAGCCGCGGCGCTGGATCTGCCAGCCGAAAAGGTCGTTAAGACATTGGTGGTGGAGTTGGACAGAAAACATTACCTCTTGGCGCTGATGCCCGGCACTAAGGAGGTAAACCTCAAGAGTTTAGCCAGATTGTGCGGCCGCAAGCGCGGAGTCATGACTGATACGAAAACAGCCGAGCGGTTGACGGGCTACAAGGTGGGCGGAATCAGTCCTTTTGGGACCAAGCGTCGCTTTCAGGTGGTCATGGATCGGGAACTTTTGCAGCATGAGAGGGTTGCGGTCAACGGCGGCGGCCGGGGGATCATGCTGGTCCTGTCGCCGACAGACCTTCTCGAGGTAGTGGCGGGTCAAGTTGAAGATCTTGGGAGATGACTTCTGGTGTACCACAGGCAAAAAAGGGGAATAATTTCATGAAAGAGGAAGCGATTCCCGCTGAGATGAAGGCTGCGGTATGGCGCGGTGGTTCCAGAGTGGAGGTCGAGACCGTGCCGGTGCCTGAAGTCGGCCCGGGAGAACTGCTCCTACGCGTTGAAGCGTGTGGACTCTGCCCCACCGACATCAAGAAGATCGATCTGGGTCTGGCTGAACCACCGGTTATCCTAGGTCATGAGATGGCGGGTGTTGTGGTGGCAGCGGGTCAAGGTGCGGATAAATTTTCAGGCAAGCGAGTAGCTGTCTATCACCACGTGCCATGCTGCAATTGCAGGCTATGCGAACTTGGTCGCTACAGCCAGTGTGCAGGATACAAAAAGACCGGCACCACCGCGGGATTTTCGCCTGCCGGTGGCGGTTGGGCTGAATACGTCAAAGTTTTGCCCTGGATAGTAAAAGGTGGTGGCGTTATTGAAGTTCCTGAGTGGCTGCCAGTTAAGATCGCCATTCTTATGGAGCCTCTCAATACCTGTCTCAAGTGTGCCAGTGCACTTCCTGACTCGAAAGGAATTTTGGTGATTTTAGGTCAGGGACCTGTGGGCCTCATGTTAACCGCTATCACACAGAGAAATGGTTGGGAGGTTGTCACAGTTGAGCCGTTACCGGAGAGACAGGAAAAATCTATCAAATTGGGTGCTAAGGAAGTTTTTCACCCCGGGGAAGATTTGACCTTGAAACTTAGGGAGGTGGCAGGACCTTTGGGCCCTGACGCGGTAATCGCCGCCACTGAATCCGAAGAAGCGATAAATGGTTCTCTCGGTGCTCTGCGGCCTGGCGGAACGCTTATCCTGTTTGCGCATACCCGCAAAGGCCAGGAGCTCAAGATCGACGCTGGTCAAATAGGCGTTGCTGAGAAGCAGATAATAGGAAGCTATTCATCCTCCATCGATCTGAATTTATTGACACGGGAAACGCTTCTTGACGACCGTTTTCCGTGGGGGGAGTTCGTGACTCACGTATTCTCGCTTGGCGAGATCAATCGCGCTTTGGCCTTGGCGAAACATCCTGAGGGAGGCTCCCTGAAGGTCGCAGTGTCTCCAGATCCTGGCGTTGTAAACGCTTAAGGTTAATAACCGCGGGTCAGTGGTCCGTAGTCCGTAGTCAATTGTTTTTGCTGTTTTGAATTGAATAGTCTCAGATTCGAAGTCTTAGAATTTCCAATAACACCTTGGTTTTTTACCCGCATTGATTTTTTTGTATTTTTTGTTCATTATTGATAAGCTCTTGCTCGGCTTTTGTGCTTTGGCAGCTCAATACTCGAGAAATAATGGGATTTCTGGTAAATGGCGAGGCGGTTAAACCGGCTCATTTCTTTGCAACGGACGACGCGCCGTCGCCCGAACGGCTATGGCGCGCAAGCGGACAACGGACGGCAAATAGAGTCATGTCTAAAGGGTTGCCCGATAAAATGTTAGCCTGCGTGCTGCACGGCAAAGAAGATGTCAGGCTGGAAAGGATAGCGGTGCCAAAGCAGCAGACGGGCGAACTCTTGGTTCGAGTGGATGCAGCCTTGACATGCGGCACGGATCTCAAGGTGTATCTCCGGGGCTATCATGAACGTATGATCAGTCCACCGGCCGTTTTCGGACATGAATTCGCCGGCGAAGTTGTGGCCAGCGACAATGGCCGTTTCCCAATTGGAACCAGAATAGTTGCCGCAAACTCAGCTCCCTGCTGGGACTGCTATTTTTGCGCATTGGACAAGCCCAATCTTTGCACCGACCTTCTCTTTGTCAACGGAGCCTATGCAGAATATATCCGCGTTCCGGCGAGAATTGTGGATGAGAACTGCCTGATTCTTCCGGCTGATCTCCCGGCGTCTAAAGCGGCACTGGTGGAACCTCTCGCTTGTGCGGTCAAAGGTATTGAGGACGTTGATGTGAACGAAGGGGAAAAAGTTCTGGTTATCGGTGCAGGTCCCCTGGGCCTCATGCTGGCACGTCTCTCCGTGCTGGCTGGTGCCGAAGTCACCTCGGTTGACGACCAAGTTGACCGGCTTGCCGTCGCCCGTGAGCTTGGGGTGGCCAGCACGGTTACCGGGCGGCTGACGCCTGAATTGGTTGAGCGATTACGGGCTGAACACACGCCCCACAAACTCGGCTTTGATTGCGTAATCGAGGCGGTGGGCAAGCCTGAAACCTGGAATCATGCCGTAGAACTTGTGCGACCGGCCGGCCGGGTGAATCTTTTCGGCGGCTGTGAAAAGGGAACTGAGCTCCGTGTCGATACCACTCGCCTCCATTATGACGAAATTCGCATCTATGCTTCCTTCCATCATACCCCAGAGACTGTGCGGAAAGCGTTGGAATTGATTGCGACCTCTCAGGTTCCGGCGTTTTCACTCGTTCGAGAAGGAAGATCACTTCTAGATTTACCGAACGTTCTCCAGGAAATGCGCGCAGGCTCCACCCCGCCCAAGACGGCAATCTTTCCTCAGCTTCCTTCAGGAACTCGCCTTGAAGCGGAAGAACTGGAGAGATTTCTCTAAAAAACCAACCCTTATAACAACAATAGTTGTAGCGCTTAGCAGCACTAGCAGCAGGAGCATAAGTCCCAGGGTGGCCGGCAACCCCAGTTGCAGGGTAATCCAGCCCAAACCCACCAACGGTAGCAAGCATAACCTCACCACCCTTCGCAAAGTCTCAGGTTTGGCGGTGAAGTTGGCTGCCGGTGGGGAGTAATTGAAGTAGAGGTTTACGAAGACCTCGCCCGCATGGTTGCCTAATAGGAAATGGTCGCGAAACTTACGCAAAACCATAACGTGTCGTTCCACTGGAGACCCGTAAGCCGCGGTGGCAATAAAGCAGCCACTGCCGCCGCCACCCCCACCGTTTGCGGGCAGTACAGCGGAAGCTGAGCTCAAGCCACTGGGATCAACAATGACGCCGTTTGCTGTACCATCGGCATCACCATAACCTCCGTCTTTGAGTTCTAAGGTGACCGATCTTCTATCCGCGCTGAATGTCGCGTGAGCTGAATAATCTCGCCATCCATTCGTGGAATCATACTTATGCCATCTAGCACCAGTTGCTACAGCCTCAGGAAGGTATACGACCACCTCCGCAATGTCTCCGGGATTATTTACTTTTAAACTGAAGCTGAGAAGACCAAAGGGCAAATTATCCGGTTTGCCTTCGGCATTATTGATGGTATCTGGGTCAATGGATTGGATTGACTCAATGGAGGTCACGTTCATTTCGCCTCTGATTCCTAGGGGTTCATTACCAACAACTGTGTTCACCCATTTGATGTCGTCAGGGATGTCGGCCATGAACCTGCCCAGACTATACGGATCAGCTCCAACAGGAACAGTAGCTGTAACAAAGTTGTCGGCTGTTCGTATCACCGATACGGTGTCGTCGGCTAAATTTGCTACGTAAACGTAGTCTCCGTTAAGCGTAATCGCCAAGCCGTAGGGCCATCCACCCACGCTCACAGTTGTAGCGATCGTATGATCGCTAGTGCGAATCACAGACACGGTGTTATCTTTGTTGTTGGCAACGTAGACATATTCGCCACTGGGGGGTAGCTCAATGCCAATTGGCTTCCTGCCGACTCTAACTGTCTTGGTGACCATGTAATCGGACGTTTGGACAACAGAGACCGAGTTGTCACCGGTATTGGTGACGTAGAGATGTTCTCCACTGGGACTCAGCGTGACACCATAAGGCCAAAAACCCACATCAATGGTTGCAGCCACCGTGTTGTGGGAGGTATGAATTACCGAGACGGTATCATCACCGGTATTTACCACATAGACATAGTCTCCGTCAGGGCTTACAGCCACACCCTCGGGCCAGGTACCCACAGCAATGGATGCGGTGACTGAATTGCTGGAAGTAGCGATCACTGACACGGTATTATCGTCGTTATTGGTTACATAGACATGATCGCCGTCGGGACTTACAGCGACACCCCCGGGCGACTTCCCCACACCAATCGATGCGGTGACTGTATTGTCACAGGTTCGAATCACAGATACTGTGTCATCGCCACCGTTGGCAACATAGACGTACTCTCCGTCAGGACTCACAGCCGCACCGTAGGGCCACGCCCCTACTTCAACGGTTGCTACGACAGAGTTGTCTGAGGTTCGCACTACGGCTACAGTATGGTCAAATGAGTTGGTTACGTAGGCATAAGTAGCTGCATAGGTAAGACTGAAGGGACTGAAAAGACATAATGTTGCTAAGGCAAAAAGCGTTCTTTTTATGGATTTTTCAATCAACTGGCGCCCCCCTCCCCTCGTTACTTGTCGTGCGATTGCCAGGACAAAATAGGAAAATAAGTCATTGCGTCACCCTCCAACTTCGCTCTCAGCGAGCATGCTTATCAGCAAAGTTGCTGCCAAAAACGTAAAAAAGTTAAAAGCTAATTATAATCAATAACTTATATTGGCTAAGACACTGCTGAATTGTATGGTGAAATAACTAAATTTGGCCATAAGGCCAGAGATCAGTTGGCCGGACAACCAACTCAAGCCTTTTGCAGCAAGGCCTCTTCGATAATCTTGGTAGCGATTGGGGAGATGACGCTACCAATCAATCAGATGAATGAGTTGGTTGGCTAAATCTTTATCAAGAGTTTTCAGTGTCTCGTATTCCCTTAATGCAGATTCACTGTCACCGAGCATCAGGTAGTTCAGAGCCAAAGCGAAGTGTGCCTTTGCATAACCCGGCCGAAGCCGTATCGCCTTTTTACAGGCTTCCACAGCCTTATTGTTTCGACCCAGAATGACATAGGCAACGCCAAGCCCCAAATAGCCTTCGGCATAATCTGGACTTATTTCAACCGCTTTTTTAAAAGACGTCAGTGCTTCCTTCCAGCTTCCGATCCTGGAATATACGGTGCCCAGACTGAAATAGGCCACGGCATAATCAGGCCTGATTGAAATAGCCTCTTGGAAAGATACGATCGCCTCGTACCAGCGCCCATGGTCGTAGTAGCTGAGACCCTGATAGAAGTAGGTCGAGGCGGTTTCAGGGAGGGTCGGAACTGTGTGATTGTGGATTTTATGATTTCCCTGAGTCACCTTGTTATCAGCGGGAGTTGTTGTGGCCGAAGCAAACGTTAGGTTAGTCAAAGACTGCCAAAGGAAAATAACAATAAAAAGCAGGACAAGACTCTTGGCCATTTTTAAATATAGATTCACAAGCTTTGTGCAGCCCATATGAGCACACTCTTCCAGGATTTGGTTTCGTAACTTTTTGGGTAAGAATGCTGGGTTTACATCGCTTGGATAGACAAGAACCATACCAGGTGGAGAACTTAAGGAAATTGCTTGATTTGCCGGAAACTTAGCGAAGATTTCAAATAAAACCGATAAAGGAAAACTGGCAACTTATTTCATATATTTGGCAAATAAATTCCATTATTTAGGAATGGAGGTGGCGCGATTCCTGAAGGAGCGGGCTGGTATTTAAGGGGATTCGTGTGGATTGCAGATTTAAGATTTAAGAGCTAAGAACCACTCAGCAAGGAAAGCATGCAACCTCAATCTGAAATCTACAAGCTTAAATCTACAATATTCTGGACTCTGACCTGCCCATCGAAGATCCCGCTATGCGGGGAAGGACCAGGTTTTCGATCTTGAATAAAAATAGGCGTTCCCCATCTGTCATTTCAAAAATAGCTGGAGCCATCCCAGCAATGGGTGCATAATTTTTCCTTGGGCAGGCCGATGGAATCCACCAAATCTTCCAACCTCTGATATTGTAGAGTCGTCAAGCGCAGACGCTGTCTAATTTCTTCTATCATCCCCGAGTATTTTTCAGAGCCGGGAATCAGATATTCATCCATATCTATATCCTCCCTACCTTCTATATCCTTTATGACACTTCGCCCGGCAAGATCCAGTGTGGATCGGGAGGTTGAAAAGTTCAGAAACTCACATGGAAAAATCAAGGTCGGACAGGCGGGTCGCATATGGACTTCCAATACACCGTAATCAAACAATATCTGAATGTTATCCTTAAGTTGAGTCCCCCTGACTATTGAGTCCTCACAAAAAAGGATCCTTTTGCCCTCTATCATCGACCTGATTGGAATAAGCTTCATCTTGGCAACCAGATCTCTCACCTCCTGGCTCTGAGGCATAAAACTTCTTGGCCATGTGGGGGTATATTTAACAAACGGCCTCACATAAGGTATTTTTTTCTCGTTAGCATAGCCGATGGCGTGTCCAATTCCTGAATCTGGAATGCCGGCGACAAAATCTATGGTGACTGAATCATTTCTGGCCAGTGCCCCGCCGCATTTGTTCCGCACAAATTCCACATTCATTCCTTCATACTCACTGGCGGGATAGCCATAATAAACCCACAAAAATCCGCAAATTTGCATTTTCTTGCCAGGTTTGTTGCGCTGTTCATATCCCTCGGCTGTAAGAAAGACAGTTTCCCCTGGCCCGAGATGCTTTTCGACTTCATAACCAAGGTTGGGGAAAGCGCATGATTCTGAGGCCACGGCAAAAGCATTCTCTTTCTTTCCAAGAGCAAGAGGTGTCCTTCCCAGTTTGTCTCTGGCTGCGAACATGCCATCTTTAGTCAGTAGGATCATGGAACAGGAGCCTTTAATCGCCTCCTGGGCATTTCTTATGCCGTCCTCGAACGAGTCTTCTTCGCAAATGAGCATGGAGGCCAATTCTGTAGGGTTTATCACCCCGCCGCTAGTTTCTGAAAAATGCATTTTCTTTCTTAGCGCTCTTTGCTCTAGCTCTTCTGTATTGTTGATTTTGCCAACAGTGACGATGGCAAATGTTCCCAAATGCGAACCGATGAGCAGTGGCTGAGGGTCAGTGTCGCTGATAACACCTATTCCGCTATTTCCATAAAACTCGGTCAGATCAGACTCAAATTTAGACCTGAAATAATTGTTCTCAATGTTATGAATGCTCCTGATAAACCCGGAAGATCCATACACCGCAAGGCCGCCCCGTCTGGTTCCTAGATGAGAGTGGTAATCCGTTCCGTAAAACAAGTCATTTACACAGTCATTTTTGGAAACAGCACCAAACAATCCGCCCATGATCTGCTCCTTGCTTAGGTCATGGTCAACTGCATAGATCTATGATTCTATCACAAGAATGGACCCGCTTTGGGCCAATCTAACTGATGCCCGCATGATATTCTTGCAGGGATTTCACCGAATCCTTTCCTTGGCGGTAGGCCGCAATCCCCCTGGCTGCGGCAAGGGCAGCGGTGAGAGTCGTGATATAGGGAACTTTATATTTGATGGCAGCCTTTCGGATGTAGGAGTCGTCGTACTTGCTCAGCTTGCCGCTCGGGGTGTTGATGACCAGCTGGATTTCCTTATTTTTGATGCCGTCGACAATGTTGGGTCGTCCCTCGTGCATCTTGAGGATATGTTCAGATTGGATGCTGTGTTCAGCCAGGAAAGCATGGGTCCCAGCGGTGGCTTTGATTTTGAAACCGAGGCTATCGAACTGGCGGGCCACCTCGAGTACAGCAGGTCGATCTCTCTCTGACACCGTTATCAGAACGGCTCCCTCGGAAGGAAGAATTTGCTGTGCGCCCTCTTGCGCCTTGTAAAAGGCTAGTCCAAAAGAGTTTGCCATTCCAAGAACCTCCCCGGTTGATCTCATCTCGGGCCCCAGAAGCGGGTCAACCTCGGGAAACATGTTAAAGGGGAAAACTGCCTCTTTGACGCCAAAGTGTGGTATGGATCGACGGCTGAGGTCCAAGTCAGCCAACTTTTTCCCGAGCATGATCTGAGTAGCGAGGCGAGCCATGGAGATGTTACAGACTTTTGAGACCAGGGGGACGGTCCGCGAGGCTCGAGGATTGGCCTCGAGAATGTAAACCGTGTCGTCGGCTATGGCATACTGAATGTTCATGAGACCGACCACATTGAGCTCCACCGCAATCCTTCTAGTGTATTCATAGATGGTGTCGAGGTGTTTGGTGGGGATGGAGATGGGTGGGATTACGCAGGCAGAGTCGCCGGAATGGATGCCGGCCAATTCGATATGCTCCATAACCGCCGGTACAAAGGCCTCGGTTCCGTCGGCAATGGCATCCGCTTCGGCCTCGATGGCATTCTCCAGAAACTTGTCGATTAGAATGGGCCGTTCAGGTGACACATCCACTGCTACAGAAACATAGTGCTTCAGCATCTCCTCGTCGTGGACCACCTCCATGGCACGTCCACCCAGGACGTAGGATGGCCGCACCATCAGGGGATAACCGATGCGTTCTGCGACTTGCAGTGCCTTCTCCAAGGTGCTGGCCATGCCAGACTCTGGCTGCGGGATACCCAGCTTTCGCATCATTTGACGAAAGCGATCCCGATCCTCAGCCAGGTCAATAGTCTCCGGGGAGGTGCCGATGATCCGCACTCCCGCCTGGGCCAACTCATTGGCAATGTTCAGTGGGGTCTGACCGCCAAACTGGACGATAACGCCTTCCGGTCTTTCCTTTTCATAGATGCTTAGGACATCTTCCACCGTCAGGGGTTCAAAGTAAAGCTTGTCCGAGGTGTCATAGTCGGTTGAAACCGTCTCTGGATTGCAGTTGACCATGATGGACTCGTAGCCCTCATCCCGTATGGCAAAGGCGGCATGGACGCAGCAGTAATCGAACTCGATGCCCTGACCTATACGGTTGGGCCCCCCACCGAGAACCATGATCTTGGGCCTTTCGCTTCTTGAAACCTTATCGGGAGCATTGTAGGTGGAGAAATAGTAGGCTGCATCCTCCACCCCACTTACAGGGACCGGCTCCCAGCCCTGCACCACACCTAAATTGGTACGGTGCTCCCTGACTTCCGTCTCAGGGATCTCAAGGATTTGCCCCAGATAGCGATCAGAGAATCCATCTTTCTTCGCCTCCATAAGCAGCTGGTCGGGCAACTTCGTGCCCTTGTGCCGAAGAATCTGCTCCTCCAGGTCAACCAGTTCTTTCATTTGTTCAACAAACCAGGGCTTGATGTGAGTCTTCGCAAAGAGTTCATCTATGGTTGCACCCTTGCGTAGAGCCTCGTACATGATGAATTGTCGCTCGCTTGAGGGCTCGGCCAGCAGTTCCATCAATTCAGCCAATGAGCGGTCATGAAAGTCCTTGGCAAATCCCAGTCCGTATCGACCGTTCTCCAGGGAACGGATGGACTTCTGGAAGGCTTCTTTGTAATTCTTGCCAATACTCATCACCTCGCCCACAGCGCGCATCTGGGTGCCGATCTTGTCCTCGGCTCCCTCGAACTTCTCGAAGGCCCAGCGGGCGAATTTTACCACGACATAATCACCGGACGGCGTATACTTTTCCAGGGTTCCATCTCTCCAGTAAGGAATCTCATCCATGGTCATTCCGCCCGCCAACATGGAAGAGATAAGAGCGATAGGGAAGCCGGTGGCCTTGGACGCTAGGGCGGAAGAACGTGAAGTTCTAGGATTAATCTCAATCACAACCACCCGGCCGGTTTTGGGGTCATGGGCAAACTGAATGTTGGTGCCGCCAATTACCTTGATCGCCTCGACAATGTCATAGGAATATTTTTGTAGCCGTTCTTGCAGTTGCGGATCGATGGTGAGCATGGGAGCGGTGCAATAAGAATCCCCGGTGTGTACTCCCATTGCATCCACATTTTCGATGAAGCAGACGGTAATCATCTGGTTTTTGGCATCGCGCACCACTTCAAGCTCCAGCTCCTCCCAGCCCAGAACCGACTCCTCCACCAGCACCTGGCCCACCAGACTAGCCGCCAGGCCCCGGCTGACAACGGTGCGCAATTCCTCGACGTTGTATACATGGCCGCCCCCCCAGCCACCCATGGTATAAGCGGGGCGCAAAACCACCGGATAACCAAGATCATCGGCAATTTTCTCAGCCTCGGCCACACTAAAAGCTGGCGCGCTCTCGGGCATCTCGAGGCCGAGTTTATTCATGGTGTCCTTGAAGGCAATCCGATCCTCACCTCGCTCGATGGCATCCACCTCGACACCGATCACCTTGACGCCGTATTCGTCAAGCACTCCCGCCCGCGCTAGTTCTGAGGAAAGATTCAGTCCAGACTGACCGCCCAGGTTGGGTAGAAGAGCATCAGGCCGTTCTTTCAAGACGATATCCTTCATGGTCGGGAAGTTCAGCGGCTCAATATAAGTGGCGTCCGCCATTCCCGGATCGGTCATGATTGTTGCGGGATTGGAATTTACCAGCACAATCTCATAACCCAGGTTGCGCAGCGCCTTGCAAGCTTGAGTGCCGGAGTAATCAAACTCGCAGGCCTGGCCGATGACGATGGGCCCGGAGCCGATAATCATGACCTTCTTAATGTCATTCCGCCTTGGCATACTAATCTCCTCTTGTTACGCGCCACGAGTGCTGTCCGAGGGAAGGTGGGAAATGGAGTGTTTCGAGGTTGAATGGAATATAGGAGAGCAACTGCTGTGTGTCAAGCTAAAAGCATAAGCATAGCTGTCAACCCTACTAACAAATACTTCTGGAAGCTCATGTTGGAATTTCGCTCAGATGTGATTAGATATCAGTCTGAGAGACTCTGAGTTTTGAGATGAATGAATGGAAGGCTTCAAGGTGGAACCATTCGATCTGTCACCGTCTCTACTCGATGGCGAGTCTGACCACGACTTCTGTGATGTAGCGCAAGCGTCGCACCAACGTTAGGACCAGCTTTCTGAATTGGGGAGAAAGCGAGTCGTATTCTTTGGTTAGTCTGTCTTGGTCAAGAACTCCCAATCTCACTTCACCTGAAGCAACAGCGGACGCGGCACGAGGTACCTTGCCTTTCTCCAGAAATGCCATCTCACCTACGAAGTCGTTCTTACCAAGAGTGGTAATGGTTACCGGGCCCTTGTGCGTGGCCTTTTGAATCTTAACCGTGCCATCCAGGATGATGTAGATCCAGTCTGTGGAGCTACCCTCTCTTAAAATGACGTCTCCATCATTATGGACTTCCTCTTCCAAGATTATGAAAGGATCTATCTCCAGCATGATTTCAGAAAGCCTTCCTGGATAAAACTACACCGTTAATTGGAGCTGGAAAAAGAATAAGACACGATGTCAGAATACAGCCCAGCCGACGATACCGTCAACAGAAAAAGGCGTCACTATTATCAAGAGGGAGTGGCTTCAAGGTTACAAAATGATGGGTTAATTAAGTTACGAACGATAGAAGGGGAAAATTTGAAAGAGAAAAAAGGAAGGTGACTAGAATCTCATGTTTATGGATACCGCCTGGGATGGTATCACACATGTTTGTTCTCCGAAAGCTCCCTCAAAGGAACTGCTGGCCACTATATCGCAAAATGAGGTTTGTACCGGATTACCATATTGGTCAAAACAAAAAACTGCCATTCTTACGCCACCGAGTGGTGGAGATTGTTTAATTTGATAAAATAAATTCAAGTGTTTATTGCCTCCACTGTCAGTATACAGTTTATAATTTAGTATTTTCAAATATACATTGCTAATTATACCTGCAAATTCTTGACCTCGTTTTTGACTGACTAACTTGACTTGTTTAAAGATTATTCTTCTGACAGTCTGCGGATCAACATAGCCAACCAACTCCGTACATACTTTTCTTCCTTCGATATCTTGTCTAACAATCTTGATATGTTGTACGTAACCGGAAACTATTGTCTCAACTAGATCCTTCCTTAACTGGAAATCCTCGACGACACTTGTTGAAGCTACAAACGTTTGGTATGTTTCAATAGCCTTTCTCAAGGCCATAGCATATGAAATTTCCTTTGCAACCATCAAGGATTCACTATCACCGTACTGGTAACAATACTCCGCCTGTATTTCCGCTTGAGCGCCAGCGGATAAGCGAGCAAAAGAGGTAATCAACAGGGCCAATATCAGCATCACGCCATACTGTTTCATTCTCATCTTTGTTTCCTATACGACTTCTGGTTATTAGTGAAATCAGGGTGATACTAGATTACTGAATGGTGGGCGAAGTATCAAGATAAAAGCCCGATAAGTATGGTGCAGGATTCAAGTGTAGACAAAGAAAAACCCCACCGAACCGAGTTGCCCCTGGGCTGGTCTGCTGCGGATAGGCGATGGGGTGTAGAAAAATTGATATTTATGTGGTCAAAAGAAACGTGGTTTTCTATGGTAGGTTAAGTCCTGATGGCTTTGCCAGTCGAAGAGGCACAAGGCACAAGGTGCAGGGAAAGAAACAATATTAAAGATTCATTTTACCCTGTACCTTGAGCCCTGTACCCTGTACCTTATGGGGGCATCTCATTAACTTCTTTCGGTTCGGTCAGGGTCACCGTCCATAACCACTCTGGCAGTGAGCACAAAACCGATGGTGACCCCCATGAGAAATACGAAGATGTAACCTACGAACATTTTTTATCTCCGATCAAATACCGGCTAGGGTCAAATTGTGATCCTCGTGATTCACGAGCGAAGCACGGACCTTATCCGGGACTTTGTCAATAGTCAAGCCTTATCTTCCAATTAATTAAACTGGGTCTAAACCTTTCAGTGGTTACCCATCCGTAGCCTCCAAAAAACGATCCTGCATTATCTACTCCCTCAGCAAAACAGGGTGTAAAAATGCAGTCCCTGGCCGGACTATCCAGCTTTAAAACACGAAAAAGACTCTACCAGAGAGAGCGTGAGTCACTATGGCAGCTATTATTAAAAAGAGCGTGATGTCTATAGCCACATGCTTAATTGTTGATACAATTCGTTCCATAATCAGTCCTTTCGTCCATTCCATGGAATGGTAAAGGAGCGAGGATATTACAAAATCAAGAAAAAGTAGGGGTCCTCATCATACCAATCGATTATTTCCCATAGCCAAGACCTCTACTGAGAGTCTATATTCCGTTTCATTCATGAAGCCATATCCAGGTCAAAAAGAGCTACGCGGATACGCACATGGTTCATATAACAAGATGCGTGCCAAAAAAGACATCTGGACAAATATCTATAATTTTCTTACTGTTAGCAGGGCTGCCACCAAAAACCGGTTTAAAGTATTGTTGACTAATCTACACAGGTGTTGGGAAAGTGCCACTTGCAATGAAATGGGGCTGACTTCAAACCGGATTGTCCAGTACAAAAAGACCTGATTCTGCCCCTGTGAGTGGGGGGATGGAGGGGAAAGAGGGGGAATTAGCTGGTGAAAAAGGAAACGAGGGAAAAGAGAGTTTTTGGCCTCCTTGAATTTGTCACTTTCTTTCCGTCAATAGCAGGCTTTTTTTCAGCGGCTGCTATTCTTCTCATTCAGTGTTGGAGGTGGTTA
>JASFEM010000058.1:0-19632 GCA_050124835.1 Syntrophobacterales bacterium | reverse complement strand
AACAATATAATGCGTTGGTCAGTTATATCAAAAAATAAATTACGAACGCGAAAGGAGCCGCGATTATGACGACCATCGATCCTGCTCCCTCCTTGCACTTCATCAGAAGAATCATCGAGGAAGACTTAGAGACCAATAAATATGACGGTAGAGTCATGACCAGATTCCCCCCCGAGCCCAACGGTTACCTACATATTGGACACGCCAAGTCAATCTGTCTGAATTTTGGACTCGCCGACGAGTATGGCGGTCTTTGCAACTTGCGGTTTGATGATACCAACCCCACCAAAGAGGAAGTGGAATATGTTGAATCCATAAAGGAGGACGTGCACTGGCTGGGATTTGATTGGGAAGACCGTCTCTATTACGCTTCTGACTATTTTGGGGAGCTGTATCAATACGCTGTGCAACTAATTCAAAAGGGGAAAGCGTACGTTGACAGCCTGAGCGCTGAGGAAATCAAAGAGTACCGCGGCACCTTGACCAAGCCAGGTAGGGAAAGCCCCCATCGAAACCGTCCGGTTGAGGAGAACTTGGATCTATTTAAGCGCATGCGGGCAGGGGAATTCGAGGACGGCACCCACGTGCTCCGGGCAAAAATCGATATGGCCTCAGGCAATCTGAACATGCGGGATCCAGTCATGTACCGAATTCTTCATGCTGAGCATCACCGCACGGGTAACGACTGGTGCATTTACCCCATGTATGACTGGGCCCACGGCCTCTGCGACTCCATTGAAGGGATCACGCATTCCATCTGTACCCTCGAATTCGAAGATCACCGCCCCCTCTATGACTGGTTCCTGGAGCAGTTGGACGTCTATCGTCCACAACAGATAGAATTCGCGCGGTTGAACCTGACCCACACTGTGATGAGCAAGCGAAAACTCCTGCGCTTGGTAAAAAACGGTCATGTCAGGGCTTGGGACGACCCACGTATGCCGACAATATCTGGGTTCCGAAGACGCGGCTATACGCCCAAGTCCATTCGAGACTTTTGTGAGCGTATCGGCGTAGCAAAGAAGGACAGCACGGTCGACATAAGACTTTTAGAATACTATATCCGCGAAGATTTGAATAAAAGGGCTCCCCGCGTTATGTCCGTTTTGCGCCCACTTCGGGTCGTCATCGACAACTACCCGGAAAATAAGGTGGAAGAGTTGGAAGCCATAAACAATCCCGAGGATCCCGCCATGGGCAAACGGATGGTTCCTTTTTCACGGGTCCTTTACATCGAGCGAGATGATTTTCGGGAGGACCCACCCAAGAAATGGTTCCGTCTGGCTCCCGGGCGTGAGGTGCGGCTGCGCTACGGCTATTACATCACCTGTGCCGACGTGGTTAAGGATGAAAAAACCGGCGACGTTGTGGAACTGCATTGCACCTACGACCCCGAGACAAGGGGCGGCTGGTCTCCAGACGGACGCAAAGTTAGGGGAACGTTGCACTGGGTGTCGGCGGCTCACGCCCTCGAGGCAGAAGTGCGCTTGTACGATCACCTTTTTATAAAACCAGACCCGGAAGACGAGGAGGATGGCTCTGACTTCGAGGTCAATTTGAATCCGAACTCCCTGGAAACCCTAAAGTCTTGCAAAGTTGAGCCAAGTCTAGCGGGCGCGGTCCCAGGAAGCCGATACCAGTTTGAACGGCTGGGATACTTCTGCACCGATCCGGACTCTTCCAATGAAACTCTGGTATTCAACCGGACGGTGACTTTGCGGGATACATGGGCAAAGATCGAAAAAGCCCAGCGGGCACAAGCAGGCGGTAAACACTAGCCGTTATGCAAGGAGTAAAAAAGATAAGATACGGAATGTTTAATTGTATTAAAACCCATACCCTATGGGGCCGTGCCCCGGCACGCTGACGTAGCCTCGCTGATTTCCAGAATCGTAATTTCCCGCACTGAACCGTGAGGTCCAAAAGTTATCGCCACCCCCGCCGGAACCACGGTATAGGTTGCGCTGTGCCGCCATATAGAGGTTTTCGGTGGGTATCGGGTTCCCTTCATAACCGGCGTTCCCATTGTGATCAAGCCAGTACTTGCCCGGCTGAATCATGTAGCCGAGCAGTTGACTCCAGACAACCCACTCGGACGGGGGCAGTTCGCGTCCATTCACAAAAACACCGGTATTTCCGTTGGAAGCATTCTTGTCGAGTCTGCCGAAATCATGGCCGGCAAGCATGAAACCATATGCCGGAAAACCCACAACACCATAGAGCCCGCTCTTTTGGTCATACCAATAATTACCCGGTTGTGGTTTGACCCCGTACGTCTGCTGAAATTCGGAAATCTGTGTGTCGGAGAGAGTCACACCATTGATGGTGACTTCTTCAGCTGCATTGGTAACACTGCAGAGTAAAACCACGATGCCAACCACAAAGAGTGCGCATGAAAGCGGGTTTGAATATTTCATAATACCCCCCACTTAAGAAAGTCAAGATGAAATAAGAAGCACTGAAAAAAGCTTAACAAACTCTAGTATAAGATGTTCTGATCTATCTATAGGAGTTTTGTTTTATCAAAAAATGATCTTTTTTTAACTGCCAAAAAGTGACAGAAAACTCGGCATAGTAACTGTGCGCTCTTCTGTTCCCCCTTTCCATAGCTTTATCCCCGCTTGCATCAGATGACTCCAAAAAGCTCCAGACTATCTTTCAAGAAGAGACCGGCAAACACCAACAGTATGATACCCAAGAATCTGACGGTGTAAATGTAATTTCTGCTTTTCAGAAAAAACCGCGATTTTCCGACCACAACAGCTACCACCACTTTCGAACCCACGAGAAACACGTAGAAACCGAGAACAAAAAGAAACGCTGAGAATACCCCTATATTCAGGGCTTTCAGAACCAGTGGTGCGCCAATTGTGAACCAGAACATATAGGGACTCGGGTTCAAAAAGTTTACGATAACGCCTTTTCTCATGGATTGGGGTCTTTGCTTCTCCAGATCGATATCAACCCCTTTGAACGAGATGCTTTCATAGGCGAGATAGGTAAGAAATGCGCTGCCCAGTAAAGAAACTGCGCCCAGTAGTGGCAAGATGTTTTCCAGGCGGGAAAGGATAACTATGGTAATCAATACAATTGGAAGATCCGTCAGAAGAGGTGCGATGGCTATTTTGATGCCTTCTTTAACGTCATGTTTGAGCGTTTCGGAAATCACCAATGTCAGAAGTGGGCCGGGCGTTAGACCCCCACTGAGTCCAAAAACAACTCCCGAAAACAAGAAGGTAAGTCGCATATGTATTCAACTCCGCCTAGGTTGGGCGTGAGGGCTGAGCCATTCCCTCCGCTTCCGCTCGGTCTGCTATCCTTACGGAGGGCAGTCCTTCGAATCGAAGGGAGTGGCAGCCCGAGCTGCGGATGTTGCCAGCCTCTGCGGCAAGATGCAAGACGGGCTGACTACTGAAGCTTGCATAGGCTGACAACATACGCCGCCTCGGGAATACCTCAGCCCACAAGCATTCGTGCGGAGTTAAGGCAAATAGGCCTTAAAGGTAATTCCTGATGCCATGGGATCGCATCATTACATATACGAACCATATATGTGAACCTTAAATACTGCAACCTCAAGGCAAAAAAATGGCAGGGCTTTGATTGACCCTGCCTGCTATCCTGCAAGAGAAAACTAAAAGGCAAACGCTAATCCGCTTGCCTTTATCCCTTGTCCCGTGCTTTCCGAGTTACGATTTAACCCGCCAGCGCGTGCCGTCAGGTCTGTCCTCCAAAATGATGGACATGGCCGCTAATGTATCCCTTATCTCATCTGCACGGGCCCAATTTTTTTCCTTGCGTGCTTGAGTTCTTTCAGCCACCAGCTTTTCAACTTCTTCCTCATTGATATCCATGGCCGCCAGGAACAGACGGTTGTGTTCTCTGAAAAAATCCTTGGGAGACTGCTGCAAAAGCCCGAGAACGGCTGCGCACTCACGCAAGCGGTGTACTCCCTGGGCAAGGAGGTCTTGCTCTGCCGGCTCGGGTTTCCCGCTTAGACCGTCCTGAAATCGATTGAGGGCCCGGCTAAGCTCGAACAGGTGTCCCAATGCAGCTGCAGTGTTAAAATCGTCGTCCATCTCCTCTTGAAACCGACCTGATACATTCTCAATTAGATCTCTCAGCTCTTTGAATTCAGATCCTTCTCCCGCAGGCAAGACATCTTTCTCGGTAACAAGACCAATGCGTTCCTCAACCTGACCAACCGTCTGATACAGCCGTTCCAAGCCGCGCTCCGCCTCCGCCATACTCTCCCGGGAGAAATCAACGGGACTCCGATAATGACTCGACATGAGAAATAGCCGTAAAACCTCGGGTTGGTAACGCTCCAACACCTCCCGGATTGTGAAGAAGTTTCCCAATGACTTGGACATTTTTTCCTGTTCTATGTTGACAAAACCATTGTGGACCCAGTACTTGGCAAAATTAGTCCCGTGTGCCGCCTCTGATTGGGCGATCTCGTTTTCGTGGTGTGGAAAAATAAGATCTTTTCCCCCGCCGTGGATGTCGAAACTTCTTCCCAGATATTTGCTGCTCATGGCTGAACACTCAATATGCCAGCCCGGGCGACCCTGCCCCCAGGGGCTGGTCCATGCCGGTTCATCCGGTTTGCTCGCCTTCCACAGGGCAAAATCCATAGGATTCCGTTTATTTTCCTCAATGGCAACACGAGCGCCGGCTATCATATCATCCAGCTTTCGTTTGGAAAGTTTCCCGTAGTCGCTGAATTTCTCTACGGCAAAATATACATTGCCGTCCACCTGATAGGCATACCCCTTTTCTATAAGCGTCTCAGCCAAAGCGATCATTTCTGGGATAAACTGGGTTGCCCGGGGTTCATATGTCGGCCGTGCCACCCCTAACCGATCCATGTCTTCATAGAAGGCTTCGATATAACGCTCGGCAATCAACTGTGGATCAGTGGATTCCTCCTGGGCTCGCTTGATAATTTTGTCATCGACATCGGTGAAGTTTCTGACAAAAACCACATCAAAACCACGGTGGATCAGGTATCGGTAGATCACGTCGAAGACGATTGCCGAACGGGCATGGCCGACATGGCAAAGGTCATAGGCGGTAATGCCGCAAACGTACATGTGAACCCGGCCGGGCTGCAACGGCTCAAAAGGTTCCTTTTTGCTGCTCAGCGTGTTGTATATCCGAATGGACATGCTCCAAGTTCCTTTGATTATTTACTCTTTTTTACTTCCAGCAGTCCAGCCAGGGCATAGGCAGCAATTCCCTCGCCCCTGCCGGTAAACCCCATACCTTCGGTAGTCGTGGCCTTGACACTCACCTGATGAGCTCCCACCTCTAAAGCATCAGCAATATTGGCTATCATGGTGTCCATGTACGGCGCCAGCTTAGGTGATTGGGCCACCACGGTACTGTCCAGGTTCTGCAGCTCGAAACCTGCCTCTTTTATCATCTCCCCAACCCGCCTGAGTAGAGCCATACTGGACACGCCCTCGAACTCAGGATCAGTATCAGGGAAATGACACCCCAAATCGCCCAGGGCAGCCGCACCAAGCAGGGCATCGCAGATAGCATGGAGCAGGACGTCAGCATCAGAGTGACCTTGCAAGCCACGATCATGTGGAATATCCACACCACCGATAATTAGAGGCCTGTCAGGAACCAAGCGATGCGCATCGTATCCAAAACCGACTCGAATCATGCAGTAGGACTCAAAGTTAATGGTTGATGGTTATACGATATACGTTATTAGTTATACGTTATACGTCGATACTCTCTCTTTGCATCTAACAGATACAATTCATACGTATAACCTTTAACCCATAACTAATAACGTATAACTAACAGCGCATCTGAAATCTTGAAACCAAAACAGTATTCTTCAATACTCTTCATTCCTTACTACCTCTCTCTGCGCCAGCAGTGCCTCAGCAATTACAAGATCACTCGGAGTCGTCACCTTGATGTTGTCCGGAGAGCCGGGGACCAGGTGGACCGGAACTCCGAGACGCTCCACCAATGCAGCATCATCAGTAACGGTTATATTTGCGCGAGCAGCTTCCTCGTAAGCACGCCTGAGAAGGCTAGTTTGAAAAACCTGAGGTGTTTGCGCCAGCCATATGGTTTCCCGATCCAGGGTTCCAGCCACAATTCCATCCCTCCCCCGTTTCACTGTATCTCGAACTGGCACTGCCGCAAGTGCCGCGCCATGGGATTGTGCTGATTTCAGCACCGAGGCCAATAGTTCAGAGCTGAGCAATGGTCTGACAGCATCATGCACCACCACCATCTCACACTCAGGTGGAACCGCTTCCAGGCCGCGAGCCACACTCTCTTGGCGCTCCCGGCCACCGTCCACTATCCGCAAGATTTTATCACAAGGATACGGTCCGAGAACTTTCTCATCAAGGGCTTGCCGTTGTTGCCCTGCTACAACCAGGACGATGCTGTCCACCTCGGGGCTCCGCTCAAACACCTTGAGCGTGTGCGCGAGGATGGGTACCCCCCTCAGGTACAGGAACTGCTTTTCAACTTCTGTACCCATGCGCCGACCTTCACCGGCAGCAGGGATTATGGCAACAACACGCATAACGACAGTATGGTTAGGGGACAATAGGGACAAATGCGGTCAGGATGATCCTCAAAAAACAAAAAAAGGGAGAATAGAGCAGGTCATAAGCCGAGTTCTGTTTCCTTGGGAGATCACTCCCCAAAGGACAATGATCATTCATCTAGGACCACGATTGCTCGGGGTCTCAAGCGACCTACCCGAGAGCTCGAACGGGCCGTCCTCAACGCTCTCCTACTTGGTCTTGCTCCGGGTGGGGTTTACCGAGCCTCCGGTGTCACCACCGGAGCTGGTGAGCTCTTACCTCACCGTTTCACCCTTACCCCTGGAAATAAGCTATTTCACGGGGCGGTTTGTTTTCTGTGGCACTTTCCTTCCCGTCACCGAGACTGGGCGTTACCCAGCACCCTGCCCTGCGGAGCTCGGACTTTCCTCTCCCCCGTTTACCCCGGGAAGGGGAAGAACGGGACAGCGATCATTTGACCTACTCTATTCTCTCTGCGTCAAGCGGTATGTTTCTCTTTCTCCCCCCCGCAGGCCTCGATCAATGGCGTCATTAGCCAACCGATCCGCCTGCTTATTGTGCTCACGACCTACTCGGACAATAGCATAATCATCGAATCGCTGCAATGTGGACATTACTTCTCGAAATAGCTTCTGCAATCGAGGATTTTTCACCCGATACTCGCCACGCACCTGCTTCACTACGAGCTCTGAGTCTAAGAATATCTGGAGATTCTTGAAACCAAGATCCTCAGCCGCCTGCAGCCCTCTTATCAACGCCTGGTACTCCGCCTCGTTATTTGTTGCATCGTCAATGAAACGGCTCAGTTCAAGGACTTTTCGGTCATTTGGACTCAAAAGTAACACGCCGGTCCCCGAGGGTCCCGGATTACCCCTTGAAGCTCCGTCGCAGTAAAGAGATGCAGCCGTTCCCCTCGAATGGAGTCGTTCGTGCCCGATGTCAGCATCCTCTGCCCACTCCTGGCACGAACGCACATGTTCGGCAAGCACGTTCAAGAGATGGCGAAGCTCATTCCGACTCAGCTCGGGAAACTCTGCCCGAACCAGGTCATCCGGTAAACGTTCGCCCAACAATTCGAGGACACGGCTTACGAGTTGACGATCGACCGTGCTTTGCGTGGCCATTTACTGTTGCTCCCCCAAGCCCTGGGACGACAACTGGTAAGCCTCATGACCTTCCCAGTAGATGATCCGCTGGCAACTGGGACAGTGCATCATCTCTATATTCTTCTGCAAATCGATAACCATTTGGGGGGGCAGGTTCATGTGGCAGACCTGACAGGTACCTTTGTTCACAGGAGCAATTGCGACACCGGCCCTATTGGCCCTGAGAAATTGATATTTTTTGAGATACTCTGCAGGAATCTGCGGTTTCAGCTGTTCCTCTTGCTCCTTGAGATTTGCAATCATCGCATCCGCCTTTTCAGCGTCCTTTTCAAGCTGTGCTCCCTCTTGTTCCATTCTTTGGCGGGCCTCTGTCAAGAGATGCTCCTGCTCTTGAATCTGTTTCTGTAAACTCTCGATCGACTCCATCTGTTCGATGATCTTATCCTCTCGTCCTCGAACCAGCGCTTGGATGTCATCAATTTCTTTGAGTGTGGCCTGATACTCCTTATTGCTTTTCACTTCCAGCAATTTTTGCTTGCTTCTGGCTTCACCAACCTCCAAATCCTCCACCTCTCGTTCCAATTGCTGCCGCAACTTCAGCGCGGACTCCAGCATTTCCTGCTGCTGCAACAGCCGTGCCTCTGCTTGCTGTTCCTCCTCCTTCAATGCCGCAATCTGCCTTGGAGTGCGCTCTTTCTGCTCAACAAGAGTTTGAACCTTTTTCTCTATTTCTTGAAGTTCAATGAGAATCTGTAAAATCTTTTGCAAGGCTTTCCTCCACATCTATTTGATGAATTTACGAAAGTACCACAGAGTTCCCAAATCATGCCAAAAATCAGCAGGTGGACTTGTTAGATGTTCAATAAAAAAGGGTGCTACCTTTCTGGCGCACCCTTTTTGAGTCCCACGGAGCTTGCATTATCCACTCCCGGACCGATCTTTCTCCCCCGGAGAAAGGCCATATCTTCCTCTTCGGAGGGCGGCAATAATTAAGCTGTGGTTCAACTCTTGACCTCATAATACAATAGCTGGTGGGCCCACCTGGATTCGAACCAGGGACCGACCGGTTATGAGCCGGTGGCTCTGCCAACTGAGCTATGGGCCCGCTCCCTTTACCACAAAAATTTGTCTCAGCTGCTCTTAACTACACCCGAATTCCGCGCTCAATGGTGCGCAGAGATTGTTCAAAGTGGCCATCTAAAAAAGACCAATCGACTACTCTTCGTAGAACCCTGTTTTATATTGGCCGCCATCTCCTTTGTCAAGGAAAATGTCCCCAGGATTTTTCCCATTGGATCAGGCCCGCTAGCACCCGCCGCTACAAACTACTCAGCTGTCCATAAAGCTCTTGAGCTTCTTACGCCGGCTGGGGTGCCTCAGCTTGCGCAAGGCTTTGGCTTCGATTTGGCGTATCCGCTCCCTGGTTACTGCGAAATCTTGGCCCACCTCCTCCAGGGTATGGTCTGCTTTCTCGCCGATTCCGAAACGCATACGCAGCACTTTTTCCTCTCTGGGAGTCAAGGTGGAGAGCACTTTGCGCGTCTGCTCAGAAAGATTAAGGTTGATAACGGCATCAACCGGTGATGTGACTTTTTTGTCTTCTATAAAATCGCCAAGATGGCTGTCTTCTTCTTCGCCAATGGGAGTTTCCAGTGAGATGGGTTCTTTGGCAATTTTCAAAACTTTCCGCACCTTCTCAAGGGGGAACTCCATCTTTGCTGCTATTTCTTCAGGTGTCGGTTCCCTTCCCAATTCCTGGACCAGATATCTGGACGTCCGGATAAGCTTGTTGATGGTCTCGATCATGTGCACCGGGATCCGAATAGTCCTGGCTTGATCGGCAATGGCCCTGGTTATCGCCTGACGAATCCACCAGGTGGCATATGTGCTGAACTTGTAGCCGCGCTGATATTCGAACTTGTCCACAGCCTTCATCAGGCCGATATTCCCCTCTTGAATAAGGTCGAGGAACTGCAGCCCTCTGTTGGTATATTTCTTTGCTATGCTCACCACCAACCGGAGATTGGCCTCCACGAGCTCCCTTTTCGCTTCTTTGGCCTTGGCCTCACCGGACTCAACCTGGCGCATAATCTGCTTCAAGGTGCGGAAGTCCATCTTGGCATCCTGTTCCACCCGTCGAATCCTGCGCTGACCATTCTTTATGGTTTTTTCCATCTCGAGAAATTTATCTGGTTCAAGGTCCAACTCTTTCGAAATTTGGCTTAAAGTTTCAGGATTGCTCTTGACGTGCCGGAAGAGACGCTTCAGTTCTTGAACAGGTTTGCCAGTGCGAAGCATACACCGCTCGATATCCCTCTCACCTTTTTCAATCCTCTCCACACAGTTTCTGAGTTTGCTCACAATCCGGTCCACCTGCCGTTTCTCGAGACGTAGGTTTTTAAGCAGCTGGGCAATGATTTCCGTATTGACGCGTATGATCTCTTCTATAGCCTTCAGCTTTTCGCCTTCCGGACTTTTGCTAAGGATCAATAATTCTGCCTCGAGTGTTTCTTCATAGAATCGCGTAACTTCATCCAGCAGCTGGATTAAGGACTGCTTTTCTTTATCTTCTTCTTCCGCGCTGGAATATTCATCCAAGTCCTCGTCCAGATTCTTCAGGACGTCACGAACCCTTAATTTATCTTGTGCGATCTTTTGCCGCAAATCGAGGATCTCGCGAACGCCCAGCGGTGTGGCAATAATGGCGTCAATCACTTCCTGCTCACCTTGTTCGATCCTCTTGGCAATTTGTACCTCTCCCTCTCTGGTTAACAGACAAACCATACCCATCTCGCGGAGATACATCTTGACCGGATCAGTCACTCTCCCACCGGAATCCTCATCCAACCGAAGATCGTCTTCCTCTTCCTCGACTCGATCGCTGTCCTTTTCGATCTTTTCTTTGAGCACCTTGGCCTTTTGTGAAGAATCGACGATCTCAATATCCATCTCGTCGAAAATCATCATCATGTCGTCGATCCTCTCCGAGGATACGAGCTCATCGGGCAGGGCGCTATTTACCTCATCATAGGTAAGGAATCCTTTTTCCTTGCCAATTGAGATAAGCCGTCTTAGATCTTCCATATTGGATTTCTTAGCCATCAAACCATCTCCCCCTTGGAAAGGTTGGCTTTATCATCGGCCTCTACGGCCAACAAGGCTGCCTTTTTTGCCTGAAGCTGAGCCAAGAGCTCTGCTAAAAGCTTCTCGTCTCGGCTCCGCTCAGCAGCCTGAATTTCCTCCTTCAGTCTTTTCAGGTCATCCTGTAACCGACGTCTGCTAGAACGCATTCCAGCAAAATACTCCCGTAGACGAGCATGGGCGTCTTCTTCTCGCCAAGGGCTTGTTTCTAGAGACCAACTACTTATCAAATTTCTGATCTGTTCATTTTGCACGTCCATTAATAACCTACTCAGGTCCAGTTTTCCACCTTCCTGGTAGTATTTAACAAGGAGGCGACCCACCTCCGCCCAGTCTTTTCCCTCAAAACTCTCCAGGGCGGAGCTCTCTTCAAGGGTCGGAATCCAGTGGGGATAATTCACCAAAATACGAATAATTCCCTCTTCCCACCCTGGAAGCTCCGGTTCTTTCTCCCTTTTGTGGGAGGCCGCAGCTGACGGTCTACGAATACTAGTCGAGGCCAGTTCCGCCCGAAGTACTTCCTCACTCACCCCTAACCGCTGGTCCAGAACTCGCAAATACCCCTCTTGCGTCACGGGCGAATCTATGAGTCTTAGCATGGGAGTTACTGCGTGGACTACCTTTCGTCTGCCCTCTACCGAACCATCGTAGTTAGAAAGGGATTGCTCCAGAAAAACCTCCATCAAGGGTTTGGCCTCGCTGAGAAGCTGCACAAATGGTTCCTTACCCTCTTTATTTATGAAATCATCAGGATCCATTCCCTCTGGTAAGGGCAGAAAGCGAACCGGCAGTTTTTCTCTGAGGAAAAACTCCAAGCTGCGCAAAGCAGCCCGCATGCCTGCATCATCTCCGTCGAAGACCAGTACCGCTTGAGGTGCAAGACGACTCAGCATTCTTACATGGTGAAGGGTAAGTGCAGTGCCCAAAGGTGCAACTACCTGATGGATAGATTTGTTGTAGAGAGCCAGAAGATCGAAGTAGCCCTCAACCACCAATGTCTCATTGTTTTGTCGGCACGCCTCCCTCGCTGTAGCCAGTCCGTATAGGGTCCGCCCCTTATGGAATATTAACGTTTCAGGGCTGTTGAGGTACTTGGGCATACTGTCATCCAGTGCCCGCCCCCCAAAGCCAACGGTTCGGCCCCTCATATCCTTGATAGGAAACATCAGCCGGTTTCGAAATCGGTCATAACTGTCCCCTCCAGATTTCTGCACCAACAGTCCCGACTGAGCCGCCACCTTCAGGTCAACCTTCTCTTTTATAAGAAAGCGTTTGAGGCCGTCCCATCTCTGGGAAGCATAACCCAATTGAAAATCCTGGATAGTCTCCTCACCGATACCGCGACTTTTCAAGTATTCTCGGGCTATCTCCCCAGAACTTCTATTCAGCAGATTTCGGTTAAAATACTTGGCTGCCATGCCGTTAATCCGACGCAACCGCTCCGCCATCTCACGGATCTTTTTCGCCTGCGCTGTTTCTTTTTCCTGTGGGAGAGGAATACCAAAACGATTGGCCAACTCCTCCACCGCTTCCACAAAAGAGAGATTTCGTGTCCGCATGACAAAATCGAAAACGCTTCCACTGGCACCACAGCCAAAGCAGTGAAAAATCTGCTTTTCCTCGCTCACAGTGAATGATGGTTCTTTTTCAGAATGAAACGGACAAAGTCCCAGATAGTTTCTACCTCGCTTGCGGAGTGATACATAAGAACCCACCACATCCACGATACTGGTGCTAACTCTGACCTCTTCAATTACATCGCGGTTGATACGCGCCACGATTTGCTCCCGAGGGAAAGATACCAGGCACTAGGCACTAGGCACTAGGCAGTAAGCAGCAAAAGTCATTCTCAAGTTCCACGCTTCATATTCAAAATTTATGGCCCCCAAATATTTAGTAACCAATTGCTCGTTCTCGTTCCAGGCTACAATTCTATGCGCTTAGTGCTTAGTGTTTAGTGCCTAGTCTTTCAACTCCACTACTGTGACTCCACTGCCTCCAGCTCTCTGCTTCTCTGGGTGGAACCCTTTGACCACAGCATGTTCAGCAAGAAATTCCTGGACAGCCTGCCGAAGTCTACCGGTGCCGTGTCCATGAACTACCTCGATCTGGGTGTATCCATTAAGAATAGCTCGATCAATTGCCTTGTCCAATAAAGAGATAGCCTCCTCAACTCTTAAGCCCACCAGATGCAAGCGTTGCTGAAAATTCTCTGTTTCCTCTTTAAAAACCCTGATTCCATTTTTCCCCGAACCTCTAGCGGTCGCACCTTTCTGAGTTGGCAAAATTTCAAGGGCCTCAATGTCTACTTCCACACGCTTTGGACCCATTTGCACTTCGGCGCGACGGCCCTGATCCTTAATTTTGAGTAGGGTGCCGCTTCCGCCTACCCCACGCAAACGCACCAGCTGACCCTCCGCAGTGGGCACCAACCCTTCATCCTTTTCCTGAGCTTGGGATGCCAGGGCAACCTGCAGCTCCTCTCTAATCTCTTCAACCCTTTTGCGCACCGCCATTGCCTCTCGCATCCCCCCCTGCTGCAAGCGGGCAATGATGGACTTCAGCTCTTTTTCAGTATCCGTGAGGAGCATTTGGGTTTGGTCCCTGACTGCATCAAGAATCTCCTCACGGGATTCGACAAAACGTTCGTGTTCCTGAGCCAGCTCCGCCTGTGTTTGTTCCAACCTCCGTCGCTGGCCTCTGAGTTGCTCCTCCTCATCTTTGGCTCGATTCCAGGCCTCGGTAAGTTGTCGAATCAGATCGATAGCCCGCCCCTCTTTACCGTCCAAATGGCTCTTTGCCACTTCTATAATATTGGCTGGCATACCGAGATCGGCGGCAATCTGCAAGGCATTGCTGGTCCCGGGATGGCCGTAGAGCAACTGATACGTTGGGCGTCCGCTTTCCTCGTCAAAAGCGACCGAGACGTTCTCCACTCCTTCATTGAGCATGCCGTAAGCTTTAACCCAATGGTAGTGCGTGGTAACAGCGATAAAGGACCCTTGCGTTCGCAATTCTTCTAACACAGCCAGGGCGAGGGCGGCCCCCTCGGTGGGGTCGGTGCCGGTGCCAACTTCGTCCAACAGTACCAATGACCGGGTGTCCACCTGTGACAGCATGCGTATCAATCTTTGTACTCTAGCAGAAAAGGTGCTCAGGTGAGCCCGTACATCTTGCTCGTCGCCGATTTCAGCAAAAATACCACTCAGTACCGGCCATTCGCTACCCTCGGCAACAGGAATATGCAGGCCTGCCTGAACCATAGCGCCAAGAAGTCCTAAGGTCTTCAAAGACACCGTTTTGCCACCGGTGTTGGCACCGCTGATAATCAACGTTTTCTGCTCACCACCCAGAAGCAAGTCGATGGGTACGACCTCTATTCGATCAGGTTGTGAGCTTTCTGAATGTTCAGTGCCCAAAACCATCTCTGCGAGTGCTGCTGGCAAAGTAGAGCCGTCTTGCGCCCTTTCCTGCAGAGCGAGAATCGGATGGGTCGCCTGCAGGAGTCGTATACTCCCTCCGCCATTCACCTGGGGTGCTCTAGCCAAGAGGAAAGAGCTCAAGCGCACCTTGGCATGTACACAGTCTATATAACCCAACCAGCGCTCATTTTGACCGAGTATGTCCGCATCCGCCATCACTGCATCGGTCAACTCTCGCAGGATACGTGTCTGCTCTTCCCGTTCCCTACTCCTGGCCTGACTCAGCCGGTTGTTTAACGGAACAGCAGAGAGCGGTTCCACGAAACATGTGGCTCCACTTTGAGAGGTATCATGAATGATGCCTTCCAGCGCTCCTTTAGCATCACTGCGAAGAGGAATCACCAACCGATCGTTGCGTACGCTGATAAGCTTCTCCTGGAGGGTTTTCTGGGAAGCCTGCTTTTCGAGAATCTCTGCCAGCTCTTCGTGGAGACGCTTGCGCAGATCAACGATCTCTTTCCTAATGCGCGCAAGTTCTGGGCTCGCTCCGTCTCTAATGCGACCTCGCTGGTCAATAGCACGGCCAATCTTTTTTTCTACTTGAGGAAGCGGCTGAAGATTTCCCAGTAACTCTGCCAGACTTTGGTATTGCGGTTCGCATTGATTTGCCAAATCGTAAAGTTTGCGAGTCGCCCGGAGTGTTCCTGCTATCTTGAGGAGATCCTCCGGCAACAAGATCTCTCCAGTGTCCCTAAGCCGATCGATAATGAAACAAATCGCCTCGATGTAGCCGAGGGGTAGCGTGTTACCAATCTGCAAATATTCCTTGAGTTCAGTAACCTGACCTAGCCAAAGATCTATCTGTTGCCTATCGGTGCTGGGATGGACTTCTCCGGCGGCTTGCTTTCCGGGCACAGTGGTAGCGAGTGATTGCAAAAAGCTCAGAATTTGCGGAAACTCAAGGACACGAAGAGATTGGCGATCCATGTCACTCCATGTCGGGGAGAGACCAGAGAGCTGATCCTCTCACCTTTGGAAAAAAAGCAAAGCGAGAAATGCAGTTTGTTGAGAAAACAAAGAGAGCTCGCAAGCCTGCCTCCCAGACAGGTCGTGCCACTAGATGAGAAGGAGATACAATTAGATATGAAAACTCTGGCGAATGAAGGAGCTTTTCATCGCCACGATCGGTAAACAACCCTCAGTTTCACATCATCTGCTTTCGTGAAAGTGCGCCCCCCTGGCAGTTGCCATCCAATTGCAACTCGGAAGACCGGAGTTAACCAGCAAGTTTTGCCTTCACCATTGAATTAATCACTCGGCCGTCCGCCCGGCCCGCCAGCTTGGCCATGGCTGCCTTCATTACTTTACCCATGTCCTTCATGCTGACAGCACCCACTTCAGCAATAATCTCGTCCAACACTCGCGCCATTTCTTCTTCTGAAAGCTGTTCTGGCATGAACCCTTGCAGTACCTGGAGCTCGCTTTTCTCAGTTTCCACTAAATCAGCTCTTCCCGCCTGCTCATATTGTTCGATGGATTCGTGCCTCTGCTTTATCTGGGAAGAGATCACTGCCAGTACCTCTTGATCCTCCAGAGGCCGACGAATGTCTTTTTCCCTTTTCTTTATGGCGGTGAGCACAAGGCGCAGGCTGGACAACCTTGCCTCGTCCTTTGCCCGCATGGCGTCCTTTAAAGACGCGGTAATTTCTTCGTGGAGACTCATTATCTTCGTCCAAATTTGCGCATCCGCTTCAACGCCCTCTTTCTGGCAGCCAAGGCTTTTTTCTTTTTCTTCACGCTGGGCTTTTCGTAATGAGCTCTCTTCCGGACCTCAGAAAGGATGCCTTCTTTCTCACACTCCTTCTTAAACCGTCTGAGAGCACTTTCAAAAGACTCGCTCGATTTCACTCGGACGTTCGTCATTCCCCCACCCTCCCTTCATTTGGGCATCGGTGGGGTGTGGTTCTGCCTGGAACCTCAAAAAAACCAACCAATCTGGCATCAAGCCATCCCCCCTTTGGAATGTCAAAACCCCATGAAAGTTCAATTAGTTACTTAAACTTATTATTTTATCTTTTTTTCACAATCTGTCAACATAAAAGTCAATAACTAACTGGACTGGAGGTCGGGTGATAACCGAACGAAAAGCTCTTTTGGTCATTTCCCCTCTCACCAGTTTTCTAACCTCCCCTTTCCGGACTTTGGCAACTTTCACGATTCAACTACCCGAAAGTATACTCGCTATGCCCTCAGAGTCTCTTCGCCAAGGCAATAGCATCCGCCAACTTCAGGCTGCCACCATACAAAGCGCGGCCAACAATAACCCCCATCACTCCAACCTGCGCAAGCGGCAGCAGTGCCTGGATGTGTTCAATTCGCCCTACTCCGCCGGAGGCGATCACAGGAGTTTCTATCGCCTCGGCCAATTTCCGGGTCGCCTCAATGTTTGGACCTGTCTCCATGCCGTCTCTCAGTATATCTGTATAGACAATTGCAGCCAGGGCCAAATCTTCAAATTTAGTGGCGAGTGCCTCTGGCCCCACCTCTGTGGTTTCACTCCAGCCTTCAACGGCCACGCGTCCCCTTCGGCTGTCAATCCCCAGGACCACTCTCCCTGGATATCTTTCACATGCTTGAAGCAGCAACTCTGGATCTCGGTGAGCGGCGGTGCCCAGCACTACACGCTCCACCCCAAGCTCCAAATAGGCTGACAAAGTTGCGAGAGAACGCACACCACCGCCTACCTGGACGGGTATCGCCACCGACCGGACAATTGCGGCAATGGCGTCGCGATTCTTGGGTTCTTTGGCAAAGGCGCCGTCTAGATCGACCACGTGAAGCAACTCAGCCCCTTCCCCCTGCCATCTCTTGGCTGTAGTCGCAGGGTCATCAGAATAAACCGTCGCGGTTGACATCACCCCCCGTTCCAGGCGAACACATTTACCTTCCTTCAAATCAATGGCAGGAATAATCAACATGGGTCAGGTCTCAGGTCCGTTAATAGTTATTAGTTATACGTTATTAGTTACTAGTGGATACCTTCTTCCTTACTTCCAATGAATACAATCTGCGTATAACTCTTACTGGCTTCTGTCCCCTCAGATTTCCTCCATCTGGCTGAGGAGTTCTCTTAACTCAGCTGGGGGTTTGAGCACTCGACCATCTCTGTCGGTGCAGACGTGAACTGTATAGCCCTCTGCCAGAAGTGTCTTGGAATGCTTGTCAAGGAGTCTGTAGTCAAAACGCAGTCTGGCTTTGCCCGCAAGCGTAAATGACGTCTCAATGAGAATGACATCATCGTAGCGAGCCGGATTGTGGTATCGACAATAGGCTTCATACACGGGTAGAAAACAACCGCTTTCTTCTAAAGAGCGATAGCTGCTTCCCACCCGGCGAAAGAGTTCCGTACGGCCGATTTCAAACCACTTAAGGTAATTGGCATAATAGGCAACGCCCATCGAATCGGTATCGCCGTATAGCACCCGCTGCTCTGCCCGAAACGGTTCAGTCATCCCTTTGTCAAGTCATTTCGTTAAATTGTTTAAAAGTAAACGGTGAAGAGTAAACGGTAAAGGGTGAATCTGGAACCTAAAAGTTGTTATACTCTTTGCTGCTTGCTGCCCGCTGCTTACTGCCTGCTCGCGCGCAGCACACCGCGCTATGTGCTTGGGGTTATACTTCCTTTAATGAACCCCTCCATGAGCGTGTGGCCAGGCTTGATAACCAGGCCGGTTTTTTCAGCGCTTTTTTCTGAAAACCTTTGCTGCACCCCAATCTGATCCGCCGGCAAGTCACAGATGGCAAAGGGGACGAGCCCCCTGGCGTGAGTGCGGATTCGCACCGGCGTGAGGTGATCGGTGATCACCATCACCCGAACCCCATCCATGTCGCTGCATCCGTCTATGACAGCGCCCACCACCTGCGAATCGAAAGCCTCAATGGCCTCAATCTTGAGTTTTAAGTTCCCCTCGTGCGCCGCCTCATCGGGGGCCTCCACATGCAAATAGACAAAATCTCGTTCACGTAAAGCCCCCAGGGCAGCCGCCACTTTGCCGCCATAATTGGTATCCAGGTATCCGGTAGCTCCAGGAACTGACACCGCTTCCAGACCAGCACAGACTCCGAGCCCTTTCACCAGGTCCACTGCGGATATTACCACTCCTTGGATGTTGAACCGATCATTCAAGCTCGGCATAATGGGAGCAACCCCCTGACCCCAAAGCCAGATGGCATTGCCCGGACTCTTTCCCTGTTTAAGCAACTGTTGGTTCAGGTCCTGATTGGCAAGCACCCGCCTGGCGTTCTCCATCAGAGATTTGAGTTCTGGAATCCCATCGTAGACTTGCCAATATTCGGCCACTGGCTGACCGGTGACATCGTGAGGAGGTGTAATAGTTAGATCAGACCGTCCACCCCTCCAGACCAGCAGGTGACGATAGCTTACCCCTGGATAAAATTGAAATGACTCGTTGCCTAGACTCTCTTGGAGTGCCGTGATGAGCGAGCGTCCATCTTCACTTGAAATATGACCGGCTGAATAGTCAGCCAGAATGAGACCTCCATCACCACCAACCTCAACGCTCACCAGATTGCACCTGAAGGCTACCTCGTCGAGGGCAAGTTCAACTCCCATGCTGGCCGCTTCTAATGGTGCGCGTCCTGTGTGGTAACGATCTGGATCGTATCCCAAGATTGCCATGTTGGCCACATCACTACCAGGATCCTGATGGGGTGCGATGGTTTCCGTTAGCCCAAGAGTACCCCAAGAGGCCAGTTGATCCATGTGGGGCGTGTGTGCTGCCTCCAGGGGCGTCTTACCGTTCAACTCTTCTTGAGCTTCATCGCCCATGCCATCACCCACGAGGATCAGGTATTTCGTTTTACGGTTTTCCATTTCTTATCCACTCATTATCTTTTGCCATGTCTGATTTGGCTCTAAGCGATGAGGTGTTATTGGTTATACGCTGTTAGTTATACGTTACTTGGTTTCTTGGGAGATTCAACCCTGAGTCTTTAGTTGAGAATTCCTAATATTATTACCCTAATAACTTATAAACTATAACTAATAACAGCGCTGCCAGCTGCCCTCTGATCTCTTATCCCCGTGTCGCCGTTTCTCCGCGTCCCCGCGTCGTCTCGAGCTGCCCGCTGCTAGCTGCAATCTGCCAGCTGTATTTCGCCATGCCCCATGCTCTATGCTCCATGCCCTTTACGCGCTATTCTATTCCTCATCCGTGGATTCATTTTTTTCCACCCGGATTAACCGAGTGGGCGCCGTTACAACCTGGAGTTCGTCAATCTCAGCCAGAGCCAGACGTACGTCACGCTCCCTCGCTTCATGGGTCATCATCACCACCGGCACCGAACCCTTTACCTGTCTCCCTTTCTGGATCA
>JASFEM010000057.1:0-19704 GCA_050124835.1 Syntrophobacterales bacterium | reverse complement strand
CCTCCAGAATCAGACCCCCGTCCATTGGCCGGCTGCCATCTTCTAAGGGCAGGATTATTTCCAGGTCATTATCGATTGCCCAAAATACTTGCCTTGCCACCTCAATACCGGCGAGAACTAAGGGCTCCTTTGCAACAATTCGTCCTTCACCCACAGCAGTTGGTGAAACCGTACAAGCAGTGGTGATATCACCATTTCCTATATCCTCGTCCAGTGCTCTGCGGATCAGTGTTTCCAATTCGCTAGATAACAAAACCTTCCTCGTGATCGGTCTCCCTACCCCTCAGCCCTGAGCTTTGTGAGCCTCTCTAGCTGAGTCCGGAGCTTGTCCAGCTTGCCTCCTAACCGCTCGCACTTATCCTTTTCCTTGGCGACAATATCAGTCGGCGCTCGGGTGAGAAATTCTGTATTGGCCAGTTTGTTTTTGACCCTGCCCAATTCAGGCTCCAATTTTCTGATTTCCTTTCTTAGACGTTTGCTCTCCTCCTCGAAGTCCAGAATACCCTCGAGCGGGACAAAAAGCTCCAATTCTCGGACAACAGCAGACGCTGCCACGCGAGGCCGTTGCCCATCCCTGTGCATCTTTAAGGTTGAGAGCCTGGCAAGGTCTTCTATGTAATGGCCATGAGCCTTCAAGACACTGGTAAGATTATCTGGGCCAAAAACTACCGTATCTACCCGGGCGACCGGAGCCACATTCATCTCTCCCCTGATGTTGCGAATGGCCGTGGTCACATCCATTACCAATGCCATTTCCTCTTCCGCCTCACGGTCCACCAGGGAGGGTGCGGGTGCGGGATACTCAGCAGTCATTACGGTTCCTTCGGTACTGGGCAGATGATGCCATAGCTCCTCAGTAACGTAAGGCACAAAGGGATGGAGCAACCGCAGAAGGCAAGAAAGACCATGAAGGAGAAATTGCTGGGATTCCTCTCTTTCCTCTTGTTTGTCGCCGTAGAGGACAGGCTTAATGAACTCAAGATACCAGTCGCAGAACTCGTGCCAGGTGAACTGATAGATGACACTGGCAGCCTCATTGAAGTGATAAGATTCCAGCGCTTCGTTGACCTGGCGGAAGATCTCTTGCAGGCGACTCAGCATCCAACGGTCCGCCAACCTTTTTGGCTTGGGTAACACCCCGGCGGCCGTCACTCCCTCTAGATTCATGAGGGTAAAACGGCTGGCATTCCAGATTTTATTGATAAAATGCCTGTAGCCCTCAACCCTTTCTTCGGAGAGGCGTATGTCTCTTCCTTGCGCTGCAAAGGCGGCCAGGGTAAAGCGAAAGGCGTCGGTACCATAGAGATCCATAATCACCAAGGGGTCGATGACATTCCCTTTGGACTTGCTCATCTTCATTCCCTCGGCATCCCGCACAAGGGCGTGAATATAGACGTCACGAAATGGTACGTCTTTCATGAAGTGTAAGCCCATCATCATCATTCGGGCTACCCAGAAAAAAAGAATATCAAAACCGGTTACCAGAACCGAGGTGGGGTAAAAGATCTCTAATTCGGGGGTCTTCTCCGGCCATCCCATAGTAGAGAAAGGCCAAAGGGCAGAACTGAACCAAGTATCCAGTACATCGCTCTCCTGCACTAGGTTGCCGCTGCTACAACGACTGCATTGTTTCGGCTCCTCCATGGTAACAATGACTTCGTCACAATCTTGACAATACCAGGCAGGAATACGATGGCCCCACCAGATTTGTCTCGATATGCACCAGTCTTCGATGTTTTCCAACCAGTCAAAGTAGTTCCTTTCCCACATTTCGGGCACTATACGGGTTTTTCCTTCCCGTACGGCTGCCATGGAGACCTCGGCCATCTGTTTCACCGATACAAACCACTGCTTTGATAGTGTCGGTTCAATAATTGTCTTACAGCGATAACAGTGACCCACACGATGTCGATAGTCCTCAATCTTCAGTAGAAATCCTTGTTCTTTAAGGTCCGCGACTATCTTTTCACGACAGACATCGCGATCCAGTCCCACATAGGGACCGGCCTCCTCATTCATAACGCCCTGATCATCCATCACTTTGAGCAGTGGTAGCCCGTGTCTTTGACCAATTTCGAAATCGTACGGATCATGAGCTGGAGTTACCTTCAGGGTGCCGGAACCGAACGCCATCTCAACATATTCATCGGCAACGACAGGCAATTCCCGGTTTAGCAGAGGTAGTATCACAGTCTTGCCAATATACTCCCGATAGCGATCATCGTCCGGGTGTACTGCCACGCCGGTATCTCCCAGCATGGTCTCCGGACGGGTGGTGACCACTACCAGACCATCACTTCCATCCGAGGAAGGATAGCGGATATGGTAAAGCCGTCCAGCCCTCTCTTCAGCCTCTACTTCCAAGTTGGCCAGCGCGGTTATGCAGCGGGGGCACCAGTTGATAATCCGTTGGCCACGGTAAATCAGATCCTCATGGTAGAGCGACACAAAAACCCGTCGCACGGCCTCGGAAAGACCCTCGTCCATGGTAAAGCGTTCCCGACTCCAGTCGCAACTCGCTCCTAGCCTTTTGAGTTGATTGATGATTTTACCACCATAGAGTTCTCGCCATTCCCACACTCTTTCGATGAACTGATCTCTTCCCAACTCGTGCCGATCCAATCCCTCTTCTGCGAGCTGACGCTCCACCACATTCTGGGTGGCGATGCCGGCGTGATCCGTTCCTGGCATCCACAGCACGTTATATCCCTGCATTCTCTTATATCGGCAGAGAATGTCCTGAAGGGTATTGTTAAGGGCGTGTCCCATGTGTAAATCACCGGTCACATTGGGGGGAGGGATGACTATAGAGTAAGCAGGTGTCTTGTTGTTCTCGTCTGCCCGGAACAATTGCTGTTCTTCCCAAAATCTGTACCATCTCACCTCGACCTCTGCAGGTTCATAGGCTTTGGCGAGCAATAATTTCTTCATACCATTTTCCTTCTGAATCGTCCGTGGTCCGTTGTGACCGAGAGGTCTATTATTGCAGAGCACTCCCAACTCATCACTCAAAATCAGCGTCACAAGCCAAGAAATAAATACCAGTCCTGGCATTATCTTTTACCACGGACAACTGGCAACGGACAACTGACCTTTAAAGCAAAAGAAAATGGGGATTATGCAAATAACCCCCATTTCAGACCCGCTAACAATCGCGGGGGATAATCATTCCCCTGATTCCAGAGATGACTTAATCTTTTCGATCTCCTGCGCAATGGTTTGCTCGACAATGGAGGGCAGTCGCTCTTCCACCAGACGGGTTACCACTTCCTCTACCTGCGCGCTGACTAGCGCTGCCAACTCCTCAGCGGCAGCCGGGGGCAACTCTTCGCTCTCAGTGATCTCGGTTGGGGCAACAGCAGCCTCTTCAGTCACATCCTCTGGCTCCGCCTCAATATCAGCAAAAAGATCTTCGGGAAGCTCCTCCTCGGTTGCAGAAGGTGCTTCCGCAGCAGCAGCCTCCTCGGTCACATCCTCTGGCTCCATCTCAATATCAGCAAAAAGATCTTCGGGAAGCTCCTCCTCGATTGCAGAAGGTGCTTCCGCAACAGCAGCCTCCTCGGTCACATCCTCTGGCTCCATCTCAATATCAGCAAAAAGATCTTCGGGAAGCTCCTCCTCGACAGCAGCCGGGGGTAACTCTTCGCCCGCAGCCACCTCTGCTGGGGCAGCAACGGCCTCTTCGGGTGCACCTTCGGACTCCATCTGTAGGTCAGCCAACAACTCTTCGGGTATATCCTCCTCGGCAACAGAAGGTGCTTCCGCAACAGCAGCCTCCTCATCTTCCCCACTCGTTCCAGCGGCTTCCTCCAGAAGCTGAGCAACTTCCAGTTCGTGAGAGTCAAAAAGTGCGGCGAGTGCTTCGTCGGTAACCGGATCTTCTTCTTCTGTGGCCTCATCTGCTCCCGCAGCAGGAGTATCGCTTGCCATCTCATCGCCTGCTAACATCTGTTCCAATTCCTCTTCCAGAGTGTCGGCTTCGGATGCTTTGGCATCCTCCAAAGGTTCACTTGCTGTATCTGGTTCAAGCTCATCGCCCCCCAATTCTGAATCCAGATCAAAATCTTCTAATGAAATCTCATTTTCTTCTTTTGAAGTATCTTCGTTTTCAGAAAAATCGGTGGAGGATGAATCCTCTTCCTCAATGGCATCCACCAGATCAATAATCTCCTCGTCGTCGTCCTTATCATCCAGCCGGAGATCAAGGTCGTCGGTGAATGCTCCCAGATTATCCTTATCTCCAGACCCTTTGTTTTTTGAATTGTGGTCCATGGCTACCATTTCCAAGTTAGTTAGAAATCTTAATCAGTTATAAAGGCTCCCTACGAATAGCACAAGGTTTCAGAAACTGTCAAGCGATTTTGCTTTGCCATCAACCCTTGGATGCAACGTTCACGCCAATAACTTGGCACACCTCGCCATACGGACCCTCGTCATAGCAGTTTGTCAAATGTTAGCTCACGGAAAAAATTCTAAATTGTAAGGACAATTCCCCACAAGCGGACGAAACGAACTCAAGAGACCAAAGCACAGCATCCAAAACAAGATGACTAAATGGGATGATTATTGTATAGGAGTAACGAATATGGGACTTGTCTGGTTCCAGAGGGGGCTTTCTGAGCCCGATTTTGAACGAAAAGAACAGGAGTCAGAGGACTCTTTGTCCGTAGTCAGTTGTCCGCTTGCGCGCCATAGCCGTCACGGCGACGGCGCGTTGTCCGTTGCTGAAAAGACATGGGGCGGATTGGAGAGACGAGGGGGGGGCGGAGGGAATGGTTCAGCCCTCAAGCGTTCGTGCAACATTAAGGCAATGACCGTTTTTTGAAATTTGGATTTATCTCCGTGGTGAATAGAGCGCATGAGCATCATTAGCCGTTACATTAGCCGGGAGCTTGTTAAGATTATCGCAATCTGCCTAGGGGTGTTTATTGCCATATACCTGGTCGTCGAATTTTTCGAAACGATTGATGATTTCAATGAGGCCAGAATCCCCTTCTCCCAAACCCTGCAATACTTTTTGCTGAGAGTCCCTCTCATTGTGCAACAGGGTATACCCATGGCTGTTCTCATGGGCACTCTTATCACCCTTGGTTTGGTCGCTCGTAGCAATGAACTTATGGCCTTGAAGGCCAGTGGTGTTAGCCCGATTCCCATTGCCGGGCCTGTAGTCGCAATTGCTCTCCTGATGAGTCTGGCGGACTTTGCCCTCATTGAATATGTCGTACCATTTACCAGTTCCCGGGCAAACTATATCTGGGATGTAAAGGTGAAGGAGCGGCCGCTCCCGAGCAGCTTTACTCAGGAAAAAATATGGTACAGAAGCGATCGAGCACTATACAATATTCGTGTACTGCATCCAAAACGCCAGATGCTTGAGGGGGTCACCATCTACATATTTGACCGCACCTTTCGGTTATCGAAACGACTGGATGCCCGGAAGGGCCAGTGGGAGGGGGAGGGTTGGGTCTTCTCGGACGGCATTCTTCTTCACCGCAGCAGAGATGGCAACTTTACCATGGAGCAGTTCCAGCAGTATCGCCTGAAATTAAAGGAACGTCCTGAGGATTTCCAGCATCTTGAGAAAAAACCTGAAGAGATGACCTTTGCTGAACTCGGCCGTTATGTTGCCAAAATACAAAGTGAGGGATACGACGCGACCCGTTATCAGGTGGATTTCCAGGCCAAGATCGCCTTTCCCTTTACCCCAGTCATTATGGCACTCCTTGGAATCGCCGTTGCCCTCTTCCAGGGAAAACGAGGTGGCATCGCGGTGGGAGTCGCCGCGAGTGTCTCCCTGGCTTTCATCTATCTTTTGGTATTTCAGCTAGTTGTTTCTATCGGCTATACCGGTAGTCTACCTCCAATTCTGGCCGCCTGGGTACCGAACATCCTTTTCGGTATGATGAGCCTGTATCTGTTCGCACACGCCATGCACTAGCTGAACATCATGCTAGCTGGTCGGTGAAAAACCCTGTTGACCAGATAACAGGACGATTGTATCTGCGCTCGCAGTATCCGGTTTGTGAATAACTTGGGCTAGGTTGTTATCTGAACTAGTTTAGACTTGCAGTGGGTATGCCGGCGCCATGGACTTGGAGGGAATTATAGTCTTAGTGGTAGCCCCAAAAACATCATACCCCTCATCTTAAGAGGCACCGCTGGCTTCCAGGGCCATACTGATTTTCTTTTTTAATTCAGTAAGATCGAAAGACTTAACCACATAAAAATCGGCGGCGATAGATTTCATATCCTCCTTGAAGGTATCGTAGGCCGTGGAAAGAATAACAGGTAGGTCATAAAATTTATTGCGAATATCCTGGAGAAGATCCAGACCATCGTAGTCCACCATCTTGATATCCAGGACCACTAGATCAGGGCTGTCCTGTTCAATGCGTTCCAATAATCCATGCCCGCCTTCCGCAGTGATGACATCGTAGCCTTCCTCTTTGAGTTCCTCGGAATAGAGCAGACGGATGTGCTCTTCATCGTCCACAACCAATATTTTCGCCATAATCTTTTCCTCCCGACTGGAACAAGCATTGCTCAGACAACAAGCAAGTCCAACCGATCAAACATCTCCCCATTTGTTGAGCAAATAGGGCTTTGCTTCTTCGAAAATCATGCATTCATTCTCGATGTATTCCTCAGCCTGCTGAATGGACATCCTTTCTGTTTTCTTGACGAAGGATAGGTTTTTACCCAAGAATAGCGGTATCAGAGAATGCAATAATGGTTCGCGCTCAACCACTTCGCTTTTGTACGCCACACAGTAACTATAAAGAATCCGGGCCCAGATTTCCGAGGGAAAACTAAAGTGCGCCAGGGGAAGTTCCCTGATCTCACCCAGTTTGTTGTAAATGTTGTTTTCCAAGACGGATTCCCAGCGTTGCTGATGATTTTCGAAGCCTTGGACAAAACCCTCGTGAAGTTCTGTTTGCGAGACCTCAATGGGCTCAGGTGGTTCCACCTCGCCCATGCCGAAACCGTATATAGCTGTCGGTTTACTCCACTTCACCCTGCCCCATAAATCCTGAAAAAGTATCATCAGGTCCAACAACGTTCCGACAATCTGTGAAAAGGCCGGGTCGGAAGGGACAATTTGCCCGTTATCGCGGTAGAGTTTGGGTCGGCCCACAAAAGACTGACAAATCGGAATACCTTCATAGATGGCCAGGGTAGTCATCCAGATGTCCACACCGAACTGCCCCACTCTATCATTCCAGCTAGGATGATGCAGGTAGGTCTCTGCCAAGTTGGTGGCAAAGGCAAAATCGCCACCAATGGGCTGACGAACACGGCGACCGTATAAGGCCCTGGTAAGCGGATAAATGATGCTGTTGGCCACAGCCCCTTCATACTTGTGGCGCACATACAGGGGCGCAACAAAACCAAACCCTGCGAAGATGGGCTCCCCAAGGTTCTTGATCCAATGGGATGTAATACTCTGGAGATCAGCGTCCACCACAATCACCGCCTGGGACTGAAGTTGGATGGCTTTGTCGATGAGGTTTCTCAGGTTGTAACCCCGACCCTTAGTTTCGGGTGGTGTTGACAGGTATATCTTGGGAATCTCGCTGGGGGTCTGCAAGAATGCTTCTTTAGTTCCATCCTCCGAATGGTTGTCACAGTTGATAATCACTGAATTCTTATCACCGAAGTAATCCAAAAGGCCTTTAGCTGCCTCCGTCGTTGGATGAGCTATATTTTCCACGTCGTTGTGAGTCGGCAAGCCGACGACCAGATCAGCGCGCTCAACCTGCTCGGGATTCTCTTCATATGCGAGCATTAATTTGTCCTCAACAGCCAGCGGTTTTAATCCAAAAATATAGTGATTACATATTATTGACTTGCCTTTGCTTTATTACACCATCAGGGGTAAAAAGTAAACCGTTTTTCCCGGTGTGGTTCTGGTTTCTCCGCTGCCGTTAACCTCACAAAAGCTTGACTTTTTTGAGCTCTCAGCAGTATGCTTCCTCCACTTTTAACAGCGCGGGCCAAACCGGTTTGCAAGAAGCAGTAGTCAGGACGTTCCAGATAGATGGCGGGTGTATAGCATGCTTTTGGAAAATGAGCGAAGGCTTCTCGTAGAGTACGGCAAGAAACTGATAACCCATCAGCTCACTACCGGGACTGGAGGGAATCTGAGCATCTTGAATCGTCAGGATGACCTCATAGCCATTACGCCAACTGGACTTGGATACTTTGAAACCACTCCTGAAGATATTGTTGTTGTTCGACTCGATGGGGAGATTGTCGACGGCAAACGAGACCCTTCCAGCGAGCTCCCCATGCATAGGTTTATTTACCAGAAAAGAAAAGACATTGATGGTTTGGTCCACGTCCACTCCATGTATGCCACCACACTATCCTGTCTGAACTGGGAGCTGCCTGCTGTTCACTATATGGTGGCACTTGCTGGAAATAATGTGAGGTGTGCCCAGTATGCCACCTTTGGGTCAGAGGAGATGGCCCGGAACGCTTTTGCGGCCATGAGGGATAGGAAGGCAGTGTTCCTTGCCAATCACGGTTTGCTCGCAGGTGGTGAGAATTTACCCATCGCTTTTGCCATAGCAGAACAGATAGAGTTTTGCGCAGAAATTTATTACCGCAGCAAGTGTATCGGCGAGCCCATCATCCTCCCAGATACTGAAATGGAAGTCGTGGCAAAGAAACTCAAACGGTATGGAGCAACAAAACCCTGAGTAAAGAATAAGATTATCTGGCTTTGAGCTGCCCAAGGAAAAGGCACAGGGCCCAAGGTACAAGGCATAGGACAAAATGAATCTTGAATATTCTTTTCTTCCCTGCGCCTTGCGCCTCATGTCTTAAGCCTTTTCGGCTGGCAAAGCCATTGAAACTGGACCTTGCCCACAGGACCAGGTTTTCCGTACCATAATAAATAGTTCTAGAAGGTCCGCGCATTCATACCGACGGACATCCTCGACAAAAAGTCCACAGGGGAAAACGAGGTGAAAGGATTTACTATGGAAGAAAGGTCCAAGATAGCGGCTGAACTGGAGGACCTTCACGGCAAAGCCATAGCAGCCGCTTGCAGCGATGTATATACGGACGAACCGGCGACAATAGGGGTCGCTTTAATCTATCTTGATTGCGGCTGTGTCTTGCTGCGCGGATTCGACCAGAGTGGAGATATTGTCGGAGATCTAAAGATTCTCGCAACAAAGGATTCTTGCAGCATCGACCACAAAGAAAGAGTGGATAAATTCGCCAAGTCTGCAATCTACAGAAGCATTTTTTGGAAGGACGCGCCGGAGGAATTCGATCGCAAATACGGCAACGAAACCAGAATCGATATCGCCAGAAAACTGTTCCCACTTCAAAATGAAGAATAAAGGGATTTCCGATTGCGGATTTCCGATTGTAGATTGTAGATTGCAGATTGTAGAAGGATATCATTTCCGTTTACTGTTCACCGTTCACTCTTCACCCTTTACCGTTCACCAGAGAGAGTTCGGATTGCGGATTGCGGATTGGGGATTGCGGATTTAAATAAGGGTTTCTTTTCAGTTCACTGTTCACCGTTCACTCTTCACCCTTTACCGTTCACCAGAGAGATTTGGGATTGTTGATTTGGGGAGTCAGGGTTTGAAAAAACAAGCGACCGCATCACCTTCTGATCCACATCTCTGTCAACCAGACGGGCAAAAGTCGTGTGCCTGGTGCTGCGGCTTGTACAATTTCCAGGATTTGGGGCGAGAAGGCTTGATTCGCAGGCTAAGGGCAAGGACGGAAACATTTGCCAGTACAGACCGGACCATCTCGGCCATTCTGCATTTCTCTGATAAAATCATAAGAGATGAGCAATCTCAGCTTGCTGATCCAGATTTCTATTCCTGTGAATTTGTCGGTTTTGTCGATCCTTCTGAAACTCGGGTGGGCTGCATGCTCCACCCACTTGCTCTGGGAAACAACTCCATAGACTGGCGCGGTCTCTCACATCACGGCGCTATGGCATGCCAGGGATTTTTCTGTCGAGCCTTTCGAGAGCTGAGCAGCGGTGAAAAAAAAGTCATTCTCAAAACCGTCCAGGACTGGTATCTCTACGGACTCGTGATCAGCGATGTTGATTTTACCAAGAGTTTTTTCCGTTTAGCTGAAGAGAGGTTCGGGCGACGGATTGATCCAGTAAGGCTGCTCACACCAGGAGCCTCAGAACTTCTACATGATTTTTTTCACTGGAAAATTGACTGGCCTTTCAGAAAACCTGGCTACAACCCAATATGCGCAAAAACCTCACCAATGCCTGGGGAAACGTACGATGATGGGGGTGAAGAAGATTCGCAACCGTCAATCACCCCCATAGACCGGATTTTTAGGAGTCTGGGCTCGGAGTTTCGCTCTGCTTGGGAGCGCCAAAGAGCAAAGCAAATGGTTGAACAGCTTTTCTCCTCACTGGCCAGGATAGCGTGACAAGCTTAGACACAATGCTTAATTTAAGTTCGTGTAAAGCTATCATATATTATGTTTCGCTAGATCTGGTATTCATTCCCCCTCCTGGTATATGCCATAATGAAGAAAGTCTTATTTCTCTGCTTTGGAAACGCTTGTAGAAGTGTCATGGCAGAAGCTTTGACCAGACACCACTGGGGTAAGCACATTGAAGCTGCTTCCGCTGGCATGAGTGCTCTTGGTTATATACCTGAGGAGACCTTTAGGGTACTAGAGGAGATAGGCGTATCCACTGAAGGGCTTTATTCCAAAGGATTAGGTGAGATAACCATTGATGGATTCCAACTAATTTTAGACCTCGCCTCATACTCCTTCGAAAACGCTTTTCCTCCCTCATTTAAAGGCAGGCTTATTCACTGGCATGTGCGGGATCCCTATTTCGACAGCCTGGACGCATTCAGGCAAACAAGAGACACCATCGAATGGCTGGTCACCGAGAAACTTCCCAAGTGGATTGAGGAGTCATGACTTTTGACCGCATTCATTAGACAGACCTCGGACACGGACGCGTCTGGGAATATTGTCCACCTTGGCATCTAGTTTGTTTGTCCTCGGTTCATTTGATATTCTGAATAGGTAGATTTCAACTCACGTAATTGACGACCTTTAAGGGTTTTTTTCAGGAGAATTGATAGATAACGGCAATGAAGGATTATTACAAAATACTCGATATTTCTGCTGACGCCTCTGAAGATCAAATTAGAAAAGCCTATCGAAAGCTGGCTCTCAAATACCACCCTGACCACAACCCCGGTGATTCCAAAGCGGAAGAGCGCTTCAAGGAGATTGCCGAGGCCTATGGGGTATTGATAGACCCTGAAAAGCGTGCGCAGTATGATCAATGGTTAAGAGCAGGACCCCAAGAGAGGATGGCTAGCGGAGGCTTTCGCTATTCACAGCAGGAAATCTTTCAGGATCTCTTCAAGGATCCTCGATTTGCCAGTGTTTTTCAAGACCTTTTCAGAGAGTTTGAAAAGGCTGGGTTTCGCTTTGACCAGCGCTTTTTCGACCAGGTGTTCTTTGGCGGCCGTGGCATTTTCTTTGGAGGTGTCTTCGTCTGGGGTCCATTCGGATCAGCGAGGACACGCATGCGCGGGCCCGAGAGGCGGCCCCATGTGGAAAGATTTGATACACCGCAAATCAAGCCTTACGGTTTTTTGAAGCGCTTGGGAGAAAAAGTTGGCCGTTTTCTTCTAGGAAGGCCAAAATCCCTGCCAAATGAAACCGAACGAATTACTGCCAAAGCTGAAGATCTAACCTACAACCTTACCCTGGATTCAGAGGAAGCCCAGCGCGGGACATGGGTGACCATCGCCATTGACCGGGGCCAAGGGCGCGAAAAATTAAGAGTAAGGATTCCTCCCGGAACACGGTCTGGTACGCGGCTGCGGCTCAAGGGAAAAGGTCTAATCCAAGATCGCGGGACCGGTGATCTCTACCTTACCGTTCACCTGGCTCAGTAGCCCCAAAACCTGCCAATCTTGCCTTTGACAACTTGATGATTTGCTCTCAGACTGATTTTCACATGAGCCTGAATCATACTTTACTCGCCAAATTTTTTGGTTTCATTAGTTGTAAAACCGTATTTTCGTTCTTATCGTTAAAATTTATATAGATATGGCATGCAGTGTAAAGATGATTGTGACGCATGCAATCCTCAGGTTACAAATAACAAAGGAGGGTTTGAACATGAGGACAAAAATAGCTAAAAGGGCAGGTTTTTTGGCAATTTTTGCGTTGTTAGCCTTGGGCTTGATTGCAACAGGTGCTACAGCTGCCGAGGTTATCACCAAAAAAGATACGATTGAATCAGTTTCTATGGAAGAGGACTTTGTAAGAACTGCGGATAATTTCATCATCTTGTTCGATGCTTCCGGCACCATGCAGAAGTCTTACAAAGATACGGGCATGAAAAAAGTTGACATGGCTAAGAAGATCCTGCAGCAGAGAAACCAAATACTGCCGGATTTAGGTTTCAACGCCGGCTTGTACATGTTCACGCCGTGGAAGACCTACTACCCCATGCAGCCTTATGACCGGGGGAAGTTCGAGCAAGCGATTGGGTCACTGGCGACTGAAAAGCTAAATTTAGCCTATGAGAATCAACCAACACCTCTTGGAGACGCGATCAATAACCTCGACCCCATCCTGGCCAAAACGTCCGGGCGAACCGCGATCTTCATTTTTTCCGACGGCCAACACACGCTGAGCAAGCCAAAGAGATGGCCTGTGGAAGAGGCAAAGGAGATTGCCTCCAAACACGATGTCTCTTTTTATTTGATCAGTTCAGCAACGACACCAAAAAGCCAGAAGCTTTTGCAGGATATTGCTTCTGTAAACGCGAGCTCTAGGGTTATGCAGTTTGATGATGTGGTTGACAAGGAAGAATATATTACCGGACCTCTTTATGTGATCAGAGAAACTGAAGTGGTGGAAGCTGCTACCATATCCAGAGTCGTTGGGATCAAGAGCGATAATATTCTGTACGCCTTCGACAGCCACAGCATCTCTCCAGAGTTTCGTGCCGAGCTGGATGAGCTTGGAGAATTTCTGCAGAGCAATCCTGAAGCGTATGTTGTTTTAGCAGGATATACCGACAGCATGGGACCCGAGGAATACAACATGTGGTTGTCGCACCGCAGAGCCGAAGGTGTTGCCGACTACCTGGCGAACAACTTCAACATTGATCGAGACAGGATAGTCGTGCAGTGGTATGGAGAGGGCAACCCCATTGCCACCAACGATACACCGGAGGGACGCAGCCAAAATCGACGCGTCGTGAGCGTCGTTACAGGATTGGATTAAAGCGAAAGCTCTGAAATTGTAAACCTGTGACCCAAACGGTTCTTTAGATGGAAATGTGATAAGTGCTGGGCTTTGGACGTCAAGCTCTGGCTGCCAAAGCCCAGCCTATATCTTATATAATGTTTCTACTACAGGCTCATCCCCCTTGTGCCCTTCCTTGTTGTAAAGCCCTGTTTAAATGAGACGACACAGGTGATATAAACACGTTATAATTGACTGCCCAGAAAATATGGCCCGTCTTACTAAGTCAAGAATTGGGGACCTAACTGACCACCGAGGGTGCTTCAATGTTCTATTCTCTCTTGCGGCGGTCTTCCGGAGTGATGGAGCCCAACGATTTTAGATTTTAGAATGCAGATTTAACAGCTTAGAAACACATAATAAAAAAGCATGCAACCTCAATCTGCAATCTCAAATCTGCAATCCTTTGAGCTCTGACCTGGCCCAAGGTACCAGGTTCTCTTTGGTGAAAGACAGGGGTGTTCCGTAATCATGCGCGTACTTTTGATAGAAGATGACCTCAAGACCGCCTCCTTCATTTCTAAGGGACTTACGGAGGCAGGTTATGCTGTGGATCACGCTACTGATGGCGAAAAAGGGTTACATTTGGCTTTAACTGAGCCTTACGATGCTGCCATTGTGGACATCATGCTGCCGAAAATGGACGGTTTGAGTCTCATCGATGAAATGAGGCGGCAAGAGCTAAACACACCCGTTATTATTCTCAGTGCTAAGCGCACGGTGGACGATCGGGTCAAAGGGCTGCAGACAGGGAGTGATGATTACCTGACCAAGCCTTTTGCCTTTGCCGAACTGCTGGCACGCGTCCAGGGACTCATTCGCAGGGGAAGCGGTGTCTCAGAGCCTACCACCCTTACGGTTGGTGAACTCTCCATGAATCTTCTCACACGTGAGGTGGTCAGGGGAGATCAGGGAATCGATCTACAACCTCGGGAGTTTTCCCTGCTTGAATATCTTATGCGTAATCGAGAAAAGGTCGTCTCCAAGACCATGATTATGGAACATGTTTGGAACTACAATTTCGACCCGCAAACAAATGTCGTGGAAGCACGGATATGCAGATTGCGGGATAAGATTGATAAAGACTTCGACACAAAGCTCATCCACACCATTCGCGGAGTGGGCTATGTTCTCAAAGAAGCTTAGACTGCCGCGTACGTTGGCATTCCGGTTGACTCTTTGGTATGCGCTCATTTTCACCATTTCCTCCTTTGCGGCCTACCTTGTTTTCAACCTCCTGATCGCCTCCGGTCTCCGAGAACGCACCGACCAGGAACTCTTGGCTGAGGTGGGAGAGCTCTCTTCTCATCTGGCTCTCAAAGGGGTCGATGCGGTCGAGCTCGACATCACCCATGACGCTGCGTCAGTTGGGCTGGACAGGATATTTTTGCGTGTTCTGACACCAAAGGGTGAAGAGCTTGCCTCAACAGATATGGCATCCTGGCCGAATATGAGCGTCAACAGATCTGCATTGCAGAGGATATCAACTGGCACGGCTCATGTCTTCGAGACACTGGCTATTCCACAACGGAGACATAAAGTCCGCATTCTTTACGGCATTATCGGGCCCGGCAAAATCATCCAGATGGGTAAGTCCCTGGACGATGATGAAAGATTTCTGGAAGCCTTTCGAGAAAGGTTCTTTATCATAATGGCTGCTCTAATGATTTTTGGTGCTCTAATTGGATGGTTTATGGCCAGGCGAGCCCTTCAGGATATTGAAGAAGTTACCCAGACAGCTGAGTCTATATCTAAAGGCGCCATTGAAAGGCGGGTTCCGTTGAAAGCCAGAGGCGGTGAAATCGAAAGACTGGCAAGTACTTTCAACACAATGTTGGACCGTATAAATAGTTTGATAAACGGGATGAGAGAAATGACCGACAGCATTGCTCACGACCTGAGAAGCCCCATCACCAGAATTCGAGGTATCGCGGAGATGACCCTAACTACTGGCAAGTCCCTGGACGAGTTCGAGACCATGGCTGCCAACACCATAGAGGAGTGCGACCATCTCCTTCAAATGATAGAGACCATGCTGGACATCTCCGAACTCGAGGCGGGAGCAGGCAATCTTGCCATGCAGGAAGTTGATCTGACCAGGGTGGTGGGCGACGCCTGTGAACTGTTTCAGCCACTGGCTGAAGATAAGAATATAACTGTTGTCGCCACACTACCTAGCAGCACTCATGTCCATGGCGATATCCAGAGGCTTCAACGAATGGTGGCGAATCTTCTGGATAATGCCATAAAATATACCCCGCCTGATGGAACCGTTACGGTCTCTGTTGATGGTGATGGTAGTCAGACGTATGTTTCCGTCAGAGATACAGGAGTTGGGATATCAGGGGATGAGCTGGCCAACATCTTTGATCGATTCTACCGATGCGATCGCAGTAGATCTGAAGCTGGCGTCGGTCTGGGGCTCAGCCTGGTCATGGCGATCGCCCGCTCCCACGGTGGTGATGTCGCTGTCTCCAGCTTACCGAGCAAAGGCAGTATCTTCACAGTAAGCCTTCCTCGAAAACCTCTCACTTAGCTTTTTTGCAAACATTACCAAATGGTAATGTTCGGGTCATGTTCTTGTTAACTTTTCGATTTATAATTTCCTACGAAATCTATAGATATAATAGAGAAACATCCTTATCACATGACCCGCTCCGTCTCGCCTGATTGCTGTGGCCATCAAGGACCTGAGGGGGCTTCCCTCCGTTTTGGCGTGGCGCGATCGAATTCCGTACCAGTAAAAAACCGCCATATCCTACTCGGGAGAGCGTGTGACTCAAAATACAGATACCAGCAAGGCCAACAAAAATAAGCTCCATTCCAGCCGACGAGCGTTTATCAAAACAGCCGCGTTGACCGGGGTGGCTGCACTCGTCACCGGGGTACCCCTTGCCTCCTACGTCATTGCCCCATCCTTGAATAAGGGCACAGGCAAATGGATCGATTTTGGTCCCGTAGAGGATCTCAATCCTGGCAGCATGGAGATGCTCTCCTACGAGTTCATGGTCAAGGACGGCTGGTTGGTCTTGCCGCAGCGGGGCTTTGTCTGGGCCAAGACCGAAGCCGGTGGCAACCTCAGAGTTTTTTCTTCCACCTGCACTCACCTGGCCTGTAACGTGATTTGGCGGGAGGAGGAAGAGGTTTTTGTGTGTCCTTGTCATTCTGGGCGCTTCAATGGTGATGGGAGGAACATTGCTGGTCCGCCGACAAGGCCGTTGACCGTTTTGCAGCACAAAGTTGAGGAAGGCAATTTGATGGTCTTTTTGACCGTTTGACATCAACCCATAGAAGTTCTGGAGGAGGTAAGCTAATGAAAGGACGGATGGTAATAAGCATGGCACTGGCCTTGGCTTTGGTCCTTGGGGGCATGTTTCTGGTTTCCCATGACCTGGAAGGCGCCACCAAAATGACCCTCAACGTTGACCGTGTCAAGAAAGCTCCCACCGGACTGGACGATCCGGTCTGGCAGAAGGCAGGAGCGGTTCAGATTCCCTTCGAGGGCAAGGAGAAATTCGAAGGTAAAAAGGCCACAGTGACCACCAAAGCGATTCACACAGGCGACAGCATCTATTTCCTGTTCAAATGGAAGGATCCCACCTTGAGCGTGACCAAAGGAGCCTGGAAATATGATGGCACGAAGTGGGTCCATCAGAAGGGTAACGAGGACCGGATTTCCCTTTTGTTCGAAATCGACAGGATCAATAAATTCGCTACCAAGGGTTGTGCCGTCGTTTGCCACGTCCCGGAAGGAGCGCCCAATGCTAAGGACGGTAAGTTTGGAACAACGTCGGCTGCTGAAAAAGGTGATTTGTGGCACTGGAAGGCAGCTCGTTCCGATCCCGCCGGATTCGCTGATGATACGTGGGTGACCGTAATCAGCGAGAAAAAGGGTGGCCGCAAGAGTGACGCCGGTGGTGGCGGCGATAAGAAGAATATGACCGAAGACAAATCTAAGCCCATGTACCAGCTGGCTCCTGGAAAGAAGCTCGGCAAAAACGGAGTCCTGCTCGCGGATGATGCAGTAGCCATCACCAACTATTCCGCCTTCAAACCAGGTGATATGCTCACTTACCGCATGCCTAAAATGCCCGCAGGCTCACGTTCCGATATCAGGGCGGTCAGCCATTACCGTGACGGTAGCTGGACAGTCATGCTCTCCCGCAAGCTTGACACCGGCAATGACGACGACGTCGCTTTCAACCCCAGGAAAAGCTACAGCTTTGCCATGGCCCTGTTTGATGATTCAGGTGACGAGGACTCTTATGATTCCGAGGTCATGACCCTGAGATTCAGCCGCTAGAAATTTGATAGGCGACATTGATAGGTAGGAGGCGCCCCATGCGCGGAAGGATAATTGTAAACCTGAGTCTGGCCATGGTTTTAGTCCTGGGCGGCATGCTCTTGGGGCTTGACCAGTTGGGCTTGGCAGCCCAACTGGTCATTAACGCCATCCACGTCCACAAAGCTCCCACCGGTCTGGATGACCCGATCTGGCAGAAGGCACCTGCGGTACTGGTCCCTGTGAAAGGAAGAGGGAGTCTTGGTGAAAAAGAGGAAACCGTTTTCAGCCAAGCCATCTACACAGACGATACCATATACTTCCTTTTCAAATGGCTGGATTCCACCAGGAGTGTAACCAAGCAATCTTGGCAGTTTGATGGTGAGAAGTGGATTCACCTCGAAGGCAACGAGGACCGTATTGCCCTGCTGTTCGAAATTACCCGAATCAACAAGTTCGCCACCAGGGGCTGCGCCATAACTTGCCACAGTCCCCCGGACGAACCCAGGGAGCATTGGAGTTTCGCCACCAAGACCGCTGCCGAGAAAGGTGATTTGTGGCACTGGAAGGCGGCGCGGTCTGCCCCTTACGACTATGCTGATGACGCCTGGCTCACCGTGGCTGGCAGACCCTCCGGAGCGTACCGGGAGACGGGACGAGTCAAAGACACCGGCGAAGGTGGAGACGTTAAGAATCAGACCGAGGACAAATCAAAACCTCGCTTCATGCAGGATCCGACCCAAAAGCCCTCGGTTCCCGGATTTTTGCTAATCAAAGAGGCGGTTGAGATCGCTGACTATTCCGTCTTCAAACCTGGAGATATCATCCCTTTTCGCCTTCCCAAAAAACCGTCCGGCTCCCGCTTTGACGTCAAGGCGGTCAGTCGTTATACCGATGGCGGCTGGACAGTCATGCTTTACCGCAAGCTAAATACCGGCCATGATGACGATGTTGCCTTCGACCCCAGGAAACAGTACAGCTTTGCCATGGCGGTGTTCGATGATTCAGGTAGCGATCACTCCAAAGCCACCAAGGCAATGACCCTCAAATTCAGCCGCTGAGGATTTTATTCTGAGAAAAGCGCTATGATGGAAACCGAGAACCGATCCAAACCTTTGCTTGAGTGGTTGGCCCTGGACACCCTTGTTGCCCGGGTGCGAGACTTAGAAGTCCCCAGCCATGGGCTGTCCTGGTCCCGCTTCTGCGGTTCTCTGAGTCTGGTTCTGGTGGTCCTGCTTTTTATAAGCGGGGCCTTCATGGCCTTTTACTATTCGCCTGCGCCCGGTGCTGCATATGACAGTGTGGACTACGCCCAGTTCAACGTTCCTTTTGGCGACGTGGTCAGGGGAGTGCATTATTACGCCTGGAATCTTCTTTTGGTGGTCGTGGGTCTCCATTTGCTCAGGGCATTCTTCGTTGGGGGTTATAAACCGCCCCGCGAAATGGTCTGGATCTCCGGGGTGCTGGTGATGCTCATCTTGCCCGCATTCATCATTACCGGCGACTTACTCCCCTGGGACCAGAAAGGCTACTGGTCAACTCAGGTGCGTAACAGCATTATGTCTTCGGTCCCCGTATTGGGAGATTTCCTCGTCAGAATGCTACAGGGAGGCCCAAGAACCGGCATCGTCGCCTTGACTCGGTTTTACGTCCTGCACACCATCATTTTGCCGGGTCTGTTCCTGTTGTTAATTGCGGTTCACTTCCATTTTCTTTGGTATCGGGGAATTTCCGGGCCACTCACCGGTGAAGAGGGAGATCAACAGAAAAAAGTACCTTTCGTTCCCAATATCGTTAACCGTTGGCTCTTTCTGTTCCTCGTGGTCACTGTAGTCCTGGGGCTGGTTTCGTGGTATTGGCCCGCACCTTTAGGCGATCCTGCCGACCCCACGGACGCAACTTATGTGCCCAAGCCTGAGTGGTGGGTCCTATCTCTGAATCAGCTGGTGGCAATCTTTAAGGGACCCTTGACTGTATTGGCAACCGCTATAATCCCCGGTGGCCTAGTCGCGTTGATCATGGCATTGCCGTTCATCGACCGCTCTCCTGAACGACATCCGGCCCGAAGAAAAAAAATAATACTCATCGGCGCAGTCATCGGTTCCATTCTGCTCGCTCTAGCTCTC
>JASFEM010000056.1:0-20340 GCA_050124835.1 Syntrophobacterales bacterium | reverse complement strand
TCTCTTCAGACCTTACGTGGGTACAGTTGTTTTCGCTATCGTACTCACCTCGGTTTGCTACCGTTTTCACAGGCGGATCCTTCAGTGGTGCAAGGACAAGAAAAATTTTGCGGCTTTTCTTACCACCATATTGTTGGTCGTGATCGTGGTCGTTCCTCTGGTAGGTTTCTGCGCGGTGTTGGTTAACCAAGGAGCCGACTCGTTCGGGCAGGTCAATTCATGGCTGAAAGAGGGAAATATCGAGAGGATGCTCTCGTGGGAGTGGATCCAGCCGCTCCGCAATATGGTTAACGGTCAGCTTACCAGGTTGGGGTTTGAGGAACTGAATGTGCGCAAGATAATTTTGGACGGTAGTGCCGCATTGGGACAATTGATTCTCTCCTGGGGCAAGGACTTTTTGGGTAATGTCACCGGGCTGGTGGTCCGCTGCCTGCTTTTGATTCTCTTGGTCTTTTACTTTGTTCGGGACGGAAAGGCAATTTTGGGAGGAATCAAGCACCTGTCGCCACTATCAGAAGAGCAGGAGGAAAAACTGATCCAGCGTGTCCGTGATCTCAGCCGCTCGGTGGTGATGGCAAACGGTGCCACTGCGGCGGCTCAGGGGTTTGCCGGGGGTATCGGCTTGTGGATTGCCGGTATTCCTCCGCTCTTTTGGGGAACGATGATGGCTTTCACTTCTCTGATTCCGGCTGTGGGTACTGCCATTGTTTGGGTTCCGGCGGTTGTCTACTTGTTGTTAATCAATAGCTGGGGAAAAGCCCTTTTTCTAGCAATCTGGAGTATGGTTGTTGTGGGCTCCATTGACAATTTTCTTCGGCCTTACTTGATGAAAGGGGAGGGCGGAATCTCCTCCTTTTACCTGTTCTTCGCAATCCTGGGCGGTATTAACCTATTTGGCATCGCGGGGATCCTCTACGGCCCGCTCATCCTCGGAGTTGCTGCAATACTTCTCTATCTTTATGAGCTTGAATATAAGGACGTTCTCGGGTAGGAATGATATCTGCTAGATTATTCTAACCCACCATTTTCGCAGGAAATTTTGCGCTTGATCCACTTTCGAATCGGGTGTACAGTATCAAAACCGCGATAAGTCACAACGCACCCAAAGGGCACAGAGAAGTACATGGCAATGGAAGTATCGACGAGGTCTACCTGCTAATGTTTCCTCAGTGGTCTCTGTACCCAAGTGGTTCAATCGCCCATGGCCAACAAGCGGATATTTGACCACACCTGGTGAGGGGTGAATTGGTCCATGCGAGAGAAGCACCAGCGACCCGCTGGCAGTAGGAGAAACCCATTTAGTCTTTTCCTGGAAAGGTTCTTAAAGAGCCGCATATATCCACTAATTGCGGCAATTTTGCTAATTTTGGTGCTTAGCTCCATTGGGGTGCTGCTTTTTGAGCACCACGATAACCAGGGATTCAGCAACCTGGGTGACGCAATCTGGTGGACCCTCGTCACCGCTGCCACTGTGGGCTATGGTGACAAGGTGCCGTTGACCACCGGCGGGAAGATTGTTGCCGTCTTGGTCATGCTATTTGGTGTTGGGCTCCTGGGCATGATCACCGGTCGGATAGCCTCCTGGCTGGTGGAATGGAAGATCAAGGAGGGGAGCGGCTTGGCCGATCAGAAAACGTTAAAGAAGCATTTTGTGATTTGCGGCTGGAAAAGCGAGATGGTCTCTGTTCTCGAGGATATTTTGGGAGTTAACCCGGACCTTTCCGATGAGGACATTGTCTTGGTGAGCACGGTGGAGCCGGAGAAAGTGGAGAATCTGCGTTCCCATCCGAGCCTCCAGAATATCCGCTTTGTCCGGGGTGATTACGTGGATGAGAACGTCTTGCTGCGCGCCAACATCAAACAAGCTGCAAAGGTGCTGGTCCTGGCAGACAGCAGTGCTCAAGCATCCGACCAGGAGGTGGATGCGCGCACCGTGATGTGTGTTCTGACCGTAAAGACGATATCCAAGGATATATACACCTGTGTGGAACTGATAGACTCCAAATTCAAACGGTATCTGGAAAATGTCCATTGCGACGAAATCATCCTGAGCCGAGAATACAATCGAATCCTCCTGGCCAATGCCACAGCCGCCTCCGGCATCGCCCACGTTGTCCAGGACCTGCTCGACGTGGAAGGTGGAAGGCTAATCACAAAAACTTTCCCGGCACGTTTTGTGGGGGATAGCTTCGCCAATCTTGGCAGATATTTTTTGGAGGAGGAAAACACCATCCTCATTGGCATGCTGGAGAATACAGGGAACATCTTCCAGCGCAAGCGAGAGGCCCTGCGGGAAGCACAGAAGACATCGGACATCTCCCGCCTGGTAGCAAATCTGCAAGAAGTCAAAGAACTCCGCGGGAATCTACCGGTTTTCAACCCAGGCCCGGATTATCAGATCAAGTCTTACTCTAGGGCGATCCTTATTAGAGCCCAGTAAAGAATAGAAGGACCCGGCTTCGCCCAGGCTACGCCGCGGCAGGCTCCGGCTTCGCCCAGGCTACGCCGCGGCAGGCTCCGGCTTTGGGCGCGCCCTGAGGGGGGCAGTGGTTTTTTCCCTCTTGCGGCGGCCTGCTGGAGTGATGGAGAAGTAAAGCATTGCAAAATATCAAATTCCAAGCACCAAATCCCAATGAAATCCCAAATTCCAATATCCAAAGACAAAGGCCGGTTTTGAATTTTGAATTTTGGCATTGTGATTTGTTTGGAATTTGTATTTTGTTATTTGAAATTTTTAGTCACTCCGATACTCTGGTGCTCCAAAACCGTATTGCAATCTTTGGATGCGCAATGACAAATGTAAAATGGGAAATGAGAAATGACACGGGGCGGGATTGAACAATGGACGAGCAGGCCGTAGTCGAAAAACTGCGCAAGATTATACTTTGTCGCGCCCTCAAAGATGATGACGCGAGAATGACCAAGCTGGCGAGTATCGTTACCTGGCAGGAGTGCAAAGCGGGGGATGAGGTAATCAGTGAGGGTGAAGAGGGTAGAGAGCTCTATATTCTTTACAAGGGGACGGTCAGTGTGCATAAGCGGACTTTAGACCAAGAACCATATACCATCGTCACCATGAGAGACGAGGAGGATGTTTTTTTCGGTGAACTCGCTTTAATGGACAAAGAAGTTCGCTCAGCCTCTGTGATCGCCGAGACAGATTGTGAATTTCTCGTGATTAATCGAGAACACTTTATCCAACTGGGTGAGGAAGATCCCAGGCTTGGCCTTTTGATGACCAGGGCTATTGGCAAGGAGCTCTCCAAGAAGCTCCGCAAAGCGAATCAGGATGTTATTATTCTTTTTGAAGCTTTGGTTGGGCAGGTAGCCGAGAGCGGCGGTCTCGAGGAAAGCTAGAGGAAAGGGCGGGGGGAACCCCCGCCCGTAATTACAATTAAGCGTTATTTGCAAGAAAGCGATTGAAGGCGTTTAGGTAAGCTCGGGCACTCGCTTCGATGACATCCGGACTGGTGCCAACACCCGAATAAATCTTGCCCTCCACTTCGACCCGTACCATGGCTTCCCCCAGGGCATCTTTGCCGGTAGTGATTGCCTTAAGATCATAGTCGAGAAGTCTACCCTGATATCCAATCAAACGCTCAATACAGCGAAAGGTAGCATCCACCGGGCCGTTTCCTATGGCTGCATCCGTAAGAATTTCATCGCCTTTTTTCAGCCGCACCGACGAAAGCGGTGTGGTCTGGTCACCACTCATGATCTGCATGCCCAGGAAGCTGTAGGTTTCTGGCACCTTGGACATTTCGATCTCCACAATACTGCTGAGATCCTTGGCGGTAATTTCCTTTTTCCGGTCTGCCACATTAATAAAACGCTGAAATATCCGCTCGAACAATGCTTTTTCTGGGTCATAACCGAGATCCTTGAGCTTATGGCGAACAGCGGCGCGACCGGAGCGGGCGGTCAGAACCATGGTGTGCTCCATGATACCCACATCTTCCGGCTTCATGATCTCGTAAGTGGTGCGGTCCTTGAGGATGCCATCCTGGTGAATACCAGCAGAATGAGCAAAGGCATTGGCCCCAACAATCGCCTTGTTGGGTTGAACAGGAATGTTCATCAGTCGACTGACCATCCGGCTGGTCCGATAGATCTCTTTGGTGTTGATCTCAGTATGCGCATCGAACATCGTGGGTCTCGTGCGCAGGGTCATCACTATTTCTTCCAATGAAGCGTTTCCTGCCCGTTCACCGATGCCATTGATGGTGCACTCCACCTGCTGGGCACCGTTGCGCACGGCAGTGACGGAATTGGCCACGGCCAACCCTAGATCGTTGTGGCAATGAACACTCAAGGTCACCTTGTCCAGCGCTGGGACGCTTTCCCGTAATCGAGTAATCAATTCACCGAATTCGTTAGGAGTGGCATAGCCCACAGTGTCAGGGATATTTATTGTGGTAGCGCCTACCTTGATGACTTCATCAATCACCCGGCAAAGATATTCGAAGTCGGTCCGGGAGGCGTCTTCTGTGGAATATTCTACGTCTGGGCAGAAACGTTTGGCGTAGCGGACGGACTCTATGGCAAGTTCCAGGGCTTTTTCGCGATCCATCCGAAGCTTTTTCTGCACATGAATGTCTGATGAGCCCAGGAAGACGTGTATCCTAGGCTGCTCCGCCTCGCGAACTGATTCCCAGCAGATATCTATATCCTGCTGAACAGCCCTGGCCAAACCGGCAATGATAGGCTTTCTGACTTCCCGGGCCACCATTTTAACGGCCTGGGCGTCTCCAGGGGAGGAGCAGGGAAAGCCGGCCTCGATGACGTCTACACCAAGTCTTTCCAATTGCAGAGCGATCTCGAGTTTCTGCTTGGCGTTGAGCTTGGCACCAGGTACTTGCTCGCCATCCCTTAAGGTGGTATCGAAAACGGTAATTTTTCTCGTTGCCATGATAGCCTCCAAAAAAATGAGTTAGGGGAAGTTCAGGTTCGTCTGCCGCTGCCTCGTTTCGCGAAAGAGCCAGCTCCATGCTCACCACCTCCTTTCGGATTTGAGATTTCAGATTTCGGATTTCGGATTGAAAATAACATAATGCAAATCAAAGCCTCGAAGATAATGCTGCAATTCAAATTCCCAATTCCATCATTGAGTTATTCCAATGCTCCAACACTCCACTACTCCCTAAAATAAAAAGGGCCATGGGCTATCCCGCCCATGGCCCTTTTGCTGTTGTTCAGCTGGTGGTCAGCGACCGATCGAACCAATGGGCGGGCCGCACAAGCGCAAAAGCTCCAGAAGGAGCAAAAGCTCCAGGCTAAGAAGGCCGTCCCACTGGCGTTTCTGACTCATCTTTTCCTCACTGACCATGTAATTAATGTCTACTATATACCGAAATAGTTAGATAATTTCAACAATAAAAACTCAATAATGGAATGTTGGAATGATGGAATGTTGGAAAAATGGGTTTAAAGCCATAGATACAACTCCACCGAAACAAGCACAATTAAGATATTTCTTGCTTTTTCACTCCATTATTCCATTATTCCAATCTTCCACTATTCCTACGGTTGCTCCTGACTCGTTCTTAATCAGCGGCCGGACCAGGAAACCCCCTCGGAGGGCAGTCCAGAGCCAGGTTCTCTGGATCTGGATTCTTTATTTGTCAGTTGCAAACTCCAAGGGCTTCTTTAAGTCTTCCAGGGTCAGCATGGATTTGGGACCTTCATGAGAGTTTGGCCACTGTAGACCGCCATTTTCCAGGCGGTCATATGTCAGACCCTCATAGAAAGGTACTACCTTCATAATTTCCTGATACACGGACTGGGCATCCTGGTATGTGGTTGCTGAATCCAGCTGCGCAAGGAGATCTGCGAGAATGCGCCAATCTGGTAGTGCCCCACCTGGGGCAGCCAGGGGTGCTCCGAGTTTTTGGGTTCTACGTTCGATATTGGTGAGAGTGCCTTCCTGTTCAGCATGAGCTGCGGAGGGAAGAACCACATCTGCCAGTTCTGTACTCTGGGTGAGAGAGATATCCTGGACAACGAGAAAGTCCACCTGCTTTAAAGCCTCCTGGATCTTTTCCCTTTCAGGCTCGGAGGCAATGGGATTCTCTCCCATGAGATAGAGACCCTTAATCTTGTTCTGGTGAGCAGATTCGACGATCTCCCTGTAATCCAATCCTGCCGCAGCAGGTAACTCACCGCTCCACGCCTTACTGAAGAGATCATTACTCTGCAAATCCGATAAGGTGACGTGGCCAGGGTAGTAGGTTGGGGTTAAGCCCATATCCATGGCTCCCTGGGCATTGATATGACGGTACAGCGGATAGATTCCGCTATGCGGTTGCCCAATGCGCCCGGTAAGCATGGCCAAATTAGCAATGGTCGCGATCTTACTGGTACCTTGGGCATCCGCAGTGAGATCTTCAGAGTAGACAATGGCGAGCGAAGAACTATCTGCAAGAGCCCGAGCAATTTCTTCAAAATTACTTGGCAGCATGTCAACTCGGGCTACCGTCTCTAAATAATCCAAATTTGCCAGGGACTTCTCCAGATCCCCGATACCCTTTGTATGGGCAGTTACAAAGTCCTCATCATAGAGCTTCGAATCAAGTACACATTTGACGAGACTTTGCAGAAATTCAAGCTGGTTGTCTTTGGGAATGATAACTGCAGGGTCGGCGAATTTGCCCAGCGCTACTTCAGTGGAACTCACGGTAATCAGGCGACGACCGTGAGTACGGCTGGCCCGCCGCAAGGCAGTGGCAACTATGGGATTGTTTTCCTCAATAAGATTGCCCAAAGCCAGGATGACTTCCGCCTGTTCAATCTCACTGAGAGAATTGGTCATGGCGCCAACGCCCAGGGTCCCGGATAGCCCCGTCAAAGAGGCCCGATGCGACTGGCCTCCCGGATAATCCAAGTTGTTGCTTCCCAATTGGGAACGGAAGATTTTTTGTAGGAGGTAATTGGCCTCGTTGGTGGCTCTGGAGGAGCCTATTGCAGCTAGAGCATCCGAGCCGTGCTCCTCCTGCAGTCGTTTAAACTGAGTGGCTACCTTTTCTAAAGCCTCTTCCCAGCTGGTCTCGACGAGTTTGCCGTTCTTTTTCACCAGGGGTGAGCGAAGCCGTTTGCCGTCACGCAAATAATTAAAGCTGTCGAAACGACCATAACGGCAGGTATGGCCATAGCTTGGTGGTGTGGTTGTATCGGTGGTTACACTGAAAAGCTTATCGCCCTTTAAGTTTAGCACCAGGTTGCAGCCACAGCCGCAATGGGGACAAAAAGCTTCCACTGGCTCATAGTGGAATGGACCGGGTTTGCCGGTGATGCGCTCTTCCAGGGCGCCGGTGGGGCACATGTCCAAGCAGAGGCCGCAGAAAACACAGTTGGAGTTAATGGAGGGAGTGTCTTCAAAGTCAATGGCGTCGGAGCATTGGAAATGAGCACAGGCTTCGTAGCACTGCTTGCAGCGGATACACTTGTTGGGATCCAGGGCGATGAATTGGTTGGTGTCACGCTGAGCCGTCTCGGCAAGGGGTACTTGCGGTTGAACATGGGTGGTGGTTTCCACCCCGAATTCAAAAGCAAACTTGCGGAGTTTGCAGTCGAAAGCATCCATGCAGCCGCAGGAAAGGCAGCGCTCGGCCTCCCGCAATGCTCCTTCTTCGGGAAGACCCAACTCGATTTGCTCATAATTTGTTATGCGCTCATTGGCTTCCAACTCGGGCATGAGCTCACGCGGCTCAGAGGGAGCGCTGGAAAAGTTCTCTCTCTCAATGGTTTCCAGATCACCCTTGAGAATATTGAAAGGCTTGGGCTCTCCTAGTGCCTTGTTGTCTCGCAGATACAGGTGTATAGCCATTGCCGCTTTGCGCCCATCGGCCAACGCTCCCACCACGGTCTCGGGACCGCGGTAGACATCACCTCCTGTGAACACCCCATCGATACCGGTATACAAACTTTCCGTATCACCACCAATGGTATTCCAGCGAGTAGTGGGTATTCCCTCCACCGCTGTATCAGATTCCAGCGGGGATAGATCCGGGAATTGACCAATGGCGGCGATTACCATATCAACGGGTATCAAAGTCTCCGAACCCTCCTTGGGTACGGGACGACGCCTGCCGCTAGCGTCAGGCTCACCAAGCTCCATTTTGACGTACTCGAGCTTATCAACCCTGCCATTACTGCCAAACAAGCGGACTGGTGCAGCCAAGAAATGAAATTTTACTCCCTCTTCCTCTGCTCCGTGTATTTCTTCGGGACTGGCTGGCATCTCATCCCGCGACCTCCGGTAAAGGATGGTAACGGTCTCTGCACCCATACGGACGCTGTTACGAGCTGCGTCGATGGCAACGTTACCGCCGCCGACTATGGCCAAATTGTTTCCCATCTCAACCGGTTTACCCAAAGCCAAATCCACCAGAAAATCGACACCAGAAAAAACACCCTGGAGATCCTCCCCAACTATACCGAGTTTGCGAGTATCCCAGGCGCCGATGCCGATAAAAAAGGCGTGGTAGCCTTCTTGCTTGAGGGATTCAATGGTGAAATCTTCTCCCCACTTTACCCCAAGTTTGACATCGATGTTGCCTAGACCGAGAATGCCTTCAATTTCCCAGTCTAGGATTTTCTTCGGCAGACGATATTCAGGGATGCCGTAACGGAGCATACCGCCAAGTTTGGGCATTGCGTCAAAAATTGTGCTGGAGTGACCTAACCGGCGGAGATAGTAAGCAGCGGAAAGGCTTGCCGGGCCACCGCCGATGAGGGCGACACGCTTACCGGAGAGGTCAGCCAGCGGCGGCGGGTTCCGCTTTCCAGAGTACATCTCATAGTCAGCGACAAAACGTTTCAGATGATTGATGTTGATTGGTTCTTCCACCAGGTTGCGGTTGCACTTGTATTCGCAGAAATGTGGGCAGACTCGACCTATGGTCAAAGGCATGGGCAGACGCTCTCGAATTAGCTTGAGCGCCTCTATATATTGACCTTGAGCGATAAGGGCGATGTATCCCTGTATGTCGATACCGGCAGGGCAGGTCAACTGGCAGGGAGCGACACAGTCGCCATAGTGTTCTTTGAGGAGCAATTCGAGCATGAGCTTGCGCATCTGCCGAATCTCCTCCGAGTCGGTGGTAACCACCATATCTTCTTTTACTTCGGTACTGCAAGATGCCGGAAAGTGAGGCTCTCCTTCTACCTGGACGATACAAAGCCGACAGCTTTCGATGGGTCTGAGGACCTCGTTGTAACAGAGGGTGGGAATATGAATATCGTTTTGCCTGGCCACCTCCAGTATGGTGCTGCCAGCTTCGGCCTCCAGTGTCTGCCCATTGATGGTTAGTCGGATCTTCTCCATCATCGATTCCCTCTTTATGGTCTAGTGAATGATCCAAGTCATAAAGCGATCTTGAACACTATGAGGAACCACTCCCATTTAGGTTCTGCTAGAACTCCATCCGGTTTTTGTTGGCCAGGTTGGCCACAGGAAGGGAAAATGGAACCGATCATATAGCACAGATTCTTCAAACAGTCATCAAGTTTGTGAATTTTAGGACGGAGTACATTGAAAAGTCTTGTAATCCCTCACCCGTCGGGATTATGGTTCATTGTCTTCTCATCATGGCTCTAACGAATAAGATAAATGCCGGCAACGAAGGCAATCACGACTTCAATGGAAAATATCACGAAGAAAAGTATGTATTTAGAGACAGGGAAGTCTTCAAAGATCTTGTTCGCCTTTTGCAAAAAAGTAGCGCCTACTGGAGAAGCGTACATCCTGAAAGGATCATCCGATCTGCTAGTTTGCCCAGGTGTGTGGCCGGCCATAGTTCATGCTCCTTGTCGACTGATGTGAGTAGGCAGCCGGATTTACAATCCAATAACTTGCCAGAGGAGAAGAACCTCCATCATAACGTCACTTTGTGAATAATATCCTTATCTCGGCGAGGAAGTATAACCTTTTTCAAAAATTTGTACAAGAGGAAACTCCCGGAATCTCTTGACAGGAGGTCAAGCTTGTAATTGTAGACCAGGGTGCGTCTCCGCAGATACCATCAAGTGATTCTTTACAAAGAAAGCAGGGCTGATCCTTCAAGCTAACATAAGACAAAGCAAATTATCGAGTATGTGAGAAAATTTACCTTTTTACCTTTTTGCCTTGACGCATGTAACGATTTTTGTTAAAACCACGTGGTTTGTGATAATTAGCACCAAGTGATCTTGCCCCGCCTCTCTGCCCGTTCAAAAAGAGGAAGTGAAACCTTCGAGGCCGCTCTACCCCATGGTGGTAAGGCCACCGTGACAATCGAGAGTTTAGTATGACAAATCAAGTCCTACATGACTTCGTTTACGTGGGTGTCTTCCTGGTGGTCGGCATCATCTTTGCGGTAATACCGATCGTTATCGCATGGTTTATAGGCGGCAGAAGCTCCGGTGTTAAGCGAGCAGAGACCTATGAGAGCGGCATGCCTGCCATTGGCAGCGCCTGGGTGCAATTTAGCGTTGCCTATTATATCTACGCCCTCATCTTTCTAGCCTTTGACGTGGATGTGCTCTACCTGTTTCCCGTAGCTCTGGCCTACGATAAGGGGTTCGTCGTCCGCGATTTCATTGAAGTTGTTATCTTCATCTCCATTTTATCCCTGGCCATTATCTATGCCTGGCGCAAAGGAGTTTTCACTTGGCAGAGAAGGAGCTAGCCCCTGGCCCCCGTGTGCGGTTAGCGGTTCTGGAAGAGGTACTCAACCTGTGTCGGGCCAACTCGCTCTGGCCCATGACTTTCGGTCTGGCCTGCTGTGCCATTGAAATGATGGCAGCCGGCGCCAGCCGCTTCGACCTAGACCGTTTCGGGGCTGGTGTTTTTCGTCCCTCGCCTCGACAGTCAGACTTGATGATCGTTGCGGGAACCATCGCCAAAAAAATGGCACCCACCATCGTCACCCTATGGGAGCAGATGCCAGCGCCCAAGTGGTGTATTGCCATGGGCAACTGCGCCATTTCCGGTGGACCATTCGAGTATGACGGTCAGTACGCCATCGTACCAGGTGCAGACCTCATTGTTCCAGTGGATGTGTATGTGCCCGGTTGTCCACCCCGACCCGAGGCTTTGATCCAGGGCTTTCTGGCCTTGGAGGACAAGATCACTAAAGGTGAAAAGCGCAATGTCCTTAGAAGATTTAAGAGAAGCATTGTCAAAAGTCGTTGACGCGACGGATATCTTCCCGCGGGATTACCAGAAAGACGGCTGCGTTCTAGAGATAAGGGCAGAGGCCGACAAGATCGAGGCTGTGGCCGAAGCAGCCCGCGAGGCAGATTTCTTTTTGGAATGCATCACCGGATTGGATTTCACCAACGGACTTCAAGTCATTTACCACTTCAACGCCTTCAGCAATTTATCGCGGGTGTTGGTGCGAGTGCAACTGGTCAGGAATCAAACACTATCCACCATCAGCAGCATATATGACGCGGCTATCTGGTACGAGCGGGAGGTCTTCGATCTTTTTGGGATTCATTTTGACAACCATCCGGACTTGCGCCGGATTCTCCTTCCCGAAGACGCGGATTTTCATCCGCTCTTGAAGGATTTTGGCAAAGTCCACGCTTTCAGGAGCACAGAAGAGATCTATGACGAACCAGATGCTTGAGCCTATAACTGAGCAGACCTATTACCTGAATATGGGGCCACAGCACCCCAGTACTCACGGGGTTCTGCGCCTCTTCTTGAAGTTGGATGGAGAGTACATTGTCGAGGCCGATCCAATAATCGGCTACGGCCATCGTGGTCATGAGAAGATGGCGGAAAGCCATCTCTACGAGCAATTTCTACCCAACTCTTCACGAATGGACTACCTCTCAGGCCTGCTCTTCAATCACGGCTACGTCGCGGCGGTGGAGAAGATGGTGGGCATTGAGGTGCCGCCCCGGGCAGAATACATTCGAGTGATATGTGCCGAACTCAATCGCATTTCCAGCCACTTACTTTGGTTCGGCACCTATATCATGGACCTTGGAGGCTTCACACCATTCCTCTACTGCTTCGATGATCGTGAGAACATCCTGGATATTTTGGATCATGTTAGCGGTTCCCGTCTCACCTACAGTTACTGCCGCTTCGGTGGGGTAGCCAAAGATATCGATGACGAGTTCATCAGTGCAACGCGGCAGTTCATCCAGCGGTTGCGCAGCCGCTGGGACGATTATCACAACTTGGTCACCAAGAATGTCATTTTCATCCATCGGGCCAAAGATGTGGGAGTGATAAACCGCGAACTGGCCCTGCGCTTTGGCTGTACTGGTCCGATTCTCAGAGGCGCAGGAGTAGCTTACGACATCCGCAAGGCGGAACCCTATTCGGTCTATCCCGAGATGGACTTCGAGATTCCCACTGGCACTGCAGGAGATGCCCTGGATCGCTATATGGTGAGGTTGCAGGAAATTGAGCAAAGTTTGCGCATCATCGAGCAGGCCTTGGACCGGTTGCCCGATGGGCCAATTAAAGCAGCGGTGCCACACAAAGTGAGACCTCCTAAAGGTGACTACTACTTTGCGGTGGAGTCTGCCCGTGGTGCCCTCGGTTTTTACATTGTAAGTGATGGAACCTCTTATCCCTACCGTCTAAAAGCCCGGGTGCCCTCCTACGGCAATTTGCAGGTTCTCACTGACGTGCTCCCCGGGACCTTGGTAGCCGATACCATTTCCATCCTGGGAAGCATTGATATTGTTGTACCTGAGGTAGATCGGTAGCCACGAACAACTGGTGGCTCAATTGAGCGATAGCGCTCGATAACGAATCACACCTTATTGGGTTAAACCTAAATGAAGCTAAGAACTAAGCGGAGATAAACATGGCCGCTGCCTGGCAAAAGCTGGTAAACTTCCTCGGTCCCGATCTGACCATAATCGTCGTGGGGTTGGTGGGCGTCATAGCCTTGGTGCAGGTCAACGCTCTATTCCTGGTGTGGCTAGAGCGCAAAGTTGCAGCCCACATCCAGCTCCGAATTGGTCCCAAAGAGGTTGGGCCCTTCGGGATTCTCCAGACCATCGTCGATGGCGTCAAACTGGTAAGCAAAGAGCTCATCACCCCCCGTCATGTGGACCGCAAACTCTTCGTGTTAGCGCCCATAGCGATATTTTTGCCGGTACTGGTTAGCTTCGTGGTAATTCCTTTCAGCGAACGTCTTCAAATTCGGGATCTTAATGTGGGGCTGCTGGTGATTTTTGCCTTTTCCACTTTCAATGTGCTTGCCATTCTTATGGGCGGCTGGGCTTCCAACAACAAGTACTCTTTGCTCGGCGCCGTCCGCTCGGTGGCGCAGAATGTGGCATATGAAATCCCCCTGCTACTCTCTATTTTGAGCGTGCTGCTCTGGTGCAACAGCCTCCAGATGTCTGTTATCGTGGAGTCTCAGTCCAACGTTTGGAACGTCTTCTGGATGCCTGTGGCTGCGCTAATTTATCTTATCTGTGCAACGGCTGAGACCAACCGGGCGCCTTTTGACATTCCCGAGGCAGAGTCCGAGTTGGTGGCTGGTTTCCATACTGAGTACAGTGGTATGCGGTTTGCCCTGTTCTTTCTGGCAGAGTATTCCAACATGCTTATTGTTGCGGCGGTGGCAACGACTCTGTTTTTCGGCGGCTGGAAAAGTCCTCCTTTTCTCGGTTTTTTGCCTGTGCCCGGCTTAATCTGGTTCTTGCTCAAAACCTATATACTCATCTTTGTTGTTATGTGGGTGCGTTGGACCTTTCCGCGACTGCGCTTCGATCAGCTGATGAACTTCTGCTGGAAGATCATGATCCCGTTGGCGCTGTTTCATTTGATCGTGTACGCCGGGATAATAAAATTTATAAGGTAAGGCAATTAAGAGATTTAGGCATTGAAGATTGGCTCGTTAAGGTCTCAAAATTCGCAATTCCTGAATTCCTAAATTCAGAATTCATAGATCTTCCTCGTGTGGAGCTGAGTATTCGATGGGTATGGTCAAAGACATTTTGGTGGGTGGCTGGAGCCTGATCGCAGGCATGTGGGTTACCATCCGACGGATTTACCGGCCCGTGGTAACGGTTCAATATCCACGCAGGTATCTAGAGATGAGCCCCAGCTACCGTGGCCACATAGAGTTCAAGTCTTTTCCCGAGACCGGCACGCACAACTGCGTGGCCTGTGGTACCTGTATGCGCTTTTGTCCCACCAACGTGATCAAGGTGCAGGGCGAAAAGATTCATACCCATAGCGAAAAACGTGCAAGTCTCTATTTTATTGATTTTTCTCACTGCAGTCTCTGTGGTCTGTGTGTGGTGAACTGCCCTACCCAGACGCTGCAGTTTTCCGATGAATACGACATGGCGCATTTTAGCCGCTGGGACGGGGTGGTGGACCTTATCCAGAGGCTGGAGGAGTCAGCATGAATTCGGTTCAAAGCCTTATACAGCCACAGTTTCTGGCCCAGGTGGGATTTTTTGGGATAGTGGCACTTACTTTTGCCGGGGCGCTAATAGCGGTATTTCCCCGAAACATTCTTTACAATGTCTTGGGTCTCATCGTTTGCCTCACCGGAGTGGCCGGTATCTTTGTTTATCTGGGAAGTCCTTTTATTGCCCTGATGGAACTGCTGATTTATGTGGGGGCAATTTGTATCTCCATTGTATTTGCGATCATGCTGTCAAGGCCGCTGCACCTGAGTCTACCAAAACGGCGCCTTCCCAAGGTGGGTCTCGCCATGGGGGTGGGCGCGGTGGTCTTTATCGCACTGAGCACTATTATCGCCCGCACCGCCTGGCAACCGGCTTTGGTGCGCAGCGATGATTGGTCGGTAACCACACTGGGCAAGTATTTGCTTACCCGCTACGATCTGGTTTTTGAAGCGATCTCTTTGGTGCTGCTGGTGGCCATCCTAGGCGCCATCGTCATCTCAGGCTATGCCCGCAGGAGCCCGTCGTGAACAGTCTTTATACCTATTTGTTTATTGCCGCTTTGCTATTTAGCTTGGGAATTTTCGGTGTGTTCCAGCGCCGCTCCCTGATAGGTATGCTCATCGCCATCGAACTGATGCTCAATGCTGCCAGCATCAATTTCATGGCATTTAATAGGTTTTTAGCACCGGATCCCATTGTCGGTCAGATCTACACCCTGTTCATCATGGGCATAGCTGCTGCCGAGGCGGCTATCGCTCTGAGTATCATCGTGGCAGTATTTCGCAGACTTCGTTCCATTAACATTGAGCGGGCTCAAGAGCTTCGAGGCTAGACATGACCTCTTCCTGGTTCCAAGATCCAACCTTGTTGGCAGCCATGCTGGGAGCGCTGCTGCCTTTTGTTAGTTTTGTTGTAATCATGGTATTTACCCGGCCGTACCCAAAACTTTCGGCCGCAATTTCTGTTGCGTCGATCAGTGTTTCGCTCGTCTGCGCTATTTTCCTTCTCAGTAGCCATTGGCACTTGGAGGATCCAATCCAGTACACTGGCAAGTGGCTGATCTCAGGGGAAATGTACATTCCCTTCGGGTTTCTGCTGGATGAGCTCAGTTTGCTGATGCTCACCATCGTTGCGGTTATCAGCTTTTTGGTGCAGGTTTACTCACTGGGCTACATGGCGGGAGATCCTGGATTTGCTCGCTACTATGCTTTCCAGTCTCTTTTCGCCTGGGCCATGATGACCATGAGCATCGCCCCCACCATGCTGCAGTTCTATATCTTCTGGGAGCTTGTAGGGCTGGCCTCCTATCTGCTTATTGGCTTCTATTATGAGAAGTTCAGCGCTTCTGAAGCTGGCAAGAAGGCATTTGTCATGACCCGGGCGGGAGACATTGCCTTTTTCCTCGGGTTGTTGCTGGTGCTGCTCAATTTTGGCAACCTTAACGTTCTGGATATGAACTCCGTTGATGTGACCGCGCGAATGTCGCCGGGGTTAATCACACTTTCGGCCCTGTTGGTCTTTGGCGGGGTTATCGGTAAAAGCGCACAGTTTCCCCTCATTACCTGGCTACCTGATGCCATGGAGGGGCCGACCCCGGTGAGCGCCTTGCTTCACTCAGCCACCATGGTTGCGGCAGGGGTCTACATGTTCGCCAGGATCTTTCCCTTCTACAGCAACTCTGCAAGTGCCATGGCAGTGTTTTTGGCCATAGGAACGATCACCATGCTTCTGGCCTCCACCATGGCCATGGTCACCCGCGATATCAAGCAAGTCTGGGCCTACTCCACCGTGAGCCAGCTCGGTTTTATGGTCATGGGTCTGGCGGCTGGCAGTTATTTCGCCGGTGTCTTTCACCTGACCACCCATGCGGGCTTCAAAGCTTTGCTCTTCCTCTGCTCCGGGGTCTTCATTCACGAATATGAAACCAACGATATGTTCGAAATGGGCAGACAAGGAGGACGCGGCCTGAAGATCCCCATGGTCTGCATGACCATTGCTGCCGCAGCCCTATCTGGAATACCTTTCCTCTCCGGCTATTTCAGCAAAGAAGCAATCATGGGAGCCCTGGCCAATATGCACAACCCCATATGGTTGGTTGCGGGACTTTTGGGTGCCTTTCTTACCGCTTACTATTCATTCAGGCTAATCTTCATCATTCTTTTCCCGAGTAAGATTGAAAAAGTCCATCATGCAGAGCATGGTGGCCACGCGTCCGGCCATGGCCACGACGCCCACCACCATGCGGGTCTCTATTGGGTGATGGCCTGGCCTCTGATCATCCTGGCCACTGTTACTGTTGTGCTCGGTTTTTTCCAGGCGCCCCTGGAAAATTTCCTGTTAGGGCACCATGGTGTTGCTGAAGGCCATGGTGGCGGCCACCACGCTTGGCTGCCCTGGGTTGCTGTTGGGCTGGCAGTCTCGGGAATAGGTCTGGCCTTTCTGGAGTTCGGGCGTAAAGGGGCTTCCCAGGTTGGTTTTGTGGAAAGAATCGAGCCTGTCAGAACGCTGTTTGCCGAGCGTTGGTATATGGATCATTTCTACCGACTGTTTCTCGACTACGTGATTTATGGAATTTTCTCTAACCTGTTTACCAGAAATGATCGCCGGGTGATCGACGGCGGCATTGACGGAATTTGCCGGGCCACTGTGGGAGGCGGATGGGTGCTTTCATTCCTGCAGTCGGGAATGCTCCAATACAATCTGATGGTTATGTTCGCCGTATTGGCCCTGGTAGCACTTTACTTCTTCTTTTAAGGTAGAAAAGTATGGAGTTTGCCAATTTTCCTTTTCTTTCCGCCATTCTCTTGAGTTGTGTGGTGGGCCTCCTGGTGATCCTTTTTATTCCTGAGGATCGGAAAATGCTGATCAAGTGGGTCAGCCTGATCTTTTCCGGTCTTACCATGGTGCTCTCCATCTATCTCTTTTTCGCCTATGACAAGAGCCAGGGAGGTCTCCAGTTTGTGGAGAAGGTGCTCTGGGTCGAGTCTATGGGCATATACTATTTCAATGCGGCCGACGGCTTCAATCTACCCATGCTTCTCCTAACCGGCATCGTACTGTTCACCGGTACCCTCACCATGTGGGAGCTAGAGAATCGGGTGAAAGAGTTCTTCGCTCTCACCTTTCTCCTGGTGGCTGGTGTGTTCGGCGTCTTTATGAGCATGGATCTCTTCTTCATCTTCGTCTGGTATGATGTCTCACTCTTTCCCATGTACCCGCTGATTGCCATCTGGGGCAGTACCCGCAAAGAATATGGCGCCATGAAGTTGACCCTCTATCTGCTGGCTGGAAGCGCTTTGATTCTGCCGGGTATCATTTACCTTTTTGTAAATTCGGGTCTCAACACCTTTGATGTCGTGGCCCTCATGCAACCAGGCACGTTCACGCCATTTCAACAGAAGTTCGCCTTTATCCTGCTCTATTTAGGTTTCGGCATTTTGGCTGGTGTGTGGCCCTTCCATACCTGGTCGCCGGTGGGACACGTGGCCGCGCCCACTTCGGTGAGCATGATCCACGCTGGTGTGCTCATGAAGCTCGGTGCCTTTGGCGTGTTGAGAGTGGCCATATTCCTTTGCCCGGAGGGCTGGCAGTACTGGGCCCAGTTGATGGCGGTGCTTGCCACCTGCGGCATCGTCTACGGTGCTTTTGTTGGGTTGGCTCAGACGGATCTCAAGTATGTGATCGGCTACTCCAGCGTTTCTCACATGGGTATTGTTGGCCTCGGTTTGGCTACGGTGACCGTAGATGGACTGAATGGTGCGGTGTTTCAGATGTTTGCCCACGGGGTTATGACGGCGCTTCTCTTTTCTTCGGTCGGCTATATCTATGAGAAAACCCACACAAAGATGATCCCGGAGTTGGGCGGACTGAGTAGAACTATGCCCATTGCCTCGGGCTATTTTATTTTGGCGGCGCTGGCAGGTATTGGTGTGCCCTGTCTAGCCAGTTTCTGGGCGGAGTTGCTGGTCTTTATTTCTGCCTTTAAGACGTATCCGATTCGGGGGGCTTTGGCCATCTTTGCATTGGTGGTTGGCGCACTCTTTATGCTTCGGGTTGTGCAACGAACCTTCTATGGCGAAAAAAACGAAAAATTTGCCCATATTCCTGATGTTCCTTTCGGCCTGGGTATCCCCAGGATGATCTTGGTTGCGGTAATTGTATTATTCGGCCTTTTTCCTTCGGTCATGCTTGATGTGATACAAGTCGCCTCGATTCCCTTTATTAGCGGGTTGCCGTGATGAAATTGTGGATGCTGTTTATTCCTGAACTGTACTTTTTGTTGGCGGCCGCTGCCTTCTTCGGCCTCGCCATGTTGGCACGTCCCAACCCAAGGAGGGACTACTTCGCCGCCCTTTTCTTGGGCGGCGTGGGTGTGGTGGTGGCCCTCGCCTGTGTGAAACTGGAAGGGACACTCTTCTTTGAGGCCTACCGAGTAGACCTTTTTTCCCAGGTCTTCAAGGCCATGTTGTCCATGGGGTTCTTTCTGGTGGTCTGTCTTTGCACCGAATTAAACGGTATTGAAGAGAGGCATCATCCAGAATTCTATCTCTTCCTCACCACCTGCACTCTGGCGATGATGATGTTGGTGAGCAGCGTGGAGTTGTTGACCATCTACGTGGCTCTCGAGCTTTCTAGTTATTCCCTTTACATTCTGGTCCCCCTCCGGAGAGGGCATGGTATAGACGTCGAAGCTGGCATCAAATACCTGATGGTGGGAGCTTCCGCTTCGGCAGTGATGCTCTTCGGCCTTTCTTATATCTTTGGAGTGACCCATACCACTTATGTGGTGGAAATTATCCAGGTACTCCCCAGTATCATCACTACACCTGCGGCTATTGTCGGTCTACTTCTCACCCTATGTGGGTTTTTCTTTAAGCTGGCCGTTTTCCCGTTCCATTTCTGGGCTCCAGACGTGTATCAAGGAGCTGCCAACCAGGTGACCGCCTATATCGCTACGGCCTCCAAGGTGGCAGCGGTGGCCATCATCATGCGGATGGTAGCCTTGAGCGGGGGCACCAGCGCTTATCTCGTCGACGTGCTGGTAATGCTCTCCATTGCCTCCATGACCTTGGGAAATCTGGTGGCCATTGTCCAGAAAGACATGAAGCGGCTTCTGGCTTATTCGAGCATCTCCCATGCCGGCTACGTACTCATCGGGATTCTCAGCATGAGCACAACGGGTTACGCCAGTGCCATCTTCTATGCCCTGGCATATCTGGTAATGAATCTCTGCTGCTTCCTAGTGGTGGTAAAGGTGGCTCATGATGGCAGTGATCTGAAGATCGCCCAACTGGCAGGTCTGCATCGCCGCTCGCCTTTGTTGGCCATGACCCTGATGCTAGCTGTCTTCGGGCTGGCAGGCATTCCCCCCACCATCGGTTTTACCGGAAAATTTCTGGTATTTACCGCAGCCATGGAGCAAGGCTACATCACTCTGGTAATTATCGCCATGATAAATGCCACCATCTCTCTCTACTACTACATCTTGGTGGTAAAAGCGGCCTATCTTCTCGAGCCCGATGAGGAGTTGCCTCGGCTTGCTGTATCTATGCCTACCAAAGTGCTGGCTGGGGTGATGGTGACCATTATGGTGGTGTTTGGCGTCTTTCCGCACCATCTGCTTGAGGTGGCCCTGGCAGCCGCGCGGGTATTGATGTAGAAGTAAGAAAAGTGGTTAAAATGTCTAAAATATCTAAAGTGAACTAGAGCTAAGTAGAATGGAAGCACAAGTGCCAATTTTTTGCCGCAGCGATGAACAGCGACCTTGCATTACCATCTGCTCTCCCTCGGCCACCTGTGAGTGCGACTGTGAAGGAGTCCGCCGAATCTTGGAAGAAGAAATTGCCGCCAGGAACCTAGGCGTAAGCGTTGGTGAAATGAAGGTGGGCTGCAACGGAGAGTGCCCTCACGGAGTTCTGCTTGGTTTTCCCCAAAGGGGCTTTTTTTACAGTCAGGTGAGCCCGG
>JASFEM010000055.1:0-20380 GCA_050124835.1 Syntrophobacterales bacterium | reverse complement strand
CACCGCGGTACAACCCCTACATCTTCTACGACCGCGAAGATGTGCCCGGCGGTTGGGAGATTGACCCGGTAGAATTCCGCAAGAAACACCATGCCTAGGAGGTGAACAACATGGCATACGATCCTAAAGATCCGATGAAAGACCGAATTACAGATATCGGGCCGCCGCACTTCGAGCAGTTCTTCCCGCCTGTGATCAAAGAAAATTACGGCAAGTGGAAGTATCACGAGATACTCCAGCCAGGTGTTCTCGTTCACGTCTCCGAGACGGGCGCCGAGGTCTATACCGTGAGAGTAGGCGGCTGCCGGCTTATGAGTGTGGACATAATCCGAGAGATTTGCGAGATTGCAGACAAACACTGTGAAGGCTATGTGCGCTGGACCACCCGAAATAACGTTGAGTTCATGGTGGACAGCAAGGAGAAGTTGCAGCCGCTGATCGACGATCTCAAGGGCCGTAAATTCGACGGCGGCAGCAACAAGTTCCCCATAGGCGGCACTGGCGCCGGTGTAACCAACATCGTACACACCCAGGGGTGGCTCCACTGCCATACCCCGGCTATCGACGCTTCGGGCATAGTCAAGGCAGTTTTAGATGAACTCTATGACGATTTCTGTGGCATGCGACTTCCGGCCCAGGTGCGGATTTCCCTGGCCTGCTGCCTGAACATGTGCGGTGCCGTGCACTGCTCGGACATCGCCATCCTCGGAGTCCACAGAAAGCCACCTTTCATTGAGCACCATAGAGTCAGCAAGGTCTGTGAGATTCCGCTGGCCATCGCTGCTTGCCCCACCGCGGCCATCAAACCGGCCAAAGTAGACGAGTATAAGAGCGTAGCCGTAAAAAACGAGCGTTGCATGTTCTGCGGCAACTGCTACACCATGTGCCCGGCCATGCCCCTGGCGAGCGCCGAGGGAGACGGAATTGCCCTCTGGGTGGGCGGGAAGGTCTCCAACTCCCGCTGTGCCCCCAAGTTCTCCAAGCTGGCTGTGCCCTACATTCCCAACGAACCGCCGCGCTGGCCCACAACAGTAAAAACCATCAAGAAGATTGTGGATCTTTACGCCAGCGACGCCAACCGCTACGAGCGGGTGGGCGAGTGGATCGAGCGCATTGGCTGGGAAAAGTTCTTTGAAAAGGCCGAGCTGGATTTCCGTCATGAGCACATTGACGACTACCGCTTGGCCATGACCACCTGGCGAACCACCACTCAGTTCAAGTGGTAAGCCAGGAAAAAACCGTAAGAAACCTATGGATAACAAAATACCCCGCGTAGTCATCGCTGGACTACGCGGGGGTTCAGGAAAAACCACTCTTTCCCTCGGACTTATCGCCGCCTGGCGGCAAAGGGGAGGGGAGGTTGTTCCGTTTAAAAAGGGTCCAGATTACATTGACGCTGGTTGGCTGGCCCTTTCTGCCGGTCAGCCCTGCTATAATCTGGACCCATACATGATGAGCGGGGAGCAAATCCTCGACTCCTTCTGGCTGCACACTCAGAAGGCGCAGGGCGCAGTTATCGAGGGTAATCGCGGTCTTTACGACGGCATGGACGCGGAAGGCTCCTGCAGTACCGGCGAATTGGCCAAATTGCTCAAAGCACCGGTGCTATTAGTGGTGGACGGTACCATGGTCACCCGCACTGCCGCCGCCGCCGTCCTCGGCTGCCAGCATCTCGATCCAGAGGTCCCCATTCGAGGCGTCATTTTGAACCGGGTGGCAGGACCCCGTCACCAGGAGTTGTTGCGCACCACAATTGAGCGATACTGCCAGATTCCGGTGGTGGGCGCTATTCCCAAGCTCAAGGAAGATGACTTTCCTGAGCGCCATATGGGTCTGGTGACCGCCCTGGAGCATCCGGAAGCACGGGAAGCCATCTTGGCCAGGATTCAGGTAGTGGAACGTTACCTGGATCTGGAAAAGGTACTCGCAATCGCCAACCAAGCGCCACCGTTGAGTTGGGAGCCCGCCTACCCGAATAACAGGGTGAGCAAGGCCTATCGCCAGCCCGTTATCGGGGTCATCAGAGATTCTGCATTTCAGTTTTACTATCCGGAGAATCTCGAGGCCCTCGAAAAACGAGGAGCAAGGTTGGTGGCCATAAACGCTTTGCGAGACACTGTTCTCCCTGAACTGGATGCTCTCTACATTGGTGGTGGCTTTCCTGAGACTCATGCAGCGCAATTAGCTGCCAACAGCCAGTTTAGAGAATCCCTCAAATCGGCCATTGAGTCAGGATTGCCGGTTTACGCTGAGTGCGGTGGCCTCATGTACCTGGGACGAAATCTGGAAATCAAGGGTCATACCTATCCCATGGTACGGGTTCTGCCAATGGATTTTAAGCTGGAGAGAAAACCGCAGGGACATGGCTACACCAGGCTGGAAGTGGTTGGCGCAAACCCGTTTTATCCCCCAGGTATTACCTTGAGGGGACATGAGTTCCATTATTCCCGGGTGACTCACTTTGACCTAAATCCCCAATCCCTTGTATTTGCCGTGAGTCGGGGAGCTGGTATCCTGGACGGAAAAGATGGAGTGTGTTATAGAAATGTACTCGCGACCTATACGCATGTACACGCCACCGGTGCACCGGAGTGGGCTGAGGGCTTAATACGAAAGGCTCTCGCTCATCAGCGCGAGGGAAAAAGCAAATCTGAGAGAAAAAAAAGAAAAATGGACCACCGAACGACCAACACTGGGGTTGGTGACGGGGTCCGCTAATAAAATCAGGAGGTGAATTTCATGGCAACAGTTGAGCACATGGGCAAAACGTTCGAGATTGATGAAGACGGCTTCATCGATGCTTTTGACAGTTGGTGCCCCGAGTGGGTCGATTACGTTAAAGCCTCTGAGGGCATTTCGGAACTAACCGAAGAGCACTGGAAGGTCATCCACGTACTACAGGACTACTATCAGAAGCACGGTATTGCCCCCATGGTGAGGATCCTCACCAAGGTAACGGGGTACAAGCTCAAATATATCTACGAGCTCTTTCCCTCTGGACCAGGCAAAGGCGCCTGTAAGATGGCTGGGCTGCCCAAGCCCACCGGCTGCGTATAATTTGGTATCAGCCTTGGATGAGGGCTTAGATAAGTGGAAAGTTGATGCTTTCCACTGAATGAATAAGTGTTTTTTTGGGGTCGGACGGCATGTCCGACCCTTTTTTTATTCTTAACTAAAGGCTCCATTGGCGGATATGCTTCAACCGTGTACATTTTGTTTGTTTTCACAGTACAACGATATTGCTATCCATTCACAGGACAATTTTCTAGTGTTCAAGACAACTTAGGCGAAATGTGGTAAAATCCCACACGCTAAATCGGGCTAGAATCGACGATCTCCCATCCACGAGGGGTATTGGCAGGGTCCTACAGAGAAACGCGCCTCACGTCGAACGTTATTTTTAATAATTACAATCGGTTACACATGCAACCAAAATTGCTTATTTGTCATTTGTCTCTGGCTCATTTGTCCATTTCTAATTTTGCCATTTTCGCATTTATCATTTTCAAGAAATGTCTTTAGGAACCGCGCCCGCCAATGTCAAATGAGACAGCAGTAATGCGATCGGTTTACCCAACCAACGCACAACTCTTTCCATCCAATGAGCTCTCAAGTCTTAAATCGTCAGTGTTAGGTGCACTGAGTCTGATAATGTATATTATGTAAACTTATAAATCTCACCCGGTTGACGCAAACGCCCCCCTTCTCTTTTTGGCTCTCATTGTTCAGATTTCAACCTGCGGCCTTCTCAAGGCCCTTCTTTCAGTTTGCTTTCGCCAAGCAATACAATTGCTGGCGCATCTTAGGGCAATGTCGTATATCCGGTAACTAATTGTTTTAAAACAAAATCCCAGATTTTACTGTTAACATTTGATAGGTAATGAGATCTTTCCTGTTGTTCCCCATCGCCAGCGGATAAATTATGCGAAGCTTGAATCTACCTTAAAGGTGTCGGCTCTTTGCGGCTTTGGCGAAAAACTCAGCCAGCCAGCTGAACAAAGACCTTTCGGTAAACAAATTGTTATAATGGTGATAGGGGCAAGCTGATTTGCCCATTTTAGACATAATATGATATATATAGAATATTAGAATCATTGTAGTTTTAAGTGTATATCTAGAATTCAACTTAAGTAAATCGGACCGACACCTGAGCCTGGAGGTAACTGAACATGGTAAGCTTAGATCTTGATTCCCGGATAAAGAGTCAAGCTATTGATTTTTTTAACATAATAAGTGACGAATCCCCCTCCATATTCGATAAACAATGGTGGACCGGAAAAGTTATGGACTGGTGTATGCAAAACGAGAACTTTAAGGTTCAGCTTTTCCGTTTTGTGGATGTACTTCCCTACTTGACCACGGGTGAATCTCTGAGCCGGCATATTCAAGAATACTTCACAGATCAAGGTGAAGATATCCCATCAGTGCTCAAATGGGGAGCTAGAGGCGCGGCTCTGGGTAGCGGTCTTGCTGGCAGGATAATAGCCAGAACCATTCGGGCCAACATTGAAAGCATGGCCAAACAATTTATCATCGGTGAAAACGCTAAAGAGGCCCTAAAAGTTTTGACAAAACTGCGAAAAAACAACTTTGCCTTCACTGTCGATATACTCGGCGAGGCCACTGTCAGCAAGGAGGAAGCTCAACTCTACCAGCAAAGTTACCTCGAGCTTCTCGATGCATTGAAAAGTAAGGAAAATCAATGGCATAGCCTGGGAGATACAGGTTCAGAGCTGGACTGGGGTCACGCGTTGAAGCACTACATCTCTGTAAAACCCTCCAGTTTATACTCTCAAGCCGATCCTGCTGATTTTGAAGGCTCAGTGGACGCTATTTGCGAGCGTTTCAAGCCCATCTTGGTTAAGGCCAAGGAAATAAGAGCTTTTGTACGTATCGATATGGAACACTATAAATATAAGGACATTACCCTTGAAGTTTTCCGCAAATTACGCTCTTCTCCAGAATTCAGGGACTATCCGCACCTGGGGCTGGTCCTTCAAAGCTATTTGCGCGAAACAGACCAGGACCTGGAAAACCTGCTCGAGTGGGCGAGAGATGAGTCCCTCCCCTTCTCTATTCGGCTTGTGAAAGGGGCTTATTGGGATTACGAAACAGTCATCGCCAAGCAAAACGGTTGGAACCTCCCCGTTTATACGATGAAGGCTGAGACCGACGTCGCTTTCGAACGCCAGGCACAAAAGATCCTAGAAAATCACGATATCTGCCACTTGGCCTGCGGATCCCATAATATTCGTTCCATTTGCGCGGTGTTGGAGATGGCGAACGCTCTGAAGGTACCAGAGGACCGTTATGAATTTCAGGTTCTATTCGGTATGGCAGAGCCGATTCGAAACGGACTTCTGAAGGTGGCCAAAAGGGTAAGACTCTACTGCCCCTATGGCGAACTCTTACCCGGCATGGCCTACCTTGTGCGTCGACTTCTAGAAAACACAGCGAATGAGTCCTTCCTGCGGCAAAGCTTCGCCGAAGAGGTTGACGTAGAGAAGCTGCTTGAAGACCCGGCTGAGGTGCTGAAACGGGCACAGAAGACTCCTCCCCCAGCCGATGAGGTTTCGGTCTCTTGCAAGGATGGCCATGGCCCCTTCTCTAACGAGCCAGCAGCGGACTTTACCCAGGCCAGCGTAAGGTCAGCTTTTCCTGAGGCCATCGCCCGTGTTCGCGCTATGGCAGGGCGGACCTATCCCCTTTTGATAGGAGGCGTAGAGATCAATACCGACGACATTTTGGCTTCGGAAAACCCGGCCAATCCCTCTGAAATCGTCGGTTATGTGTGCCAAGCTGGTCAGAAAGAGATTGATTCTGCCATAGCTGCCGCAAAAGCAGTTTTCCCCGCCTGGAGAGATACTCCAGCCAAAGAAAGATCCCAATACCTGTTTCGCGCCGCAGATATAGCTCGCAAAAGCATTTATGATCTGGCCGCCTGGCAGGTACTTGAGGTGGGGAAGCAATGGGACCAGGCTTATGCCGATGTGACAGAAGCCATCGATTTCATGGAATATTACGGCAGAGAGATGATCCGCCTCGGTAGTGAGAAAAAGATGGGAAGAGCCCCGGGAGAGATAAACCACTATTTTTATCAGCCAAAAGGATTGGCCGCGGTTATTGCTCCCTGGAACTTCCCTTTTGCCATAAGCTGTGGAATGTGTTCAGCGGCACTGGTGACAGGTAACTGTGTACTTTACAAGCCCTCAGGTCTTTCTTCTGTGGTTGGTTTCACTCTAGCGGAGATTTTTAGCACGGCCGGTGTACCCAAAGGCGTCTTCAATTACACCCCTGGACGTAGCGGCGTAATGGGTGATTACCTCATTGACCATCCTGACATCAGCATGATTGCCTTCACGGGCTCCGTGGAAGTCGGCCTGAGAATTATAGAAAGAGCTGCCAGGGTTCAGCCCGGCCAGTTGAGTGTGAAAAAAGTTATTGCTGAAATGGGCGGTAAGAACGCTATCATCATTGACGACGACGCAGACCTGGACGAAGCCGTGATCCATGTCCTCCACTCCTCTTTTGGCTTCCAGGGCCAAAAGTGTTCAGCTTGTTCGAGAGCCATTGTGATGACGTCCATTTATGACAAATTTGTTGGTCGGTTGGTGGAAGCAGCTAGATCCATCCAGATAGGGCCGGCTGAGGATCCCGCCAACTTCATGGGACCCGTGGTGGATCAGGCGGCGCAGCAAAGGATTCTGGAATATATAGAAATAGGGAAAAAAGAAGGTAACCCCTTGATTTATCGTGAAGTTCCAGACAGCGGCTACTACGTACCATTAACTATATTTTCGGATATCAAGCCGGAACACCGTCTGGCACAAGAGGAAATCTTTGGCCCGCTCCTCTCCATCATGAAGGCCAAGACCTTTGCTGAGGCCATCGACCTGGCGAACTCCACCAGGTTTGCGCTGACCGGTGGCGTCTTCAGTCGAAGCCCTAAAAATCTAGAGCGGGCCCGCAAACACTTCAGAGTTGGGAATCTTTATCTAAACAGAGGAATTACGGGTGCCTTGGTGGAGCGCCAGCCTTTCGGAGGCTTTAACATGTCAGGTGTTGGTTCCAAAGCCGGCGGGCCTGATTACCTGCTCCAGTTTATGGATCCACGTTCGGTCACGGAAAACACCATGAGGAGAGGCTTTGCCCCTGTAAGTGAAGAGGATGATTGGATTTAAGGTAAATATATTAGTTAATGCGATATATCAATGAATCTATTTTAATTATAGTTATTATAATAGTTTATTCAGTAACTATCTATCTTAAGATTTGTTAGCACGTGCTGCACATATTCGATATGATTCTCGCCGTGATCACTGATCAGAGATAACTCCTCCTGAGAAAGATTGTAAGTCTGCAGAAGTTCTACCAGAAAATCCAGCCATTCTTCTTTGGTAAAACTGCGCAGCAAATCCAAGATCTCCCCCACTGAGGGGATATCTCTTCTGATTTTTGCATCCCCTGAAACCAAACCCTCGAAAAAGCCTGCCACAGTCCCTTCCAGGCAATAGTCCTCTGCCCAGACCACATCACCCACCCCATCCAGACGATCAAGCCGCATCTGAATGGTGAGTTGTAAAAAGAACAGTATGAGGGCCAGAGATTTAGCCGACCTATTCCTGTTCTTGAAATCAACCGGAGGTTCGTAGCCTCTCACCGTTATCAAACGAAGGTCTACCCTACCCTTCTCCAGCTTCACAACAAAGTCTCCAGCCGCGTGGTGCCACGGGTAGATTTGCTTGAAGCTGTTCCAGTCGTAGTAGAGAGTGAGTATCCTTGCCGCTTGCCGGTAGAGTTCCAGACTTTGTTCTCGGGATAGATAGCGTGATTCGTGATCAAAATCCCACAACAACAATCGATAAGACCTGTCTTTTCTGTCCAAATGCAAGTGAAATTCGTAATAATCACCAAACCATTCTGCCACAAACATATGAAGCCATCTTATACCTTTGTCACCTTCCCTATAGCGACCGGCACCCTTAAAATACACCCGTGGCAGACACTGATGGTCACCTCGACGGCCCAGTTTGCGTAAAAGGCTAAAATCTCTTTCTAAAACAGACTTAGCCTCATCGGATACAGCGACGTTCACCGCAAAGGAGACGATATTTCCAGCGACATTCAGGTCGGCGCGGGCCACATGGTAACAGGCGCCGTGCTTCTCGGTCCTAATCTCTATCCATTCAATCTCCGCCAGCTCTACGTTTCTACCCAGCCGAAAGGCCAGGGCCGCCAAAAGCTTTTTGCAGTCCCTCTGCATGAGCAAATGGCGGACAGACGCCAAATATGGCCCGTAGCGTAAATCAGATTCAGAATCTGAATCTTGTGGTCCCACGGGCAAATGTTTTGCCCCTGCCTCTTCTCGGATGGGAATGTCTCCCGTGGGAGTTGTTGCGATAAGTCGAACTGGAATCTGGTAAGTATCCATCATTGTTGATACGGCCTCACTGTGCAATTCTCAAAAGCGATTGTATTTTGCCTCGTCAGATTTATTGCCGCACTGCTCACTTCGTGGTAAATTAAGTGTATAGATTACTTCGTAATTTTTAGTTACACGTCCGGCTTTTCACTTTAATATTCGAGATCGATATTTCGCGCTTTGAATCCCAAGTTCGAAAGGACCGCTGTCCGTGATCCTATCTTTTCATCCGTGTATCGATGCAGATATCAATGTCATTGTTGCCGGCAGAGCCCCGGAGCCAGAAGAGGAAGCATTGATTAAGGGAGCCGAAGCCATCATCCTCCCTCAAGGGGTTCGTCAGGATCTTTACGATCTCTGCCGGAAACATTGTAAGCTGGTTTTTCCGAATTACGATCATCGATACCATCGTGTTGGGAAAATCGGGGATACCTTAATCTTCCGCGAATTTGGCATTCCTCACCCCAACACTCGCATATTTCAAAATGTCGCTCAGTATCGAAAACAATTTCCACTCCATGAGGCTAGTTCTCCTTTTCCCTTCCCATTTTTGCTGAAAGGAAATTCCAGTGGCGAAGGCCATATGGTCTACAAGATCCATGACCACGAGCAGCTCCAAGACATTCTCAACCAACTCCGGGGCACGGAGAGGAGTGGACTGCAGGGATTCATTGTTCAACAGTGGATTGACCACGGTGGACGCGATATACGCGTTGTGGTTATTTATGATAAACTAATAAGTTATTGGCGGGTCCAAAAGGACCCTCAGAAGTTTCTCACTAATCTGAGCGCCGGCGGAACTATCGACCGGAGCTCAGATCCTAGTCTCCGGCAACAAGCCGAAAGTATGGTCCTCCGACTTTGCCAACAAACGGGTATTAACCTGGCCGGCGTTGACCTGATGTTCGATCAAAGCGAGAAGTCCTCCCAACCTCTCGTAATTGAAATTAACTACTGGTTTGGCCGCAGGTTCTTCGGATCTTCTGAAACTTACTACGGCGAATTGAAAAAGGCGGTAAAGCGCTGGCTTGCCACCTTTAACCTAGCTTGGCCCACACGGATCCGGTGATCTATGCGTGAAATGAGATATGAGATGTCAGACCTGGACTCGATTACAAGGAAAGCAGCAGAATCGCACATCTCAGGTTTCATATCTCCCATCACACACCCCTTGTTCATAATATACTGATCTGAGAAAATACAAAATCATGAGCAACTCCCCAGCACAGATGTACTTACAGAGGTGACATCATGATCCTAGAGATTAATCCACAAAATCCACAAAGGCGTCTAATTCGGAGGACAGTGGAAATCCTCCGAAATGGAGGAGTCATAGCCTACCCAACTGATACTTACTACGGCATAGGCTGCGATATTCTCAACAAAAAAGCCATTGAGCGTGTCTATCAACTGAAAAGAAGACCTAAGCATAAACCCTTCAGCTTCATCTGCTCGGATCTAAAGAACATCAGTCAATATGCCCAGGTTACTAACTATGCTTACAAGACCATGAAGCGTCTCCTACCTGGACCCTACACATTTATCCTGGAGGGATCTCGGCTGGTGCCCAAAATCATGTTGACCAAACGCAAGACCGCTGGCATTCGGGTACCGGATCACACCATCTGCCTGGCGATTGTCCGAGAACTCGGCCACCCCATATTAAGCACTAGTGCCACCGATCCGACTGGCGCGATTCTGGATTCACTGATCGCCATTGAGGAAAGGTTGGGGCATGCTTTGGACCTGATTATCGATGGCGGTCCTGTGGTTTCGAAACCCTCCAGTGTCGTGTCTTTGATTGACGACGCCCCAGAGATTATCCGCGAAGGTCAAGGAGATGTAAGCGTTTTTTTATAAGCTCACAACTCAGATTCCAAATCGATTTTGGTTTTGTCGTCTCCCATCATTTTGCCAGCAAAAATCTGGAGTAATGGCGCATTGGAGACATGGAAGATACTTGTTCAAAAAATCGATCCAACACTCCATTTGGATGTGGTTTCGCGTGGAGCGGATATTTGCTTAGAGCGTTAAGAGATCGGCAGGCAGTATCTAAGACAGGCTGGAACCATGTGGCAGGGGATATAGTAACAGGAGTCCCATGTATTTCTGCAGCTGGTCGACGAGATTTTCCGTGGCCTGATCCAACAGGTAGCTCAGCAGCGAGCGTTTTTTCTTCTCGGGGTAAATAACTTTCGGCTCGCCCTCGATTCCAGCCATCTTGGCAGCCGCATTTATCGCATCTTTCAGATCTCCCAATTCATCCACCAACCCGAGTTCTTTGGCCTGCTCGCCCGTGAAAATGCGACCGTCGGCAACCTCCCGCACTTTCTCCTCTTCCATGCGCCGACCCTGCGCCACAGCTCGGACAAACTGCTGGTGCACATTGTCGATCAGATCTTGCAGGTAAGCTCGCTCCTCAGGAGTCATCTCTCTGGCGGGATTCCCCACATCTTTGTAGGGACCACTCTTTACTATCTCCATCCGAAAGCCAATTTTCCTGAAAAGTTCCTCGAGGTTGGTGAACTGGAGAATAACCCCAATGCTTCCAGTGATGGTGCCAGGGTTAGCATAGATCTTTTGGGCTGCCGCAGCGATGTAGTAGCCCCCAGAGGCAGCAACGGCGCCCATGGACACTACCACTGGCTTTTTCTGAACCGTGCGACGCACCTCTTCGTACAACTCCTGGGAAGGGCTCACCCCACCACCTGGAGATTCAATCCTTAGCACTAAGGCTTTAACCGAATCATCTTTGGTGAAATTGGTCAGATTCTCAATGGTTGGCTCGGCGTCCGCGACGACTCCCTTAATCTCTACAACCGCCACCTTATCGCCGAAAACCAGGCCTGAATCACGGCCACGCAGGTAGGAAAACCAGGCAATACTGCCTAGGAGGACAATGACAAGTAGAATTAAGACGCTTCCCGCCAAGAAGACGGAACGTTTGCGCACTCCAGTGTCTCCCTAATTACGCTTAGTTATTCCTTCTCCTCACCTCCGAGAAGGTTGTCAGCACGCCCTTCCAACTCTTCTTTCAGCAGCTGGCCAAGGTTGGAAGTGGCCGCCTTGGGGCTATCAACGTACTCGTAATAGTCGCCCTTTTCCTCCGACTCTTCCAGCCTCTTGAGAGAAAGCCCTATCTTGCGCTCTTCTTTGCCGATGTTAACTACTTTAGCAGTTACTTCTTGGCCTTCTTGAAAGAGGCCAACAGGAGTCTTTATTTTCTCTTTGCTGATTTCCGAGACATGCACCAACCCCTCAATGCCTTCTTCGATTTCTACGAAAAGGCCGAAATCTGTAACATTGGTGACCGTTCCAACAACTGAACTTCCCACCGGATATCGGCTTGGAATCTCTTCCCATGGATCTGGGTTCAGTTGTTTTACGCCGAGAGAGAAACGTTCATTCTCCTTATCAATGTTCAGAACTATTGCCTGGATTTCCTCTCCCTTTTTGTACAGTTCCGAGGGGTGCTTAATCCGCTTCGTCCATGAAAGATCGGAAATATGTACCAGACCATCAATGCCCTCATCTATACCGATAAAAAGCCCAAAGTCGGTGATATTCTTTATTTTTCCCTGGATAGTCGTGCCTACAGGATACTTCTCACCGATGACATCCCACGGGTTGGGCTCCACCTGCTTCATGCCCAAGCTGATCCTCTTGTTTTCTTTGTTGAGGTTCAGAACCACCGCTTCAACAACATCACCAACCGAAACGACTTTGGATGGATGGCGGATTTTCGCAGTCCAAGACATCTCCGAGACATGGATTAGCCCTTCAATCCCAGGTTCAAGTTCTACAAAGGCACCATAATCTGTAAGGCTCACAACGCGGCCCGTTACCCGATTGGTCACCGGATAACGATCTTCGACTGTATGCCATGGGTCCTCGCTTAACTGTTTTAGACCCAAAGAAACCCGCTCTTTTTCTGAATCGAAATTCAGCACCATCACCTCGATGGTATCCCCTATGGAGCACATCTCCGACGGGTGCCCAACTCGACCCCAACTCATGTCCGTAATGTGAAGCAGACCGTCAATTCCACCTAGATCAACGAAGACGCCGTACTCGGTGATATTCTTTACAATCCCCTCAAGGACTTTACCCTCTTCAAGTCTTTGTAAAGTCTCGGCCTTGAGACTTTCCCGCTCTTTTTCAAGTAGTACTCGGCGTGAGAGCACCACATTTCGCCTTTTCTTATTATATTTTAGAATCTTAAATGAAACCTGCTGGCCAATAAGACTATCAAGATTACGCACAGGTCGGAGATCCACCTGGGATCCGGGCAAAAAGGCCTGAACACCGATGTCCACCGAGAGCCCGCCCTTTACTTTGGACACGATACGGCCCTCGATAACCCCGTCCTCCTTGTATATTCTACTGATCTCATCCCAGACCTTTATCTTGGCGGCCTTTTCCTTGGAAAGGACAATATCTCCATTCTCGTCTTCATGGTACTCGAGCAGAACGTCGACTTCATCACCGACTTTGGCGCTTATATTGCCCTCTTCATCTGCAAATTCGGAGATGCGGATCTGGCCTTCCGACTTGTAACCTATATCCACCATTACATAATCATCGGTTACCTGGATGATGCTGCCACGGACGACCTCGCCTTCTTTAATGCTCTTAAGACTTTCCTCATAAAGCTCCTGGAAGGTCTGCTCTTTAAGCTGTTCCTCCTGAGCTTCTTCTGAGTCCTTGACCTCGGTCTCTGCCAGCTGATCTTCCTTTGTCTCGGCCACCTCCGCGACTTGTTCCTCAGATTCCTGGACCTGAACCTCTTCCTCGACCACGGCCTCGGTCTCTTGTACCTGACCTTCTGTCTCCTCGGTCACTTCCTTAGTTTCTTCTTGATTGTCTTGTTCTTTTTTTACCATTAACCGATTACCCCCGTTACTAATTTAGACACTCTTTCCCCTTTTCTTTTAACCCTTTGAATCTCCCGAGCCCATCATCAGACCCGAGACGAAAATTGGTACCTGTATAACAGAAACGGTAGCTAATTACAAACTATTTCCCTAAATTACTGCGTGTAGCGCAGCCAATGTCGCCTATCATATTTCAGTCGTTTTGCCCTGCCATGACACTGTGCACTTTTCGTTTAGCTCCGATATGGTCAAGCATTAGCTGCACGACTTCTTCTATCATCAGATTGCTGGAGTCCACGACAATAGCGTCTGCTGCAGCTTTAAGCGGTGCCAAGGGTCTATTCCGATCGTTGCGGTCTCGCTCTAGCATCTGTTGATGGACCTCTGCCGGGGCGACCTTTTCCCCCTTGGCCTCGAGCTCCAGATAACGTCTTTGACTGCGAATATCAGGGCCAGCATCCAGGAAGAACTTTATATCGGCATCTGGGAAGACAACGGTTCCCATGTCGCGACCTTCTAGAACCACTCCCCCAGCCGAACCCATACTCCGCTGAATATCAAAGAGCCTCTCCCGCACAACTGCTCTAGCAGAGACAGCGGAGGCCAAAGAGCTGATCTCCGGCTTACGTATCTCCTCAGTTACGTCCCGTCCGTTGGCAAGTAGACGTGGTTCACCATTCTTGGAGACGAACCGCAAATCGAGTTCCGAGCAGATTGCCTCTAGCAAGGGTTCATCCAGCGGATTAGGCTCCCCAGAGTCCCTGGCAAGCACTGCAACTGCCCTGTACATGGCCCCCGTGTCAACGTATATATAACCTAAGCGTTTGGCCAGTATTTTGCTTACCGTGCTCTTGCCCGAGCCAGCCGGACCGTCAATTGTAATGACAAGCCTTTTGGGTTCTAGAGTCACAGCTAACCTTATGCCGGCACCGTTAAACCGAACATCTCCACTCAATCACCCGCCAAATAAATTAGAATACCAAGATCCGAAACAAATTCCCTAGCCACTGTCATTGCTCGAGGCCAACTCTGCAAGGACTTCCTTGAGAGTGACTAGGAACCGTTGATTTTCCTCAGGTCTTCCCACCGAAATCCGAATGTAATGATCTAGCCCGTAAGCGCTCATGGCCCGAACAATCACTCCCCGATGCAGCATCGCCTCATAGACCGTGAGAGCGTCGAAGCCAACATCAATGAGAAAAAAGTTGCTCTGAGTGGGAAATGTACGTAGCCGCATCTCCGCCAGTCCTTTGAAAAGGAAGGCCAGACCTTCGCGCACCACTTTCTGGGTTTCCTGCAAAAATGACTCGTCGTCCAGTGCAGCCAATGCTGCCACCTGGGCCAGACTGTTAACATTGAAGGGTTGGCGCACCCGGTTAAGGTAATCAGCCACCCTTGGGGGCATGACCCCGAAACCAACACGGAGCCCTGCGAGGCCGTAAGCCTTGGAGAACGTTCGCAGGCTGATAACTGGCGGTTCACCATTTAGGTACTCAAGACCGGTCATCGTCGATGCAGGATCAGCAAATTCCATGTAGGCTTCGTCAAGGACTATCAGAACATCCTCAGGAAGCTGTCGCCGAAAGATTTCGAACTCTTCGCGACGAATGACAGTGCCACTTGGGTTATTGGGATTGTCTAGAAAAACGATTCGCGTGCGAGGAGTCACCGCAGCAGCCATACCTTCCAGGTCATGGGCAAATGACTTCTGCTCCACTTGAATGGGGCTGCCGCCCACCGCCTGTGTCATGAGACGGTACACCAGGAAGGTAGGCTCTGACATGAGCACCTCTTCGCCCGGCTGGAGAAAGGTGCGAATGAGTAAGTCAATTATTTCATTTGATCCGTTGCCCAATACGATAGAAGCATCATCTACCCCCAATCGCTGGCCCAGCCGTTGCCTAAGATAAAAACAGCTCCCGTCAGGATAGAAACGTAATTTCTTCAAGTGGTCTTGAATAGCTTTTAGAGCCAGCGGTGAGGAACCCAATGGGTTCTCATTGGACGCCAATTTAATAGAATCCCTGATGCCATATTCACGCTCTAGCTCTTCGAGCGGCTTTCCTGGCGGATAGGGCTGCAACTTGGCAATGTAGTCTGGTACGCGAATTCCCATAGGCTGAACTTTACTTCGTTCCAACCAGCACCAGTCTGAAGACTCGAGCTGAGGGTTCCTGCTGGCAGGATCCAGCGATGAAGATAGTGGGCAGGCCAGAAAAGGTAGGATTTTCTTGAGGTTAAACCGAATTAGTCAATATTGTTTTAACGTTTACACCGCCAGAAATCTTTCCAGATCCATTCTCATTTGGATCAGCTGGTTCCTCAAAGAGTCTAGTGTTCTTGCCTGCTACGGATCGAGATCTTGGAACCCGATCATCACCGGTTGGTAATTTATTTTCTCCTTTCTCTCAGAGATCATCTTGCATCCTTATCGGAGCGACAACGCGCTATATATCTCAGTTTCGCAGGAAAGGCAACTTCTAATTTCCTCACGCAACGCCGCATAGACCGCTAAGCCAGCTGGTAGAATGCAGCTAGCAGCCGGCAGTATCAAGAAGCCTGATCATTGAAGCTTTCATCTTTGCTGCCTGCTGCCTCCTGCGAGCTGCCAGCTACGCCAAACACTCGCTGTGGTTTGGAGCTTTCCGCCTAATAATGATTAGGACCACTGAATGCATGACGCTAAATATACTGATCTGCCATTTCTTTTATTATTTCATCAACCTGGCCGGAAGTCTCCAGATTCCATTGCTGAACTACCTGCTCGATTTTGGCCCTGACAACCGGATCTTCCAGGTCATTGAGTTTCCGGAAAGCACCTCCCCACCTCCCCACCTTATAGATCAGGCGCTCCTTGTCAGGTAGCGCCAGATAACGATCAGCCACTGCCAGCATCTCTTCCTTGTCGTCTGGTAGGGTTCCAGATATCTCTTCCAACAAGTTCATAATGTGATCAGAGGTAACGACTGAGGTAATCCCGTCCAAAGATTCAATGAAGAGACGGATCTCACGCACCACCCCATCATCGTCTAGAAGTTCCATCTCTCCCGCCTCTATTCTCTCATGTAGTGGTGCGGATCTGGGAACCCTTAGAGAACGGAGTCTGATAAAATCTGCATTGATTTGATTGAGTACTTCGGCAGTTGCCTGGGCGTGCTCCCGCCACCAACGTTTGCCACCCAGACCGGGCATCACATATTCCGACAAGGATATGCCAGCATCTCGAACAAGACAGCCGGCTTTGATGTGGTCTTCTGCCGTACTACCCTTTTTCATGAAGCGCAACACCGGGTCATATCCACTTTCCAAGCCGATATGGATACGGTCCAGCCCAGCTTTTCGAAGGATTGCCAGTTCCTCCGGAGTCCGGCGGGCCAAAGTCCTTGAGCGGGCGTAACTGGTTATCCGACGGATTCCGGGAACTTGTTCTCGCAGATAGTGAAGAATCTCTGCCAAATCCTCGGGCTTCATGAGCAGACTATTGGCATCCTGGAGGAAGACGCTTCCCTCGCCGAAGTATAACCAGTGGGCTACCTGTCGATAGAAGGGGCTGTAATCCTTGCTTGGATAGATATGTGATACTACCGTGCTGGTGACCCTGCCGCCCGAACCCAGTTTCCAAGAAAGGGATTTCAGCTCGTCGATAACACCCCGGATGGTATCAATATCCTTTTTTATCTCGGCCATAGATCTCCGGGAAAAAGTAGTCTCCTTATATATCGGGCAGAACAGGCATTGGTTCCAGGAACAGTTGCGCGTCAGTCTCAGAAGTAAGCTCTTGCTTTCGGAAGGAGGTCTGATTGGACCTAGTTCAATCATAACTATCCCCTTGAGGTACTGCTTGTGATATCATTCTTTTCGGCAGATCGATTTTACAGGCTAAACCAACCAACTCTGTTAAATTTGCCTAAAAAAACGCCATTCAACGAGGTTCGCCCAGTTGAACACCACCTTCTACGAGTCCGCGAAGTGGAATTTAACAGGGCAAGCACCCTTCCAACTCACTTTAAGGCGGGCAATGCACGAAATTTTAATTTTATCATACTCGAACCCCTTAGCCACCCGACTCCTTTCTGGTAGGGCTCATACGTGAATCCAAAAGATCCGTGCATAGTCCAGACTAGAATTTCCAGTTACAAGTTTACAGTGAGTTACCGCTAACCTATAATTGCGTAGTTAATATTAGCTTTCCATATTCTTTCCAATGGAGGAGTCAGATGCAAGATATACAAATAGAAGGGGTGGCAGTTGACAACGAGTCACTTGTCAACTGGATCAAGACAATTGCCTTTCTCTGTAAGCCAGATCGTGTGCAAATCTGTGACGGTTCTCAAGAAGAATACGACAAGCTTTGCAATGAAATGGTCGAAAGCGGAACTTTTATTCGTCTCAACGAAGAAAAACGTCCGAATAGCTTTCTCTCCCGCTCGGATCCGAGGGATGTGGCTCGAGTTGAAAGCCGTACTTACGTTTGTTCCCTAAACAAAGCCGATGCGGGTCCCACCAACAATTGGGCCCACCCTGAAGAAATGAAAGATAAATTGAAAGTTCTGTTTGATAGGTGTATGCGTGGCCGAACCATGTATGTTATCCCTTTCAGCATGGGCCCATTAGGTTCTCCCATTGCCCATATAGGGGTGGAGATTACGGATTCGCCCTATGTGGTGGTGAACATGCGGATCATGACGCGAATGGGGAAAGCGGCGCTGGATGTTCTAGGAAACAAGGGAAACTTTGTCCGATGTCTACACTCCGTGGGAGCCCCTTTGGAGCCTGGCCAGAAGGATGTGCCCTGGCCCTGTAATCCGGAAAATACCTATATTACACACTTTCCAGAGGAGCGGTCTATTTATTCCTTCGGCAGTGGTTACGGTGGGAATGCTCTGTTAGGTAAGAAATGTTTTGCCTTGAGAATTGCTTCTGTCATGGCCAAGGATGAGGGATGGTTGGCTGAACACATGTTGATTTTGGGAGTAGAAAATCCCAATGGCGAAAGAACCTACGTGGCTGCCGCTTTCCCCAGTGCTTGCGGGAAAACCAATTTTGCCATGTTGGTTCCACCAAAAGGATTCGAGGATTGGAAAGTCTTTACTGTCGGCGACGATATTTCGTGGATTAAACCTAGTCAGGACGGAACCCTGCGCGCCATCAACCCTGAAGCCGGTTTTTTTGGCGTGGCTCCTGGAACTTCGATGCAATCCAACCCGAATGCCATGTTGTCTCTAACCAAGAACTGTATTTTCACAAACGTAGCTCTCACCGAAGATGGTGACGTCTGGTGGGAAGGTATGACTGATGAGGCGCCGGCTCATTTAATTGACTGGACGGGACAAGATTGGACACCAGGCTGCGGCCGGCCAGCAGCTCACCCCAACTCACGGTTCACTGCGCCAATAAGCCAGTGTCCAACTTACGATCCTGAGTGGGATAACCCCGAAGGTGTTCCCATCAAGGCCTTTATTTTCGGTGGCAGAATGAGTCAAAATGTTCCTCTGGTCTTCCAGGCCTTTGATTGGTCGCACGGGGTGTACCTGGCCGCGACCATGGGTTCTGAAGCTACGGCAGCGGCAGAAGACGGGTTGCCGCCGATGAGGCGAGATCCCATGGCGATGTTGCCTTTTTGTGGCTACAACATGGCCGATTACTGGGGTCATTGGCTGCACATGGGACGCCAACTGGCCAATCCACCTAGAATATTCCGGGTGAATTGGTTCAGGCGGGACCACAACGGCGATTTCATGTGGCCCGGATTCGGCGAAAACATGCGAGTCCTCAAATGGATTATTGATCGGGTCCGCGGCCGCGGTTATGGCGTTGAGAGTCCGATAGGCTATATGCCGCGTCATCAAGACATCCACTGGTCAGGACTGACTTACGATCCGGAGACATTTTACGAACTCATGGCAGTCGATCGTGAAGCATCAGCCCTAGAGGCAAGAGACCACGAAGAACTTTTTGACAAGTTCTTTGACCGTCTGCCCAAAGAGTTCGTTCATCACCGAGAACTGCTGAAATCGCGGCTATGGCGATCGCCCAAGATGTGGGAATTGGCACGGGCAATTTTCTAAAGAACCATATGATTTGCTCAGCTCTCCTTCGAGAAAGACGTATAGAGTCTACACGAAGGAAGTATTATGGGAGGGTGATGTGGATATAAAAACCCTGTTGACCACCTTTAGTCTTATCTTCCTGGCAGAACTGGGAGACAAGACCCAGTTTGCAGCGCTTTGCCTCGCTGCTGACACCGAGTCACGGTTTGCCGTGTTCCTTGGCGCCTCTCTAGCATTGGTAAGCAGCGCTTTGTTGGCGGTTTTGTTGGGAGCTTTTCTGGCCAGGTGCTTCCCGCCACATGTAATAAAGACCGTGGCCGGGATTCTCTTCATCGCCATGGGTGCGGTTATGTTGCTCACCCGGTAGGAACTAGTTCTCTGGAAGCATGGAAGCTTTTCTACCTCGGATGCTCTTCAGGAATCGCATGGTGAGACGGTAGCCTGCATAACTCAGGAGAGTCAGAACCAATAGAACGTAAAAAAGAAAGATAAGCAATCCCACAAAGCCAAGGCCACACACAGCGTGTCCTCCCCTTCTCAACTTACGGAGAACAACAAAGCTATCTCAACAATTTGAATGTTGCCCCTCTAAAACCGTCGGTAGTAAAATGTTATCCGTGGTGCTCCCGGAGGTGGCAGCAGAAAAATATTAATAAACAGGGTAAATATACTGTACACAACAGCCCCGCCCAGAGCACTCCAAAATCCGCCCACGTGAAATCCCGGCACCAAGAATGACGTAAGCTTAAACAGTGTGGCGTTAATTACCAGCGTAAACAGGCCGAGACTCAATACCGTGATCGGCAGGGTCAGGAGCAGAAATATCGGTCTAATAAAAGCGTTGATGAAGGCTAAAATCAATACAGCCAATATGGCAGAGAGAAATCCCTCCAGCCAAATGCTATCGAACAACCCCGCAGTAAGACCCAGAGCCAGTGCATTGAGTAGGACCCTTAGAACTGCGCGTTGACCATCCGTCAGCTGTTGCCCTCTGGTAGGTAGATTCATAATATCCCTCAAATATGAACTGCCCG
>JASFEM010000054.1:0-20669 GCA_050124835.1 Syntrophobacterales bacterium | reverse complement strand
TAGCTCAGGCGGATAGAGCACCGGATTCCTAATCCGGGCGTCGCAGGTTCGAGTCCTGCCGGGGGCACCAGCGCGGGCAGGGCCTTCCGAAAAGAGGAGGGCTTTTTGTTTTACGGCATCAGAATGGGAGCAGGCGTGAGCTTGTCCTGAGCGCAGTGAAGGAAGTCCTGCCGGGGGCACCAGTCAATGGATTTCAGATTTCGGATTGTAGATTTTAGATTTAGAAGCGCAGCGGTCCTCAGCAAGGAAAAGTGTGCACCCTCAATCTGCAATCTCAAATCTGAAATCTAAAATCTTATTCCCAACCTATAGGCAATATACAATATATAATAAAAAGACCTTGAGGAAACAGGTTAATCCCAATCGGCTTTCGGGTCGGTTGGGGTTTCTTTTTATCACACTGACATATCATATATTGTGCCAGGCTCTATAACAGCCAAAGTTTAAATTAAGGGATGTAATGCAAACCCTAGGAATGATTGAGGTGAGGCTAGATTTCTCATCATTGTCTACACTCAGTCTCCCCTGCTGAACCAGTGATCTTTGTCGTTTTATTATTGACATGAACCACTGGTCACCGTAGTCTGGAAATAGCTCACAACTCCCGCACCAGTCCGCCATCGAGAGACCATCCCTTACTCCTCAGTTGTATCGATAGGGCTGTATGTTACAGATAACTATAAGCACTTGGGGGATCAATGCGGACCACGAGGAGGATTCAGTTATGGGAAAGCATCGATATTTTTCCAAACTGTCTTCTGTTGAGTTGTGGAACAATATATATCCAAGCAACGTGTTTCTTTTCTTCATACTCATCTCAGTCCTGTTGTTTCCGGCATGCACCAAGAAAATGTCACTGGAGGAGGCCAAGGAAGTACCTATTTTCATAAGTGAGAAATCTTTTGTCCTCCCACCTCGCCGGATTGATGACATCACGAACATCCTAGATCAGAATCCCCCTGACCCGGCAGCTGTTCAACGTCTCATCGCGACCGCTGACGCGATTCCGCCAGCAAGCGCAAGCAAAGTGAAACTGCAAAATTTCTATTATCAACGAGGCATGGCTGCCGCTAAACTGGGTCGTTACAAACAGAGTCTTGAGGATCTTCGCAAGGCTGTGAACTTGTTAGGAGATTTTTCCTCCAGGACGCCTACAATTAATAAGATTATTATTGAGTCGTGCCTGGCTGAGATTCGTGTCAACAATTTCAGGGCCGGTATCGTATTTGCGGAACGTGCACGAGAGAAGTTTCCTTATTGGGTCGGAGTGAATAATCTGCTGGTCAATTTGTATGCTATTACTGGCGACCTGGAGAGGGCTGAAAAAGCCAAGGATCGAGCGATTAAACTGATGCTGGTATGGCGAGACTCTCCTTCGAGTAACACCTGGAGACGATATATCACTGCAACGATGAGAGCTGCAATACTGGAGGCCAGAGGGCGATACAAGGAAGCTGAACCCTTAAGGAGAAGAGCAATCCAGCTTGGCATGATGCCCATAATCAAATCAGAATACCCGAAGAACTCCATTCGTAACCGTCTTTCGCTGGCAAAAAATTTAATGGAGCAGAACCGTTTGGTGGAAGCGGAAGTGGAGTCACGAGAGGCAGTATTGGAGTATATAAGTCTGCTAGGAAGCAGGTCACTGGATACGCGCTGGTCTGTAGAGGTCCTGGCCACCATCTTATCCAAGCAGGGCAGGCATCAAGAAGCCAAACGATTACTTAATCAATTGATTGCCGTGATGGAAGCTGGTGGAATATCAGATGATTCCCCTGCAATGGGCTGGACTAGATATCAACTGGCTAATGTACTTGTCGAAATGGAGGATTGGTCAGAAGCTGATAAAGAGTTTCGCTTGGCAACAATAAGTCTAGGGACTGAGCGCGCTTTCAGAAAGAGATCTCTATTACAATCTTCTCGGGCATTGAGCCTGTTGAGAAGGGGACATTCAAAAGATGCGCTACGATTACTTCAAAAAGCCCGCGAAGCAGCTGAACAGAACTATGGGGCAGACCACTACAGAACATTAGAAATCTACGGTCTACTCGCAGTTGCTCTTTTCGACACAGGCAGTACATCCGGGGCACTCGACCTGTTCTCTGGAACCGTTCCCAGCTTATTGGAAAATAGAGCTGTGGGCGCGCAACAGAAGAAGTTCGTTCTTGAGCGCTACCTTAACTTGCTTGCTCGAATAAGGGGTACCTCCATTGAACGGCAAGCGGGTGTCGACGCTGTGGCTGAGGCTTTTCGAATCGCCGGCGCCCTTCAGGCCCAGTCAGTGCAACACGCTCTTGCTCAAAGCCTTTCACGAGCCGCCTTGCATACCCCTGAAATGGCCGACCTGGCCAGGCGAGAACAGGACGCCTGGAAACAGATAGACGCACTGGAGAGCTTACTCTCCGAGCATCTGGCCGCGCCTGTGGATCAGCAATATCCAGAGGTGCTGGAGGAACTAAAGAAAGACATCAAAAGATTACATCGTGCACATAAGGTGCTAATCCAAAGGATTGAAGAAGAAACCCCCAGATACGCCAGGTTGCTCAATCCACCTCCGGCAACCGTGGCCGAGGTGCAGGAGCAGCTTCGCTCCGGCGAGGTGCTGGTCTCTATTTATCCTACAGTTGCGGAGACCTACGTATGGACAATCCCGTCAGAAGGAAAGATTCAATTTACTGTTGCTCCATTCGGCGAAAATTATATGCAAGAAAGCATTAGATTGCTGCGGCATGCTTTCACTCCTGAGACTCGAACCTTTGGGGGTATTCCGGAATTTGACCTTGCTCGGGCTTATGACATCTACGCTGCTTTACTGAAACCCACTGAGGCCAGCTTAAGAGAGGCCAGAGATCTGATCATCGCTGCAACTGGGTCGCTGGCACAACTGCCGTTTTCAATTTTGCCCACTGACTCGGTCAGCCTTGGAAAAGAAAAAGGCGAATTGTTCAGTAGATACAGGAATGTGGCATGGCTTATCCGCAGGGTTTCAATAACGAGAGTTCCCACAGCCTTTTCGTTCATCAGTTTACGTACTCTTCGTCAAGGTGATCCCTCTCGGAAAGCTTTTCTGGGTTTTGGCGATCCTTTCTTCAACAGAGAACAACTGGCGCGGGCCAAGAAAGAAAGAAGCGATCCTAAACTAGTGCTGGCAAAGCGAGGCCGAGATCTGCACGTTCGAGGTATCCGGGTCACAGAGTCCGGCACCCTTGACAATGAAACCATTACCTCGATCAATCTGGGGTTGTTGAATCGACTGCCTGGTACGGAAGACGAGATAGTGAGCATCTGTAGAGCACTGGGTGGTGACCCGGCTCGAGACGTTTTCTTAGGAGAAAAGGCATCTGAGAGTCAGGTCAAATCCATGGATATGTCTGATCGGCGGGTAATTGCTTTTGCTACCCATGCTCTGGTGCCTGGTGATTTGGATGGCTTGGATCAGCCTGCCCTTGCTCTTTCCTCTCCCGCAGTAACCGGCGACAGCGAAGATGGTCTTCTGACCATGGAAGAGATCTTTCAGTTGAAACTCAATGCCGACTGGGTTGTGCTGTCAGCCTGTAACACTGGGGCTGCGGAAGGGGCAGGAGCTGAGGCTGTATCAGGTCTTGGCCGCGCATTTTTCTACGCTGGAAGTCGGGCGCTTCTTGTGAGCATGTGGCCGGTGGAGACCACTTCGGCTAGAAAACTGACCACTGGACTTTTTAGGCATCAAAAAGAGAACCCCAAGCTTTCACGGGCAAGAGCACTGCGCAAATCCATGATTGAACTGATTGATGGTCCAGGTCTGAAAGATGAGCCAACCGGTAAAATAGTCGCAAGTTATGCGCATCCGCTCTTTTGGGCGCCCTTCATCATAGTCGGAGATGGTGGCGGGGATACTTATTGAAATAGACTTAATATAAAACCCCCATAAAACCGTCTTTAATTGCCAGTGTGTAAAGTCTCTTACCCTTCTCCTGAAAGTTTACGTTACATACCTTAATCCAAACTTTGCTCTTGGGGGAACCAGCTACCATATCTTGGGTATAAATTTCGGAGCCTGATGTGATGATTAAAATTCGCGAGGAACAGTCACAGGATATAGAAACAATCCGTGAGGTGAACACACGTGCATTCGGTCAAAACCAAGAGGCCGACATCGTGGACAAGTTGCGCCAGAACTGCAACGAGTTGATGTCCCTCGTGGCTATCATCCAGGATCAGATAGTTGGCCACATTCTTTTTAGCCCTGTCAAAATCGAAAACGAAGACAGCACGATTTGGGGAATGGGTCTAGCACCAATGGCAGTTCTGCCCGAGTATCAACGGCAGGGAATTGGTTCTGAGCTTATCCGAACCGGTATCGCAAGAATGAAGAGTAAGGGTTGTCCATTTGTCATCGTTTTGGGCCATGCTGAGTATTATCCACGATTTGGCTTTAAACCTGCGAGTGGCTTTGGAATTCGGAGTGAGTGGGAGGTGCCAGACGACGCGTTTATGATATTGGTACTTAATGAATCTGAGATTCGGGGTAGCGCGGGAGTAGCTAGGTATCGTCCAGAATTCGCCGAAGGGATGTGAAGCGCCGAACAACGGGATGCCCAGTCGGACGGGGCCAAAAGGACCGTGGGTTTTCTTTACCGACTGAACCTTACATACTTTAATCTGCACTTTTACGTTTAAGAATTAACCACCATATTTTGCGAATGGAATTTTCTCTCCATCAAACCCAGCTTCAATCTAATGTGTATCACGTGGACGAAGGAAGTCCTCTGCAGAGACACCTACCTCCCGCAGAATTCTGCTAAGTGACTTAAATTGGCAGTCGCAGGAAGGAAAGTATCTCTCAGCTCTGCGTATAACCTGAGCACCACAGAAAGCACAATGCTGGGTAGCCGCAGAAATGATGAGGCCAAATAACAAGAAGGCGAATCGGCAGAAGTCTACTAACTCTACTTGAGAGTCAGCCGATCCGAGAAGCCCAGTGTAGAAATCAACGAAGCTCCGGTTCTTGAAGCCGTATCTACCTGTTTCAATTCGGCCATCCTCATATCGCCCCAGGAAGAGAAAATTCTCAAAACCCATCTCTGTTAAACTTGCCGTGAGGTCTTTCATGTACTCACCTCACTTTCTCTTTTTCCGCCTAAACTCCCAAGGCGGTATGGGGTTAGGATCACTCCACAGCCCTTGCTTATCTAACTTTGCTCGCAACTGAAAATTTTTCCAGGACTCGCATATGGGTTCGGAGCAGTAGTAAACGTAAACCCAAGCTAAGCCGGCCTTGACCAATTCCTCATTCAGCAACATTTTGTCCGCAGCCACCAAGGCTGAAGGTTGTCGGTATCTGTCGCTGCCCATGCGGTGAACCTCGACGATCTTTCCCACAACCATGTCGGAAATGAATTGTCTTGCCTCCTTGCCGAATGCTTGACCGTCTTCCGGGCAATCAATTCCGTAGAGCAAAATCTTCACCTGCTTTTCGTCTCTCAAGACTGTAATACTATTATCGTTTGCTACGCCGACTACCTTACCAGACCAGGCCCATGCAGGGCAGGGCAGGAGGAGAACGGAGAGCAAAGACAAAAAAAGGAGCTTTGACTTAGACATACCAACCTCGCTAGTTTCTTTTTACCAGACACTTTCACACATTTTGTGCCAAATTAAATTCCACCTCAAGTTTCCACTATCCCTATGCTTTCTCCTGACTCCTTCTTGATAAACATCGAGCTCAGTGACTCCCCTAGTAACATTTTTGGGGAAGCTTCTGCCAAGTGTCGGATTGACAATCCCAGTCTGGTTTACTAGTGTAAAAGGCTATCTGAAAAAAGTCACATAGCTTGTTTATCCCATGTATTAGGGTATTCTGGTTATAACACTTTATCAAAAGGAGAACCGTATGCTGAGGAAGGCTACCTACAAACTGCGCGTCACCCGAAGAGAGGCACTGCATGTCCATGACGAACCCGACCACACCCTTATGCTGGTTGAGATGGAGGGAGAGCCTATTGAATACACACCGGGAGTGGCCGGAGAATTTCTCTCCCGCCGCAGTGTGAATTTCCACGACCGTACCAAGGGTTCAGGTGGTATGCAGGGCTATGCTATGACCCACTTCCAGTACGGGTCAGTCTATAGCCGGTTCGCGGGAGAGCGCGACGGGAATAGTAAAACTACCACGGGCACTTGGAAGACATACAGAGGAACAGGCAAGCTGGCCGAAATCAAAGGTGAAGGTACATTTAAGGTCACAGCGGGTGAGACTCCCAATGAGTGGATCCTGGATATGGAAGGTGAATACGAGCTCTAACTGAGTAAGCACCAACTGATCTTGACAACCCAAAAAACGCCCGCGACACACACAGCGGGCGTTTTCTTTTCCTTCCCTGCGTTGACTTCAGCTACAAAGATGGTTACTTTCCACTTAAATCAGACTAAGTTAGTATGCTTTTTGTCATTCTCTGGCAGAGAAGATAGAACACGGAATTGGAGGACAAACCATGAAGAAAAAATCGATTGTTCTGCTGGGGACAATCATAATATTTTTGCTGGCAATTCCGATTGCTGTTCCCAATTTTGCGGATGCATTTTACCCATTTAGGTGCGGAACGAAACTTGTGCGCGTTGGAGATACAAAAACCGAGATTCTGAACAAGTGCGGCTCCCCAACCATGCAAAATACGGGACGTATGGGAACGGGAGGAGCTGACGTATGGGTGTACAACCAAGGAAGCTCCAAGACAATGAAAATACTACGTTTCACTGGTCCGAAGCTGACCTCTATCGAAAGCAGTTCCACCTACGGATACTCGGGTTCGTAAACTGGATCTTTTGAGACTGTTGGGGGAGAAATGTAGATGTAGGGGGTATAATTTACCCTTGCATTGATGTGGCCGGCGAATTTTCCTCATTATTAATCGCACTCGGTCCCTTCTCTCGGACGTGTATTCGTTCTACTATAAAAGTCTTTGTGCTGACCTTGAATCTCCAATTCTTTGAAACTGCAATTGCCTAAAAGGGTATGATTGTTTGGAAGCAAATAATTCGTGTGTACTGTGAGTATTACTATATATGGAGGTGACGCGAAATGTCAGAAGAAAATACACTGAATGGTGTAGATGTTGATGCAGTCAAAGACTTGATCAGCGCCGTGCAGGAAAAACCTGACCTTGCCAAGTCTAAATTCCGGGCCAACAACGAATGGATAGACGGAGGGCACAATCGTACTACCATCACTGGTTTTTACGGTGGTGGCCAAGAGATTTCGCACGAAAAATCCTTTGTGCTGGATGCTGACGAGCCCCCTATCCTGGCCGGACAAGATCGAGGACCAAATCCCGTAGAGCACCTTCTGAATGCTCTGGCAACTTGAATGACCACCACCATGGTTTACCATGCCGCAGTTCGCGGTATAAAGTTAGAGGGGGTGGAATCGGAGTTGGAGGGTGATATTGACCTCCAGGGTTTCTTGGCACTCTCCGATAAAGTTAGGCCAGGCTATCAGGAAATCCGGGTAAATTTCAAAGTCAAAACGGATGCTGAAAATGTGGAAAGGCTGAAGGCGTTTAGCAGGCTGTCGCCCGTATACGATGTGGTGAGCAAGGGGACGCGGGTCAAGGTTCAAATAGAGAAGAAGTAAAGAGACAACCGGAATAAAGCCGTCACCCTGAAGGATTCGGGAGACTCTAAGCAAAGAGGCAGGGTTGTATCAAACCCTGCCTCTTTGCTTTTTGAACCTGCAAAGAACCTATAACGTTCTAAATGGTGCTTGGTGGTACGTAATCACGACGTTGTAAGGATTGATGTATCCTGGTAAAGTACTCTGCAGTCAGGATTAGAGACAATTCGGAGAAGAGGGTTATGAAAGTTATGTCATTTTTTGAAGATCATGGGGATGTTGAAGCGGAGTTAGAGACCATATACAAATTTCGAAAGGAAGTCCAACACGTGGAACGGGAGTATCTCGAACTCAGGATACTCTTGCGAGATGCCGAGGCCGCCCTCAAAGTAGACCCCGAGGCGGGAGAGATGCGTATAAGGGTGCATCACTACAAAAGAAGATTGAAAGATATTGAGAGGAAGTATCCCTGGATCTCCTCGGGTAAAGCACGAGAAATAGGTCTTTGGGCTCCCCCAGCCGGATAAGCAAAGATCGGTGGTCGAACCACAAGAAGAAAGGGAGAAGCAACAATGGCCTGGTACGAGATAGTATTGAGCAGAGAGCAGTTGTCCGAAGGTATATCTGAAAAAATCCAAAATGAATTTGAAACACTTTTCATCGAAGCTGGAACACCTTCAGAGATGGCGTTATTTTGTGATAGTTTCACCGTACCCCAATTCTCCATGTACTTCTCACCCGTCGCTGTGCAATATGCCTCCGATCTTATTTCCACCTACTCCGGCGACCCTTGCGAAAAACCGGAGGCCAGCCAGGTCACTTTGCTTGTCGGAGATAGAAACTCAGCCTGGGATTTGCTGGAATAAAAAACCTCCGCCATCTTCACTTGAAATAAAGTACCCAATATATTGTGTCAGAGTGAAAACCAGCGGAGTGTGGATTAAGGGATGTAATACAAACTTCCGGGCTGAATCGAGTCGAGTTTGTATTCCTTGTGTCTCAAGGTGCACTTCCATCCATTTGACACAGCGCACCTAGTTGTCGTAGATTGAGAGAGTTCACGTTCCTACTATTGCTCATCCACGAGAGACAATCCTTTCATTCTGTGTAGCGCTGTAATCCACTTTGTTCATCTGAATATTTCCTAACAGTTACCGCCTGGATGACTTATGAAAAAGATTAACGATATTCGTTTTCATAACGTGATTATATTTTCATTGGTCGCAGTGATGCTGATTGGATGTGCCGCGAGATCGCGCATCTCAAAAATTCTAGAAGACGGTAGAATAAAGAATCTCAAGTATTACAAAGAAGTAAGGGTTAACAAATGGAAACATACTAGAATTCAGGTTAAAGAAGGGGATGCAATAATTCTGACCCCCTTGTACCCTATAGGTTTTATCTATGCGGTCAACGGCAGAATTGGAGACGACGGTGAATCTTTTGATGCTTTAGACGTTGATAGCGGTGAAATTTATCAAGCTAAAGCTTCAGGCATTCTCCAGATAGGCATCGATAAAAAATCACAGCCTATCAAAACAGGTATTTTAATATTCAAGCACAATGATCTAGATAGTATCCTTTCAGACCTTACCTTCATCCGCTATAAGAAACCAAACTCAAAGATTATCAACCTCACCCTCGGTCTTCTTTCCAAGACAAAGAGCGAAAAACTCATCTTAAGTGAAGAAAATACTGAAGCATTAACAATCCTTGATAATGCTATTAAGTACTTTGCGTATGTTGATGAGGAACTGTATTCCACGACTATTTATAGACTATACAAGTTGAAGGCAAATATCTATAAATTGGCTGGTGATTCTCAGGAATTTAGTAAGAATGTAAATTATGCCCTTGAATCACTTATGAGAGCCTCAAGATATTACGATATGCTGCAAGAAAGACAATATTCATTTCTCGACAGCATGACGCAGGAGGAAAGGTATATACTGTTAACTCAAACTCAGTTGTTTTCAAAAGTTAGCATGGGATTTGATAGTAGATGGGGACACAGTTTCGCTAATTTAGCTGATGCGTATGGATTTCTTGGGATTTACTATTCAGAAATAGGCAACCTCCAGTTAAGTTTGAGATACTGCGAGAAAGCCATCGATGAAGCTGAGAAAGACGGAAACAGAAATTTGGTTGCCCGGGCTTATCAAAACCTAGGAATTAGACATTTCGAATTTGGATTCTTGGAGCAGGCTGAAAATGCATTCTTAACTGCGTTGGACTACTGTAGCGCCCAGGCTGAATGGAATCGTTGGGGTATCAAGTTTTCTTTAGCACGTGTGCGAACTGAAATGAACAAACTCGACTCAGCTGAGGAGATCTTGAGAGATTTGAGAGCAAGAACACCTACTTACGCCAAGATAAGACCATTATCGCTGAGTCGGGCACTTGCCCTTGTTTATATGAAGCAGGAGAAGTATGAGAAGGCTATTCTTAGACTTAAAGGTCTTTATTCCAGTTATAAGCACATAAGTGGACCTTCTGATTTAAGGTCTCGAGCGATGCATATTTACACAGGACTTGCTCTCAGCCAATGCTATATGGCTTTAGGCCGCTTTAATGAAGGGCTATCAACACTTAGCAAAATAGAGTCAGATATAGATAGTCTAGGAAATCCTAGTAATCTAAAGCTCTTTGCATTGTTGAAAAAATCAAAACTTATGAAAAAAGCGGGAAAGGATCCCCTGGTCCCGCTTACTGAAGCTATCGGTTGCCTGGAAGACATTAGACCGACCGCACTCAGCCACAGTGATTACGAATACTGGGAGGAGATGCTTCCTGTGTACACTCACGCTATTGAGGCTTATCATCAAAGGAGGGACAGTTATCATGCACTTGAGGTCGCAGAAAAAGCCAGGTCTCGCAGGTTTCTCGACTCCCTCGGAAGTAAGAAAATTGGCGCAAAGGGCATGGCCGGATACATGTTGAGCCAGAGAGCCAATGGAATACTTGAATCTCTTTCAATGCTTGAAGATGATATGGTTGAGGCAGCACAGAAGGCTGGTATTAAACTCAGAACAGTCTACCAGGAAGATACAAGATATTCTAAACAGTTAGAGAGTTATAACACCACGCTCAGACAAGCAGCTGGGCTAGATCGGCAGTTCGGTTTGACATACAATGTTATTCCAGTATCGCCTGACGAAATCCAGAAGAAGCTGCCGGAAGGCTTACAAATAGTAGCTTATTATCTATCAGATGATGCACTTTATGTTTGGGTGATTGACCACAATAGCATTGAAGCTGTAAAGAAAGACGTCTCTCGTCAGAAAATATTGGATTTAGTCAAATCTTTCCGCAACTCTGTATTTACTAAGATAGAGAAAAGAGGTCTCACTGTAACAGCGAAACCCACAGAAAGTTTATCTTATGCGCATCGAGAACTATACGAGATGTTATTTTCCCCAGTCGAGAAATATCTGGTTAGCAATAAAGTGATCATTATTCCTTATGGTATTCTAAATTACCTCCCCTTCCAGGCTCTTCATGATGGAAATCAGTACTTAGTAGAAAAATATTCAATTAGCTATAGTCCCAGTCTATCTGTCCTTGAGTTTCTTAAGAAGGAGGGCAGAAAGGATAGTCTCAGAATACTTGCCTTTGGGAATCCTGACCTGAACGATATGACTCTTGACTTGCCTGCTGCAGAGAAAGAAGTTGAGATGATTAAAGAGGTTTTTCCTTCGACAAGGATCCTGAAGAGAAAAGAGGCTAGTGAGGCCTCTGCAAAGAGCTTGGCTCAAGAATACAATATCATTCATTTTGCAAGTCATGGTGAATACATTGCTGAAGCGCCTCTCGCCTCCAGTATTCGACTATCATCAGGAAATGGGGAAGATGGTAGGCTAGAGGCTGGGGAAATATTTGACATGGATATCAATGCTGATCTTGTGGTGACCAGTGCATGTCAAACAGCAATCGGCCACATAGGCAAGGGTGATGAAGTTGTTGGATTGACAAGAGCTTTTATTTATGCGGGGGCAAAGTCGGTGTTGGGAAGCCTTTGGAACATCAGTGATGAGGCTACAGCCTCACTTATGATGGAGTTTTACGGAAATATCCGGAACTTGGATGAGTCAGAAGCTCTGAGACAAGCTCAATTGAATATGATAAATTCGAAGGAGTACAACAGCCCGTTTTTCTGGGCACCTTTCTACATTACAGGTGGCTTCTAGTTTCCCCATAGCGTTATAATGTAAACTCTCCTACCATTCCACTGGGACTTCATATAACATACTTTAATCTAAACTTCTGTCTTTGGAGACCAAGCCACTATATCTAGGATCAGGTTGAATTATTAATTCCCCAAATCCCGGTAGCGGAGCTTCGGCTCCTCTTTTTTTTGGCTTCACATTGAAGTAATGAACACTAAGTGCTCACGACTATTAAAGTGATGGGGAAGCATGGGGTTTCCCTCACAACGAAACTGTTCACTTTCGTCGCCCTCCATCAATACACTGCCGGTGGAAGGCTTTTATTCCACCCCGCCATGCTGCTTCGGCTGAGGAGATGATCCGACGGACCTGTAATCATTTTAGTTGCCCGTTCTTGTACTAACTGTTAAGGAGAATCAACTTCTCCTTTTGCTGCAACGAGAATCCATGAATAAAGAAAAGCGCCAATACGTCAGAGTTCAGGTTGGGTACCCTGTTCTGGTGAAGAGCTCTCGAGGACTATTGCTGGGGCAAATAACAGATATCAGTCCTGGTGGGGCTTTTATCTGTTGTCAGGAGACATCGGAGCCCGGGGAAATCCTTAAGATGACAATCAGGGTCTCTCCTGTGAGTCCACCTTTGAAAGCGAGAGGGAAGGTGATCCGGTCACAGATTTACTGTCTTGATGACGAGACCATGTGTCATGGAATGGGTGTTCGATTTACCAAGATCTCTGCTGATGACAGAAGAGTCATCTCATCTCTGATCTCTGGCTACCTCAAGTCACAAATCGCCAGTCCGCAATCCACAATCCCTTAATCCCTCAATCCCTAAATTCCTGAATTACCCAATACCGCAATCCGCAATTTTCTATGAAATAAAAAGAAAATAAAAGAAAAGATCAGGTATGCGCCAATAATCACAATGTAGATAACAAATTTAACGTAAGAATATCTCTCAGTTTATGACATCTCAGAAAAATCTACATTTATTTCCAGATGTTGTAAAGATCAAGTCAAAATTTCTTTGTGCTCCCCTTGAGTTAGACCGTGTGTATAACTCGGGAGCATGAAAACCGTTTTTCAGGTCTAATCGCGTTTGACTGATTCTGCAACGGTTGATAGACGCTACTCAAGGGCATAAATTTCAACAAGCAGATTTTTGTTTCAGCGACAGGAAGGGAGTCCCCAGGGTGACAATCTGTGATCTTTGTGAGCAGGAGAAGGCAAAAGCATATTCGTGTATGAAGAGAATTGAAGGACAAATTCCCTTCGGAGACGAAACACAGCTTAGTCTGTTGCCCCACAAATGCCCGGAGTGCCTGGTCGGTAAAGGTGGGTTTCATCACCTTGGTTGTGGTGTGGAACAATGCTCCAAGTGTCATGGGCAGCTCTTGTTCTGCCTGTGCGAGGGTGGAGAAGAATACCGTACTTTGACCGCCCATGTGTGGTGGACCCGATTACGCCGAACAGTGCCGGAGTCAGTTGTCACGGAAAGCTAGGATCTAGTATTCGCTTACCAAGGTTTATGAAGTCCGCTGTTAGCCAGCTTTACGTTTTGGCTGCTAATTTATCGAAAAGCAGGAGGCTGATGAGGTAAGGAGTTACAAAAGATGATGCTTACTTGCGTGGCGTGCCGGAAGACCTTTACCAGAGAAGATCCTGTGACGATTCATCTTAGCGATGATGGAATGTATTTCTTCTGCACCAGAGAGTGTAAGGATGATTGGCTATATCCTAAGGAGGAGGCCATAGATTCTGAAATTATCGTCGGTCGCTAAAAGGAGTGGTCTTGTTATTAACAAAGAATGGCGGAGCTTCGGCTCTGCTTTTTTTATTTCAAAAAGCAAAGAATACAGGAGCCAGTAGCCAGTAGTAAACGGTAAAGGGTAAAGGGTAAACGGTGAATAGCTATCTAGCATCCAATCCCACAATTCCGTACTTCCTAACTTCCTAAATTCCTTAATCCCTTAATTCCTCAATCCCCTAATCTCACATCCCAAATCCGCAATCCGCAATCCCCAATCTACAATCCTTCAGGTGTTACCTTCTTTGGTTAAAAATGGAATTTATTTTCCACTTTTCTCGGGCGGTTTTTTTGGGGTGACTATAGTTAAGTCGCGGTAAAATATATAAAATTAATTGCACATATGAATTGGCACGATTATTTCAGTATACCCCTTCAATCATATTCATATAGCGTCGGAGGATGACAAATGGATAATCGCCATTTTGCTAGAGCCAAGATTAAATGGCCGGTCTCGATCAGTACTGACGACCGCTCTACAGATGGAGTAACCCTAAACCTGAGTCCAAATGGAGCTTACATCGGCTGCGCCAAGCCACTTCGACTCAACGAAGTCTTCGATATGACCATTGACGTCCCAAATTCGGACTCTTCTATAGAAGCCCAAGTTGAAGTGGTCTTCTCCAATATCCATGGGCCTGATGACGCTATTTCGCCTCGCGGCATGGGCGTTCGGTTCCTGAAGATTTCTAGCCAAGACCGACAGATCATAGCCAAAGAAATCCTCCAACATCTGCAATCGGGCAAAGTGAAGTTAGATTCGAGGAAGCTGCAGCTATTGGAAACCTTAATCATTGATCCCAATGGAAATGGAAATGGCAGCGGGGTGCATAAGCAGGCAGGCTAGAGTGAATGCTTCCCTGTCTAGCCTTTTGGTTTTATCTGATTGAATTAACCCGTCCTATTTTACAGAACATGCGGAGCTTTGGCTCCGCCTTTTTTTATGGCATTGGGTTTGCATGGTTAACAAAGTGAGATGAGCATGTTGCTCATCCGGCTGAATAGTGCCTTAAAAAATAAGACAGAGTAAGGGTTTATTTATGTTGGCTCCTTTAGTTCTTGGTGTCTCTATTTGCCTTACGATCGTTTTCCTGACTGCCGCTGTCGTATACCGCAGGAGGATCGAACGATTACAGGATCAGCTCTATAAAACAAGGTTTAATCTTGTCTTGTGCCGAGGTTCTCGCCCCCAACCCAAGGCTGAAAATAATATCGCACTTTTCTTTGATGAGACAAAAAATCAATTCAGACCTCTTCCTACCGCCACAGAAGACACCGATTAAACTCGTTCGAATCTGATAAGAGTGGTCCTTCCCCATTCCAAAATCTAAAATCAGCAATCTCCCTCGAGGGTAGATCGGTTTTTCTACTCTTAATAAATGGCACCATGTTTGCATGAACACTAAATTGAGGAGCATTTGGCTCCGTTTACGATCAACCCTCCTTCATACCCCATCGGCGCTGGGCCGATGGGGCTTTTTTTTGCCTGCCGTTCTCTCTGCAAAATGGCATTTCTCCCGGGTTTAAGGAAATAACCTCCGTTTTGCTCAGGTTCCACTTGGCCTAAAAGCAAAATAAACTTTTGCCGTTTCACCAAATTTGGCTATTTACCAAAAGATGTCAGAGGTAAAGTAAAATCTATAAGGTCTTGTATTTAATAAAGGTTTTTGCTTTTTATCCACTTTGGTATCTTTAGTGCTTTTAGGAGAGGCCACAGACGGCTTGAACAGCTCGTGTAAGTCCACTACTTGTTGAGCACACACAGGGGGAGGCAATGAAAAGAAAACTGCTTGGCATATTCTTGGTGATTTCAATGCTATTTGCCACGGCTGCCGGGTTATGTGCGGTTGTCATCAAGAGTGAGAGACAGCAAAACAATAGAAGGCTTACTATCAACAAGTACCCTTGCATAGTGCTGAAGGTGGACAATAGCGGCTGCCAAAGCGAGATAGAAATGCGTACACGTGTAGCAGTGGCAGCAAGGTGAGCAAATTGTTCCTGGGGCTAGCATTCCGCCAGATTCCCATCGTCATAGGAACCGGGAGTAAACGGTAAAGGGTGAACGGTAAAAGGTGAATAGTGAACGGTGAACGGTAAATCGTACTCGAGCATTCAATATATCAAATCCCTCAATCCCTTAATCCCTCAATCTACAATCTTAAATCCCTTACGGCTGGTTGTTCTGTTCGCTGTTCGGCAAGACTTTTTTTCTGGACGTAATCAAAGACGGTAAAAGACAGGAACTGTTTGTCTTTTTCAGAGATTATTATGAAGCGAAGGGCTGTGCCCTCAAAGACAGCATCATCGCAACCTTGGACCTGCGTTCTAACCACCTCTGCTGTAATATCCAGGGAAGCCCTTATTGGAGGTTTGATACTCAGATTGACGATTTCGTTCATGGAGAATTGCTTAGGGATACAGATCAGCGCACCGCTCGCACTGATATTCACCGTCTGACCTGGTATAATCCCTTGATCCGTATGTATATCCACAGACCACTTTATCTCTGCTCTCTGCTCCATGCGCCTCTTCTTTTCCTTTCGGTCGTGGTACTCATCTTTGGCAAGCAGTAGCAGGACAAAGACAAAGAAAGCAACGATAAGGATCCAGCCTGTAGCCGCCATCTCTCAATCCAGGACCCAAGCCGTACTTGGGCTGTAACAGAGTGGGTCTATCTGTTCATCTCCAGTATTTTGTAAGACAAAAATCTCCGGTACCGGTCCTTCGAAAGAATGTACCTAGAGCGCGTTTCCCTAAGTTTCTTGGTGCACAATCCATACCAACACATCAGGATTGGAGATTGCAGATTAAGGAATTAAGGGATTGGGGGATTGAGGGATTGGATGCTAGACATCTATTCACCGTTTACCGCTGACTACTGGATCTTTAGATTGCAGATTGCGGATTGTTAGTAATTTACTATCCTGATTCGCCACCTTAATTGAAAGGGGAGGATGGAGAGGAAGTGAATCGAGGTGGGTAAATAGTCAGTTGGGTAGCTGAGCTAGGAGCAAGCTACACCGGAGTGCACTGATGGTCTCGCCAGTTGTTAGTTGCTTAGAGGCGATCTAAGATTACCCTGTCAAGAAACTGTCGGTCACTTTTCTTAATCTGACCGAATTGAACACCCATACCGCGGGGCGTAGCAGTGTAATCAGGGCCATGAGCATTTATCCAGACTACCTCCGAATCAACCGTAAGGCGACGGTCTGAATGGGGGACACTAATGATCATCGTGAAGACCTCGTCAAGCCCTAACGGATCCAGGCAACGGATAAAAGCACCATCGAGACTGATATCGTGTGTTTCGGTGTTTATTACCCCCTGTGTGGTTTCTATGGTAACAGGCCACCTGGCTCTGGCTCTTGGGCACCGGCGTCTCTCCTGGGGAATAACCATGACTGGAATCCTTCTTCATCCAGCGGGCGCGGGTAGAAGACTTCTGATCGTGGGAGAGTTTTTTCTTTTTACTTGATAAACGTCAGGTCAAGAACCTTTTGGGGCAGGTTCCCCTCTCTCCGTATATCCACTCTATATGAAAGGCTACCAGTGGAAAAGTGCGCCCTGCGTTTACGCCAGATTACACAACCGCGGGTAAACTATCAAGAGAAAAGCTGGCAAGCAGTGCGCAGCAAGGTGAGCGAATTGCTCTCTGCGCGAGCATTCCTCCAGATTACCATCGTCATAGGAGCCGGGAGTAAAGAGTAAACGGTGAACGGTGAATAGTGAATAGTGAATAGTGAAGGGTGAAGGGTAAACGGTGAATGGTGAAGGGAAGTGATACCCTTTTTCATATCTGCAATCCGCAATCCGCAATCCAAAATCCCTTAATCCCTTAATCCCCAATCTAAAATCTACAATCTGCAATTCACAACCCTGCCAAGCCCTCACTGAAAGCCAGGGCATTAGCACCAAGGTCGGGAAGATAGTAGCCACCTTCCAGGACCGCAAAAAATCTGCCCCGACTCAAGTGTCTAGCACCTTCCCTAATAATGGCACCGATTGCCCTGTAGTCTTCAGTGTGTAAGACGCCGCCCCAGTCACGTATGTAGGTGTCGAATCCAGCTGAGACTGCCAGTAAATCAACATTAGCGGATTCTTCCAGCACTTGCTGCAGGGAATCTATATAGGCTGTTCTTGTCTTAGACCTGACGTTCAGCACCCGAACCGCAATATTGTCCATGAAAATCTTTTCAGTCCCGTCCCCATGATGGAGGTCCAGGTCCAGAACCAGCACACTGGTAATGGTGCCACTTTCCAGCAATCTTGTGATAGCCACGGAAATGTTGTTGAAAAAACAAAAGCCCCAGTAGTGATCAGGGCCGGCATGATGTCCCGGCGGACGAACCAGAGCAAAAGCCGGTACCCCCTGCATTGCTTCATTGGAAGCCCTGATGGCCCCTCCGACCGCCAGGAGAGCGGTCTGATAAGTATCGCGGCCCTCATTCTCTACTCGATTCACCATTGCTGGCGCGTGGACTCTGAGGATATCCCTCCGTTCGGCAGGTTCAGGCTCGACCACGGGGAAATGCTCTCGAAGCTTCGAGTGAATAACTTTGACTCGAGCCGGACACTCAACTGTGGAGGTGTAGTAAGAGGTGAGAAATTGTTCGTGATAGACTAGCAAGAGTGGTGGCATCATCAGGCTCGTCAACACAGTTTTTTATTGACAGTGGTGCCGAATGGGGCTAAGCTCGGCGGACTTTGGCTCGCCCGGATCCGCAAGCTATTTGTGTTTTTCTGGAAGTAAGTGTGTAAAAGATTTACTCACACTCGACCCGAGTGAGCTCTTCGCGAGGTGGCCAGGAAAATGATAGTACCCCGTCAAGCAGATTGCTCTCGACTGGGGGAGAAGCCCAATGTTTTCATTTTACACTGTGGGCTGGACCGTAAGCGAGTTGAGAGAGCCTGCGAAAAATTGGATCTACCTGTCAGTATGGTTCAGTTTCGCAGGGAGGAGGTTTTTGCCTACTATCTCCGGCTTGATCGGCCCAGGCCCGATCTCATCATCATCCGTAGTCACTTTCGCACACTAGTAAACTCCCTGAATCAGCAGAAAGGTATTCCAACTATAGTGGTTTCGGCCCACGGAAAACCCACAGCCTGCCTCGACCCTTTCATCCAAGCCGACCAAGGCTATGAAGGAAATAAGATCTATGAACAACTGGCCCTGGCCATGTTCCAGGAGTTGAATGAACTCGGCGATGGGGCATAGAGCATGGAGCATAAAAAACGACGCGGAGATGGGGCGAAACGGAGACGCGGAGACAGTTCAGCAGGCAGGAGGCAGCTTGCAGCCAAATGACCAATGACTAATGACCAATGATTTGCTCCATGCTTCTCCGTAATTCCCCAAATCCGCAATCCGCAATCCGCAATCCCAAATCCCTCAATTCCTTAATTCCTCAATTTTCCAAGCCGCAATCTTTTCGGTTCTATGGCGACCTCTTGTAAAAAGCCATGCTGGCGAAAGTGACAAAAGAACCTTCACCATCCACCTCGGTGTGGTCATAGCGTAAGAGTTCTCCTTCGACACTTCCCTCTAAGGCTTTAAGCATCACAAAGAGAGGGGGCAGGCCGCAAATGCGGCGGCTATTGCGCTGGCGCACCAGGATGCTGGCAAAAGATTCAGCGTCAGCAGTTGCCATAATTTCCAGCAATTGATGGTCGGCATCCCTGTTTTCGCGAATGGTTCCGGCATGGGGGCGAAATTGATCGCCATAGCGAGGTCCTATATGGGCCAGGTCTACGCTGGACAGCAAACACACTGGTTCTTGATAAGAGTCCAGAGTTTCTTTGAGCGACTCGGCCAGTTCGCCGATGGCGTCGACCCGCTTTTCAATCTCTTCAACTCCGAAGGAACAGAGGATGGGTACAATGCGAACATTCGGCAACAGCAGCTTAAGAAAAAGGGTTTGGAACTCAATAGTGTGTTCACGCCGGTGGGCAAACTCGTCTGCAAATAGATCCAAGTTGCAACGGCTGGCCAACCCGTCAATGAAGTCGTTATCAGCAGATAGCAACCCTAACGGTGTTTCAAAATCTTTGCGACTCAGGGCAAAGTGGTGGGGCAGGGGTTCGTGGCCGGTACCGAGGATAACGCAAGTGCTAATTGGACTGGCCTCAAGCAGGGCTTTGTATGCATAGGCGAAGCACGGTCCACCAGAGCGCAGGTCAATGTGAGGAGCCATGAGGCCAACAATCTCTCTTGCCGGATCAGCTGGCTCAGGCTCACCAGGGCCACCGTTTTCAGGGGCAAAGAATGCGTACAACTGGCTGCGAAGTTTTATAGGATCGGCATCATAGCTGATCCCTGCGTGGAAGGGGTGACGAGAAGGGTTGCTGCGAAATTCGTTGACCAACTGTTGCATTCGGCCGCGACTGCTTTCATTTTCCAAGAAGAGGTGTGTGTCCAAGTGCTTGACGAGGTCATCCACCTTTTCTCGAAAAAGGATGTCGCCGAACCGACGCATATAAGCGGCCTGTATATCCACTAACGAATTGGAGCCATCCATAAGGCTGATGATGAAGTAGGCTTGAGGAGACAGCACCAAAGTTTCTGTGGTTAATCCCTCCAAGTCCCGGAGAGCAATGTAGAGCTCTTTGCCACGTCGAATGGGAATTGCCTCCAGACGACTACGTAATTTAGGCAGTTCTGCTTTCATAGATTTAGGAGTGCCCGTTGTTATGGCTAGTTCGTGTTGTATTCACTTTGCCAGATTCAGCCCGTAATATTATGTTGGCTTGCTTTGTGCAGGCAGATCAAGCCGCAGGCTCATTGCGGCAGCATCGTGGTAGCATTGAATCGATGGCGCTCGATCTACTTACCGGCCATTACGGCGGAGTCGGTTTGAAAAATTTGCACGACAACATAGCGGGCTGGCGAACTTGGCAGTTTAACCATCCACAGAAGTTTAGGGTTGTACCTGGATGGTTAGAGCTGTCCGCAGCGGCCAGTGAAAAGCGTACAATGTCCATAAGCAAAGACGAGCCTCAAGTATAGTGAAAAGGATAAGTTGGAGCAATCTTTTTCTAGAAAGTGAAAGTGTTTGACTGTCCAAATAAAATGTGTTATTTCAACATTATAAAGTACTTAGCCCAGGTTC
>JASFEM010000053.1:0-20800 GCA_050124835.1 Syntrophobacterales bacterium | reverse complement strand
AAAACCGAGATTTATCGTGGAAGGCGTGGGCGTAAATGAGGGCTACGCCACGAGAAATTTGGTGAGGGAGGTCTTCGAGGCCGCTGGCGGCATGAGACGATTCGTTTCAAAGGGGGATGTGGTGGTGATTAAGCCGAATATTTCCTGGGCCAGACCGGTTCACCTGGCAGCCACCACAAATCCCGAAGTGTTGCAAGGGGTCATTGAGCTCTGTCAAGAAGCCGGTGCAGCAAAGGTCAGAATCGCCGATAATACCATTGACGACGCCGGGTTCTGTTTCAGCGTCACGGGTGCTGAGGCTGTGGCAAAGAAAACCGGGGCGGAACTGATTTATCCCACCTCATCTCTTATGAAAGACATGAACTTGCAGGGACATCGGTTGGATGTGTGGCCTGTCTATCAACCTTTGGTTGAGGCTGACAAGGTGATCAATCTGCCCGTGGCCAAGCATCATATCCTGAGTTCTCTGACCCTTGGTCTGAAAAACTGGATAGGGGCTGTTGGTGGTCGGCGCTGGTCCCTTCATGAAGATATACATCAGAACATTGTCGATCTGGCCCAGTTTTTCAGACCCACTGTAACCCTGATCGATGCCACCAGGATCATGACCAGAAATGGTCCTTCCGGTGGCAGCCGATCTGATGTTGCCGAAAAAAATACGTTGATCTTGAGTGATGATCCGGTCGCAGCCGACGCGAAGGCATCTCTGCTGTTTGGCAAGAGTCCAGATGATGTAAGCTTCATCAGGATGGCACAAAAGTGGGGGCTGGGGACCTATGATTTCTCGAAACTGGTGCAAAAAAAGGTCAGCGTGTGATTTAATCCCGTTTATACAAGGGGAGTACAACCATGAATAAATGCAATCAAGAAAGAAAGAAAAGTAGATGGCTTATTCACAGGCTCTTAAAGGTTTTGGTGATTTTCTCCCTACTGCTCCCCCTGATAAGTTTTTCGAAAACCACCTTGAGGGCTGAAAAGCAGCTTCCGGCAAAAAAAGTATGGGTGATTGGTCACAGGGGTGCAGCGGGACTCTATCCGGAAAACACCCTTTACGGATTCGAGCGGACGCTTGAGATCGGTGTGGACGGGATTGAACTGGATATTCTGACTACAGCGGATGGTGTGCTTTGCGTCCATCACGATTTTTGCCTGAAGCCTGAGATCGCCCGAACATCCGAAAAAAAGTGGGTGGATAGAAAATCAAACATATCGATTAAGAGCAAAACGTTTGAAGAACTTCAGACCTACGATGTAGGAAGGTTGAGACCGCATACCAAATATGCCGGCAAATATCCTGACCAGCAACCGATTGACGGTGAGAGAATTCCGGCTTTAGGTGAAGTGATCGCCTTAATGAAACAACGGAGCCTCGACGATACGAAGCTATGGATAGAGATCAAAACATCACCGGAGCAACCCGATATGACGCCTCCAGTAGAAGTGGTGGTGAAAAAGGTTTTGAAAGTTATTCATGATGAAAACTTCGAGTCACGAGCCCTGGTGCTTTCGTGGGATTGGCGCACCCTCGTGCTTGTCCAGAAAATGGCGCCGCAGATTCAAACCGCGCACGTCTCTGGCACCGGTAAGCGGATTGACAACATCAAGTTGAGACAGCCCGGTCCTTCCCCCTGGACTGCCGGCATTGACGTCGATGATTATAAAGGGTCGATTCCGCACAGTATTCAAGCGGCTGGGGGCCAAATCTGGTGTGCATGGGGTAGAACACTCACCAAGAAACAGGTCCAAACGGCACACGAGTTGGGCTTGAAGGTCGTTGTGTGGACTATTGACTCAAAAAGGGACATGAAGAAGTTTTTGAAAATGGATGTGGATGGGATCATCACCAACCGCCCAGACCGCGCAAAGCAGCTGTTGAGTCAATCTGATTAACATAGAGGAATTACAGAAAGACAGATAAACTGAACCTGTGTTGAACATGAAGTCGGACTAAGTTAATATCTGTGGCATGCATCTGGTATAAGCGAAGACCAGGTAATTTAAGTCAGCCGGGAGTTTTTTCCGGCTTTAATTTTGGGCTTGGAAATTGCAGTCTGATCCCTAAAAATGTTCAATTCTGTAAGGTTGATACATAAGGATTAGATGGTAAACTTGGTTCTTCCTTAGCAAATGATCATCTCGATGAGGTCAAACTCATCCAAAAAGGGGACTGCAAATCTTTGTGCCTCGCAGGGAGTACAAGAATGAAAACCCTCGTTGTGTTAGTGATTGTATTGGCTTTTTGCACCCACTGCAGCGGAGGGGGTCCGCCGTCAAATACCGATGGCGTAAAACAAAACAATACCGAGGCGACGTCGTCACCACGCAACACAACAGCAGCACAAGGGCAAACTGAGGAGAACCTTACGACTTCTGAAGAATCTGGCGCACTTAGAGTTTATATAGATCCTGAAACCGGTGAATTTACCTCCCCGCCCGCAAGAGGCATTCCCGCCGCAAGAACGACGGCGCCTTCTGCCACCTCCAGTACTTCGCATGAAGGGCTAGAGGAAAGGCCGAGTCCCGTGCCAGGCGGCGGTACGATGGTCGATCTAAAAGGCCGCTTTCACAGCCCGCTGACAGCAACCATAGATGTCAATGGCAAAACCAGAATTGAACACCAGGTCAGCGACGAGCAGGAGTGAAAAGGTGGGCCATCCACAGAGGTTGTTAACTCATCTTCTTATCGCCGCCTTCCTGGCAATAGCATCTGGTATCCCCGATCTTACTCATGCTCAGGCAACCATCACCGTCATAAATCTTGACGACCCTGTCAAAGAAGAAGGGTTCTATGATCCTAATCCGCCTGACCTGGCTTCAGCAGTGGGCGGAAATGGTGGTGCGACCCTTGGGGAACAGCGGCTCATTGCCTTTCAGTATGCCGCTGACATATGGGGCAGCCTACTCGATAGCAGCGTGGAAATAAGAGTTGGTGCGAATTTCGATCCACTATCTTGTGATGCCACATCCGCCGTTCTCGGTTCAGCTGGCCCAATCACGGCCCACGGTAACTTTACAGGGGCACCGGTGCCAGATACATGGTATCCTGCTGCCCTGGCCAACTCACTCGCAGGGACTGACCTGGATCCCAGCAAAGATGACATCGGCGCCACTTTCAATAGCGCCATCGGTACAACTTGCCCATTCCCAAAAGTCTGGTACTACGGCCTGGACGGCAATCCTCCTGCCAACACCATCGACTTTGTCAGCATCGTATTGCACGAACTGGGACACGGCCTTGGCTTTCTAACATACGTGGAGCTTGGCACCGGAAAGAAGCTCCTTGGTTATGACGATATTTTCATGCTCAATCTCGAAGATCATACCACAGGGGTGCTTTATCCTGACATGACTGATCAAGAACGCCTCCTTGCGAGCACTAGAACTGATAACTTACATTGGGTCGGCCCGAATGTAATTGCAGAAAGCGGGGGTTTGACTGCGGGCCGCCACCCGAGCGGCCACGTGGAAATGTACGCGCCCGACCCCCAAGAGCCCGGTTCCTCGGTATCACATTTTAACATCACACTCAGCCCTAATGAACTTATGGAGCCATTCTTTACGGGTACGAACCAAGACGTGGGACTGGCCGAGGCACTGATGCAGGACATCGGCTGGTTCACTATCCTGGGTATCACTCCCGCGGTAGTCGATCTGGCCACCAACGATTTCATCAGTCTCACGGCTACCGGAGGCTCGCAACCCTACTCCTGGTCCATTGTCGCCGATGATGGTACCAAAGGAACTCTCTCATCCACCACCGGTGAACAGACCACTTACACCGCGCCAACTATGGTTCCTGCCAGTCCGGTGGCCATCCAAATTGACGACAATGGCGGACAGACCGTTACGGCCACAGTGAATGTTTATGAACCCTCATCCCCACCAACCGTATCCACTGGTTCCGCAAGTTCTGTTGGTTCGAGTTCGGCCACGCTGAATGGGACGGTCAAGCCAAATGGCTCGAGTACGAGCTATTATTTTGAGTACGGGACGACGGCAAGTTATGGTTCGGTTACATCTTCAGCGGATGCCGGGTCCGGGGCGAGTGATATTCCGGTAAGTGCTGACATTAGTGGTCTTGATCCTGAGACAACTTATCATTTTCGGATTGTGGCAACAAATAGTTATGGAACGAGCTACGGCTCAGACCAAACCTTTGACACTCTCCCGATAACTTATGACTTGACCGTGGATATTGTAGGGTCAGGCTCTGTGGTGCTCAATCCTTCTGAAGGCACTTACAGTGCGGGCACCGTGGTAACATTGACAGCCACTGGTGTTGGGGACGGGGTATTTACCGGTTGGAGTGGGGCGCTGGCCGGCGTGGATAACCCAAAAACCCTCACCATGGACTCTGACAAAAACGTCTCGGCCAAATTCATCGAGGTCAGACTGGATTCCGGCGTACAGTTCACGAGTCGAAATGCTATCGATCCCAACGACATAGCGGAAACTGCAGACAGGCCCGAAGATTTTCCCTACGGGATGATTGAAATGGCGATTGAAGTCGCTGGTGTCGGTGATACTGCCGTTGTTACAGTTATTTTCCCAGATCCGGCCCCGGCCGATTACCACTGGTATAAATACTCTGCAACTGAGGGCTGGATTCCTTTTGACCGCGACGAAGTATCCGGTGGCGTTGGAGATGGAGCTGAATTCAATCCTGCCCGAACCCAGGTCACTCTGTACATAACCGATAACGGTCCCTACGATGATGATCCAACGGATGGGTTTATAAGAGATCCCTCCGGTCTCGGTAAAACTCCTGTATCGAATTCCCCTGCAGCAGCATCGGGCGGTGGCGGCGGTGGTGGTTGTTTTATTGCCACCGCGGCCCTTGGCTCGCCGCTGGTCGGATTTAGCTGGATGTCACTACAGCTTGGTTTGGTCCCCACCGTTGGGCTGGTTCTCCTAATGCTTTCTCTGATGGTCGCCTGTATGACAGTGATATATAGGAAGTTGGCACTGTGAGGTCGGTAGACCTATAAGATTTCTCACCCAATTCCCAATTCCGCTTTTGCAATCACTGCCCACTACCCAGAATGCCAGCGCTCTCGTTTTGTTCTTGACTTTCACCTAACTTTCACCTTATACTTCAATTATCACTTTTCAGGAATAGGAGGTAAGCCATGCAATTGACGAAACAGCAGACCCGAATCTATCGCTATCTGGAGACTTATCTTCGCCAGAATGGTCGGCCGCCCTCCTACCAGGAAATCCAAAACCATTTTGACTTCCGCTCTCTAAACTCGGTGGTCAAACACCTCAAACAGCTCGAACGCAAGGGCTATCTGGAAAGTCCCTGGGGAAATCAGAAACGAGCCTTTCAACTTTTACCCCTCCGTACGACCGCCGCCGCCGTTCCCTTTCTTGGACGGGTGGCCGCCGGTGCTCCCCTCGAGGCCGTGGAGATACCCGAGACCATGGAGGTGCCCGAGAGCTTGCTGTCCGGCGGCAACAACTTCGCTCTCCAGGTGCGGGGAGATTCCATGGTGGATGAGGGCATTCGCGACAGGGATGTGCTCATCATCCGCAAGCAAGAATATGCGGACAACGGCCAGACCGTGGTGGCGCAGATCGAAGGAGAGGCCACGATAAAGAAATTTTACCAGCGGAACGATCAGGTGGAACTGCGGCCAGCAAATGAGGAGCTGGAGCCCCTCGTGGTACCGGCCGATAAGGTGGAGATCATTGGTGTGGTTATTGGTCTGATGAGGCATTATAAACGGTAGTCAGGATTCTCAAATCTTGCGCTCTGCGAAAACATGATTCGAAATATCCTTCATCTAGATATCCGCAATTTCTGCATCGCCCTGGAAAGACAGCGGCAGCCTGACTTGAGGGATTGGCCAATGGTCATCGCCCCGGGCCAAGGACGAACAGTGGTCCAGGCGGTCTCTCCAGAAGCCAGAGATGAGGGAATCAGACCGGGTATGGCCGTGGCTCGGGCCCGACGGTGTTGCCGCCGTCTGACCATCTTGCCTCCGGATTTCTCTTTCTACCGACAGGTCCAGGAACGAGTAATGACCTCGCTGGGCAATTTTTCCCCGTTGGTGGAACCAGCCGGCTGGGGACATTTCTTTATTGACATCACCGGCACCCGCCGCCTTTGGGGAACATTATTGGACACTGCCGACCGGATGCGACGGTTAATGACTCGAGATTTTCAACTGAATGCCGCTGTTGGCCTGGCGAGCAACAAGCTGGTAAGTCAGATGGCGGCCAGGGTGGTACAGGTTCAGGAACTGTGTGATGTCTTTCCTGGAGTTGAGGCCTCGTTTCTGGCACCCCTTAGGGTGAATCTGCTTCCTGGGGTGGGTAAGATAACCACAACCAAATTGCTTGCCGAACTCAATCTTCGCACTGTGGGAGAACTGGCAGCGGTCCCGCCGATGTTTCTTGGTGAGATATTCGGTGCTGCAGGGCAGAGACTCCGTCGCATGGCTCTAGGCGAGGATTCCTCGCCAGTGCTGACACCCAGAGCTGTACCCACGATCCAGGAAGAGATTCAGCTCCCAGAAGACGACAATCACCGATCTCGACTATTAGGTCACCTTTTCGGATTAGTTGAAGGACTGGGCCGGCGCTTGCGTTTTCAAAACCGCTGTCCCGGTGAACTGGCCCTCACAGTCACCTTTGCGGATTCTTTTCAAAGCAGGGCCCGGGAGCGATTTTCTGCTGCCGGTTCTGAATTCCACCTGGACAGTGTCCTTTACGGGGCAGCTTTGAGGTTGTTTGATCGGGCCGTCCAGCGGCGTCTACGTATCCGGCGTCTCGCTTTGAGCGCTGTTTACCTGCAACCTCCTATTGGTCAACTCGCCCTGTTCTCCTGGGACGATTCCCATCGCAGCAAAGAAACCGAACTGCTCAAGGCTTTAGACCATATCCGCAATCGTTATGGCGAACACGGTGTTTACTACGGCAGAGTTCCGAGTTCCAGGTTGGAGGTTCGTTAATAGTTATACGTTATTTGTTATTCGGCTCTTCTTTCCTCTGATGAAGCCGATTAACCTATCGCTTTTGGTTCCTAGTGCTTAGCGCCTAGTAGATGGATACCGCGTTCCGGATTCTGAGTTCTGTATGACATTCACTCACTTACACACTCACTCTTGTTACTCGCTTATGCGTGGTGCCAGTCAGCTGGAAGCCCTGGTTTTGGCCGCACGTCGACACTCCATGACCCATCTGGCCCTTACTGACACCAATGGCTTTTATGGCCTACCAAATTTCCTCGAAACGGCGAGAAAACATGGAATCGCCCCCATTGTTGGGGTGCAGGTAACTGCTCGGGACGGAGAGGCGATATTGTTGGCCAGGACTCCGGAAGCCTATCCCCATCTGAGCGAACTGGTAAGCCGTCGCCATCTAGAAGAAACGTTCTCTCTGACGGCTGCCTTAGCCGAAGATCTTCCCGGTGTTGCCATCTTGAGCGCTGATCTGGAATTGCTTGCCCAGCTCCAAGGCCGGGCCGAACTCTACGTGGAAATACGGCCTGGTTCAGATGGAGAAGCACCCTTACGATTTGCCCGGGAGAAACAGCTCCCAAGAGTGGCCACTAATGCTGTCTATTTCGCCGATCCGGACGACTATTCTCTACACCGACTACTGCGCGCCATTGATCTGAACACCACACTTGCCGATTTGCCCGCGGATGAAGTCGTTCAACCTGGTCAGTGGTTAAAATCTACAGGCCAAATCGCAACACATTTTCCCCATTGCCCGGAGGCCCTGGCCGAAGCAATACATCTCGCTCGTCGCTGCCATACGGACTGGAGGTTCAGTGGGCAGATCTTTCCGCACTATCGAGATCAGGAGCAGGATCACTTCCATATTTTGCGCCAGAGGTGCCTAAAGGGGGTGACGTGGCGCTATGGTGAGATGAGTCCTGCAGTGGCCGAACGTCTGGAAGAAGAGCTTTCTCTGATTAGGGACAAGGGATTCACTGACTATTTCCTGGTGGTGGCAGACATTGTCCATCAGTCACCCATCACTTGTGGACGGGGCAGTGCAGCCGCAAGCTTGGTGAGCTATCTACTCGGCATCACCCACGTAGACCCCATCCGCCACCGGCTCTTCTTTGGCCGGTTTCTCAGCGCCAATCGGCGAGATTTTCCTGACATTGACGTGGATTTTCCCTGGGACGAGCGAGACGAAGTGCTCGACTTTGTTGAACGCACTTACGGGGATGAACGTACCGCCATGGTAACCAACCATGTGGGCTTCCGCAGCCGGGCAGCGGTTCGAGAAGTAGCCAAAGTATATGGCATTCCGCCGGCGGAGATCAAACAGGTAACCAAACGGCTTTCCTTTTTCGGTCGGCCAACAAAAATTCAGGAAAGGATGATTCGCCATCCCAAATTCCGGAATGTGCGCTTGGAGCCACCATGGCCGGAGATTCTCCAGTTGGCCAGTCAATTAAACGGCGTACCTCGCCATCTCTCGGTACATTGCGGCGGCACCATCATTGTTCCCGATCAAGTCAGCCGTTATGTGCCGGTGCAGCGAGCCCCCAAGGGGGTGCGGATAATCCAGTGGGAAAAGGATCAGGCCGAGGCCGCAGGTTTGGTGAAGATCGATCTCTTGGGCAATCGCTCCCTGGCAGTGATCCGTGACACCCTGGGCGCCATTCGCGCCAACACTGGTCAAACTATCTCTTACGCCCAACTCAACCCCCTGGATGATCCTGCAACCTGGAGACTGATCGCCAGGGGTGAGACCATGGGTGTTTTTTACGTGGAATCACCAGCCATGCGCCAGTTGCAACAGATGACCGGCCGGGGCGACTACGAACACCTGGTCATTCATTCTTCCATCATCCGCCCGGCTGCCAACCAGTACATTTTGGAATATGTCCGGAGGCTCAAGGGTGCTCCGTACAAGAGTATCCATCCGCTGCTGGACGAAATACTCACCGAGACTTACGGTATCATGGTTTATCAAGAGGATGTTTCCCAGATTGCCATGAAGCTGGCTGGTTTCGATCCGGCCGAGGCGGACACCCTGCGCAAGGTTTTGTCGAAAAAGAGTAAAGAACGGTTGTCCGACTACCGCAACCGCTTCTACAAGGGATGCCGCCAACGCCATGTGAACCGCCGGGTGATCGATGCTGTCTGGGAGATGATTGAATCTTTCGGGGGCTACAGCTTTTGCAAACCCCACTCAGCCAGCTACGCCTTGGTGAGCTTCAAATCAGCCTATCTCAAGGCTCATTATCCTGCCGAATTTATGGCAGCGGTGATTTCCAATGGTGGTGGCTACTATTCCACCTTTGCCTACATCTCCGAGGCCAGACGTTTAGGCCTTCAGGTGTTGGGGCCGGACGTCAATTCCAGCGACATCAATTACCGAGGAGAGGATCGAATCCTGCGGGTTGGCCTGATGCAGCTTCAAGGGATCTCTCGTGACATCCCTGAAACTATTGTCAAGGAACGGAGCCAGAACGGCCCCTTTCGCTCCTTGGATGATTTTTGTCAGAGGGTTGCCCCGGAACCTGCTGCTGCCCGAATTTTGGTTCAGAGCGGGGCTCTAGACTGCATAGCGGGTGGACTCAATCGGCCGCAAATGCTCTGGCGATTTTATGGCGAAGGCCGGGACAAGGCCGTGGGTGACTCTTTTTCCCTGCTGCCCAATGGAGCCGTCTCCGTGGAATGGCCGCAGGTTCAAGACTACGATCGCTCGACCCGGCTATCTCACCAACGCGAGACCCTGGGTTTCATCCTCTCATTTCACCCTCTGAGACTTTATAGCCGGAAGATTGGTGCTAGTGGACGAAGAATCGTACCAGCGAATCAGCTTCACCGACACGTTGGGCGGAGAGTGTCCCTGGCGGCCTGGTCCATCACCGGAAAAGAAGTGCTTACCCGCAACGGTGATCCAATGGAGTTTGTCTCGTTTGAGGATGAAACGGCTATCTTCGAGACCACCTTCTTTCCCAGAGTCTACCAGCGCTTCTGCCAGATCCTCGATATGAATCGTGCCTATCTCCTCACCGGCCGAGTGCAGGAACAACATGGGGCAGTTAGTGTGAATGTTGAACACGTTCGAAGACTGTAAAGCTCTGAACGCGAAGCGCGGAATATCGAATAATGTATAACCAGTAACGTTCGCTTGCCTCGTGTTCACCCATTCCGTCCGGTGTTCCAGGATCCCACTTCAGACTGATCTGTTGCATTGCTTTGTCCGGCATGTTATTTACACATTTTCCTTGACTATGCCGAGTGGAGCCCCATGCCTGCAAATGATCAAACAACTGCATCTCAAATTAGCTCTGGAGCAGCGAGACCCTTAGTCCTAATCAATTTCAGCCTGTGTGTTTTTACTTTCACAACAGCGAACTGGATGCTCCACTCGTTTCTCCCCATTTACATGAAAGCCCAGGGTATAGCTGACGGAGAAATCGGCAGTATATTGGGGCTTGTTTCCATATCTGCTCTCGTGTTGATGCTTCCTCTTGGCGTGCTCTCCGACCTTCTTTCTCCTCGACGACTTGTTCTTTTTGGTGGGTGTATTTTCTTGCTGTTCGCCGCTGGAATGCTCACGGCAAAAGTCTATTGGCAATTCCTCATGGTTGCGCCATTGGGGGGCATGGCAGGGTCCGCCTTCTATATTGTCCTCTACGCCCTATTTTTGAAAGTTATTGATAGAAACAGTGTGGGCAAAAAGATCGCTTTTTATCAGTCGGGGATGTACCTGGGTTTTGGTGTAGGGCCAGCTATTGGCGGGCTACTGGTGAGAGAGGGAGGTTTCACCGCACTACTTTTAGGGGCTTTAGCCGGAGGTTTGGTTGTCATCGCTCTCATTCTTAGATTGCCGGAAACTGAGACCTTTCGTTTAGATATGGGTGGTTATCAACGCGATCTTCGCCAGAGTCGCACGCTGCTTTTCCTTGTTCTTGCCTTTGTTTATGCGACCCATTTTGGGGTAGAGCAGACGAGTTTCACCTTGCTCATGAAGGAAAGCCTTGGCTTCCCGGCTACACGTATTGGTCTTGTCTATCTTGCAATAGGGAGTTGGATGGCTGTCATTGCTCCCTTCGCTGGACATCGCTTTGACGCGGATCAGAACCTTCGTACCCTTCTTCTCTGCGGGCTCGTTATTTCAGGAATTTTTCAAATCGCGACCTCCATGGTGCCATCTTTTCCGTATATGATCGTGGTCCGTCTCCTCCACACAGTAGGCGATGTGATGATGATACTGTCAATGGGGGTGATGACCGCCGCATTCTTTCCCGGAGCCAGAATGGGTGGCAGCTCTGCGGTGGTATTTGCTACTAGAACCTGTGGCGTGTTTACGGGTAATCTTGGCTCCGGCTTCATTAATGGCGCAATGGGATACAGCACTAGCTTTATTGTCAGTGGTGGTGTTTTGCTCGCTTTCGTCATTTTGGCTGGTGCAGCCCTGGCCCGTGTCTTGGTCGTGAAGGATGACCTTCGTTCTGCAACCCGAATCGAACACACAGGCCCTCCACGCTAATGATTTGCCGGACAAACAAACAGGAGCGGACTGTATTGGTCATTTGGCCATCTTAAGCTTAACCTGTTCGCCAGATTTTGCGATTTAACAAGAGTACTCTAGCGAGAAGCAGAGCAGTTAACTACCTGTAACCTATAGACTTATCTGGTTTCTTTCCTTTGGCATCATTCCTGCCTTGAATATATGACAGAGCCAGAACTTAGTGTTCTAGTGGCGAGTTTGCACAAAGGAGATGCGCAAACAAAGAGGAGGCCTAGTATGATTTTGACGATTTATTTTATCCTCTCAATTATACTAGTCTTTTTCCTACTGCTCCTTGTGGGGTTTATTCGCATGCTTTGGGCAGACAGCGGCGCAGTGGAAATAGACCTGTGTGAAATTGAAGGTCTAGAGTAAAGAGGGGACGTCCATAGAATTTTGATATTCTTGTCTTTTCTTTTCGCGTAAGGGAAAGGATCAAGTCTCCTCTTCACTCTGTTTTGCATCGATAGCACCCTTTTATGCTTTTTCCACTGGATGAATCTTCATGCCCACGATTGAGTCATACGGGTTAGTCCTGCCAATCAATCCCATTCATAAATCCTTCAGCCTTGTACCTTTAACTTTTTGCTGATAAGCTCAACAGCTCGAAGTAGTCGCAAAAAGTACGCTTTAAATGAAAATGCGAGGTGAACATGGAATTTCTGCAAAAATGGTTACCCCAGCTTTGGGCTTTCATGAACGAGTCGAAAGTGATAGGCGGCCTCATTATTGTTGCTGCCTTCTGTATTGTGGCCTGGCTGGTTGATCTTGTCTTTGACCGTGTGCTACTCGCTCTTGTACGCAAGTCAAAGTACCATCTGGATGATCAGATTCTTCATATATTGGACCGGCCGGTCTGGCTCAGCGTCGTGATAGTAGGGGCTCTGACCGGCGTTCGATGGATTTCTCCCCAGCCACCATTCACCTTTATTCTAACCTCGCTTTTGAAGACACTCTTGGTGCTGATTTGGGCTGTTGCCATTAACCGCATTGTGCTGCAAATCGTTGATGACTGGATTCGCCACTGGCGTGAATCAGGCCGCACTGGCATCGAGGTTATTCGGTTGGTGGGAAATATTACCAGGATCGTGGTTCTTGCAGGGGCGATCTTTTTTTTCCTCTCCCTCTGGAAAATAAACATTACCCCGTTACTCGCCTCTGCCGGCATTGCCGGCGTTGCCGTGGCTTTGGCTGCCAAGGAGACACTGTCCAACTTCTTTGGTGGTATCACCGTGCTGCTTGATCGGCCATATAAAGTTGGCGACTACATTGTCCTGGACTCGGGTGAGCGGGGCGAGGTGGTGGAAATCGGTTTGCGCAGCACGAGGATTACGACTCGGGACGACGTCCAGATTTCCATACCCAATTCAATTATTACCAATACCAAGGTGGTCAATGAAAGCGCACCTGAGCCACGTTTCCGCGTGCGAATTAGTGTCGGGGTAGCTTATGGTACAGACGTGGACCAAACGGAGGAGGTTCTTCTGGCCGTGGCTCGCAATAATCCCCTGGTTGTGTCGCAGCCGGAGCCCCGGGTGCGATTTCGCACCTTTGGGGATTCTTCTCTGGATTTTGAACTGTTGTGCTGGGCTCATAGGCCCCATGACAAGGGCAGGCTCATCCATGAGTTGAATCGGGACATTTACAAAGAATTCGAGCAAGCGGGAATTGCCATACCTTTTCCGCAGCGAGATGTCTACGTATACGACCGAAGCGCAGGAAAGGTGAACAGTGAAGGGTAAAGGGTAAATGGGAGGCGTGAGCCAATGGAATGCATCCTTCTTGGAAGCGGCGGCATGATGCCCATGCCGTATCGGCTTCTCACCTCTCTGGCGGTTCGCTTAAATGGGCGAATCTACCTCTTCGACTGTGGCGAAGGGACACAGCTTGGCTTGAAAAACACCAAAATCGGCGTTCGGGGTCTGGGAGTCCTGGCAGTGAGTCATCTACATGCCGATCATTGTCTTGGCATTCCCGGTATCATGATGCTGAGGTCTCAAATCCAGGATCCCGACCCGCTCACCATCCTCGGTCCTCCTGGCATCCAGAAATTCATTCAGCAATCTCACGATAATCTGGGGTTTTTCCTGAATTTCCCGATCACTTTTGTCGAATGGTCGTCAGAACTGGGCGAGGTAGCTTATCAGGACGATCAGATTCGGATCCTCTGGCATCCCGTGGAGCACAGCCGTTTTTGTTTGGGCTATCGTCTGGAAGAGCTTGAGCGGCCAGGTAAATTCAAGCCACATCTGGCTACAGCTCTGGGTGTACCCAAAGGTTCGCTCTGGGGCAGGCTGCAGCAAGGGCAGTCCGTTACCCTGGAGGATGGCAGCGAGATTGAGCCGAGACAGGTCTTGGGCGAATCCAGACGGGGTCGGCATGTGGCCTACGTGGTGGACACCCGACCGGCAAAAGCTATTTACCGGTTGTGCCAAAAGGCTGATATCGCCTTTATGGAGGGGATGTTCCTTCCAGAGGATAGTGACCATGCAGACGCCAAAGGACATCTCACCGTGGTCGACGCGGCCCGCATTGCCCATCGAGCCGGAGTACATCGGGCTGTACTGGTTCACATAAGTCCGCGGTATAACCACGATCAGCTGGATCTCCTGGCAGAGGCCGCTCAATCTCGTTTCGCCTCCGCAGAGATGGGGGAGGATTTCAAAGTATATGAAGTCCCACTACCAAACGATGATTGACACATCTCCCGCCAGGTCGAAAAACTAGTGCAGGGAAAAGGAGACAGCAGGCAGCGGGCAGCAGGCAGCAGGCAGGATAGGTTTATTAGAGAATTAGTCAAATAGTTGAGTCATTAACGGATTACTGTTCACCGTTCACCAATTACGATTTGACTATTTGACGACATTCAAAGGAGTATCCTTTGAGCCGCAAAGGACGTTTCGGGAAATATGGCGAGATCAAACGAAAGTCGAGATTAAGGAGAAGCAGAATCCATAGGGGAAAACGGTTTGGATCTAAGGTTCGTTTGAGCGAAAATCGGAGACGAAAGAGACAAAAGAACTAATGCATGGCAGAGGGTTAATACCGTAGACTAAGGATCCGCTGTCGCGCTGCTTGCTGCCAGTTGAGTCCGTGGACTTCAATACCCAGATGTCATATGATACCCGTAACAAGAAACTGTTCTGGCAGTACGGGAGAAATGATGGCTAGAAAGCCAAATCCATTGTTGCACGAGTTTCTGGACGAGAGTCTCTCTTTCCCAGAAATCAGTTGGGAAACCGTGCCGCTTGGCGTAAATCCAGCCGATGCTTGGGAGATGTTTGATGAGAACATTGAGGGCTGGGTACCAATCTGGTTTCCTACCGGGGATCTTCGGAGCGGCAAGACCTTTACTGAGTTCGAGCGTGCATATTTCTTTAATGAAGACCTTGAAAGAATTCTGAGGGCTATGCGCCGCTGGCCCCTGTGGGGAACGCCAACGCAGAAAAAGCATGCGGTTGCCTTCGCCCTGCTACAGTTGTTTTGCGAGGTGAACATGCTCTGTCCGAAGGTCTAGCGCATATCGCGATGCTCTATGCGCACTGGGCAGTAGGCACTATGCACTAGGCACCAAGACCTCGGAATCTAGAAGGCTTAAGGCGGAATAACTAATAGCTAATAACTAATAACGTCTAACGTCTACCCTATGAAGTTCAAACTCTGAACTTGAAACCTTTTGGAGCGATAATGATGTCCAATTTGTACTTCTGCAAGTATTTCCCCGAAGGAGTGGAGGAAGAAAACTTTCTGCTGCCGGATGCCAAAACCCAGTGGAACCCCTCAAGGGACATGACGCTCACCCACGTCTACCTGGATTTGGATGTGCAATTAGAGACAAAGAAACTGGAAGGAACAGCGCACGTTACCTTCTCCGCCATCAAAAAGAAGCTTGAAAGTATATTTCTCGAGGCGCGCGAGTTCAGGGTTGACCGTGTTACGAGTCAAGATGGACTGACTCTCCAATTCAAGCAAAATGACCGTGGCGTGCAGATATATCTGGCTGAGCCAGTTGACCGGGGCGGAAGCGGTACGGTGCGGCTGAATTACCGAGTGGAAGATCCGCGTTTGGGCCTTTACTTCACCGGTCCGGACGAGCAGTACCCGGAAAAACTTTGGCAAGTCTGGAGCCAGGGACAGGACGAGGACAACAAGTACTGGTTTCCCTGTGTGGATCACCCTAGAGAAAAGGTCACTAGCGAGATTCGCGTCACAGTGGATAAGCCATATGTGGCTGTGAGCAACGGTGTGCTCAAGGAAAAGTACGAAAGTGATAAAGGACGGTTGGTGTATCACTGGGCCATGGAGAGTCCACACAGCATTTATCTTGTCAGCCTTGCGATTGGGGCCTACACAGAATTGACGGACCATGTTGACAATATACCACTTTCCTTTTACGTCCCCGAGGGCCGAGAAGAGGAGGGCTACCGCTCCTTTGAGAAAACAGCAGACATCGTAAGGTTTTTTTCAGACAAGACCGGTATCAGCTATCCCTATCCACAATACTCTCAGGTCATAGCCCAGGACTTTATTTTCGGCGGTATGGAGAACACCACTGCCACCACCCTCACGGAAATGACCCTGCATGATGAGCGGGCCCACCTCGACTTCACCAGTGAACATCTTGTGGCCCACGAACTGGCACACCAATGGTTTGGGGACCTGGTCACGTCCAAGAGCTGGAGTCATAGTTGGCTCCATGAAGGATTTGCCACTTATTTTGATCTGCTATACACCGAACACGCAGAAGGCGAGGATGAATTCTATTACCGTCTTCTGGAAAATCGCGAAACCTATTTCGAGGAGCACGATTCCAAGTACCAGCGGGCGATTGTCACAAACGTTTACAGCCAGCCCATCGATCTGTTTGATATGCATTTGTACCCAGGCAGTGCCGCACGGCTGCACATGCTGCGAAAGCTTTTGGGAGAGGAAGACTGGTGGGAGGTCATAAACCTATTTTTAACAGAGTACCGGGATTCCGTGGTGGAGACAGTAGACTTTGTGCGCTGGATAGAGCAGGTTACCGGAGACAATTACGACTGGTTTTTTGACCAGTGGTTTTATAAGCCTGGGTTTCCAGTTCTTGAGTGCTCCTGCGAGTACCAGGATAAAGAGAGGATTTTGGTCTTTCACTTGAAGCAGACCCAAAACCCTGATAAAAAAGCGGCCCCGTTCCGCTTTCCGTTGGTCATACGTCTGGTGGATAGCAATGATGTTGCGCAGGATATCACCGTGCAGGTTGAAGAGCAGGAGCATAATTTTTATCTTCATGTCGATCAGGAACCGGATATGGTCCTGGTAGACCCGGAGGACACCATTCTGAAGAGGATGCGCTGGAAGGCGGATAGCGGCAAACTCTGCCAGCAGTTAAAGAAAGCGAAAAACGTTCTGAAGCGTATCGAGGCCGCCGCAGAGTTGGCGAAAGTGGGTAGCCGAGAAGCGGTAGCTGCTCTGGAGGAGGCCATGCAGCAAGACCCCTTCTGGGGGGTTTCGGCGCGTGCAGCCGCGGCCCTGGGCGAAATTCGCACTGAGGAGGCGATGCGGGCTTTAATAGGTGGGGTGACGGCGCCTCACCCAAAGGCCAGGCGTGGCATCGTGAAGGCCCTTGGCAACTTAAAGGATGAGAAGGTTTTGCAGGCCCTGAGGCCGCTGGCCGAAGAGGACCCATCCTATTTCGTGGAGGCCGAAGCTATTCATGCGGTTGCCCGCACCAAGGTAGAAGCTGCCTTTGAGCTAGTTGAGAAGGCTCTAGAGAGGGATTCCTTTAATGAAATCATCCGGTGCCGGGCCTTAGAGGGACTTGCTGATTTGGATGACGATCGGGCCCTTCCCTTGCTCTACGAACACGCAGTCTACGGAAAGCCTGAGTTGGTTCGGGCACAGGCACTGCGGAGCATGGGGAAAATGGGCGGGACTCGACCTCATAACAAACAAATTCTAGATAAGTTGAGTGACGCTTTTCAACCGCCCTCCGGCCCCAGGTCCTTCCGAGCAAAACTCGCAGCCATCCAGGCCCTGGAGACAGTTAATCGTGAGGAGGCCCTACCAATACTGCGGCGGGTGGCGGAGAGCGAACTGGATGGCCGCCTCGTTCGCAACGCCAGGTTGGCTATGAGAAAAATAGAGAAAGGAAGAGACAAGGGAGAGGCGGTTCAAAAACTGGAGAAGAGGCTGGAAGATTTCGTCGAGGAAAGCAAGAAACTCAAGGATCGACTCGACCGGCTCGAGGCACAAAGTAGTAAATAGCAGGTTACCTAGTGTAGATTTCGGATTCAAAATTGCGGATGTTGCAACAACGAATATCTAATGCCTATCACCTCATAACATGTAACGTATAACATATAACGTATAACTACCCCGACCTTGAACTTCGAGTTTGGAACCGGAAACCAGATTTGCGTGTCTGTTCGTTTAGTATCATACGAGTTGAAGCCTGCTCTTGAATACTCTTGAGCTTTGCATTATGCTGAGAATAACAAGACACCCAGGAGGATGAAGCCGTTGGCATTACATATCAATGTCGTTGCAGACATTCAACTGCAAGAACCAATGCTCTTGGCAGCGTGGCCGGGAATGGGACACGTGGCCCTCAAGGCATTCACTTTTTTGCACGAAGCACTGCGAGCCGAGAACCTGGCTTTCGTGGAAGAACCTGATTATTTTAGGGTTCCTGGTATTACCATACAGGACGGCTTGGTTCAGTCGGCCCTTTTGCCCCAAAGTGGTTTTTACTATTGGCACCATCCTGATGCGCTGGGCGATCTCATGTTTTTCGTCGGCGACCAGCAGCCAGTGGCTGGAAAGGAGTACCATCTGGCCTCGGCGCTGCTGGATTTTGCCGTTAGCTATGGCGTTAAAAGGGTCATAACCGCGGCGGCCATGCCCACCGCTATCAACCACTACCAGCCTTCCAGGGTATGGATGACAGCTACAAGTAAGGAGATACTTTCCGAGCTTTCTCCTTATTGCGAGCGGGTACTAAGAGAGGGGCAGGTATCAGGCATGAACGGTCTGTTGTTGGGTGTAGGAAAACAGAAGGGCATGGACGGTTTCTGCTTGCTTGGGGAAATACCTTTCTACACCACTGAAATTGAAAATCCAAAAGCCTCCATGGCAGTTCTGCGGGTGCTCAATCAAGTGCTGGACCTTGAAATGGACCTGAGAGAACTGGATGAGCTTGCGAAACAGACTGAAAAAGATATAGATCACTATTTGCTTGAACTGCAGCAGCGGGAGCAAGAGGAAGAAAAGCAGACCGAGGATCAGGAGGGACCGGTGACGGTCCACTGATGCTGGCACCATTCCATTTCACCTTGCTCATCTCTCATTTTTCATTTCGCAAAATTGCGAAATGAAAAGTTCTAAATTTGAAACGACAAATGTGCTTTGTGCACAGTTCCCAGTGGTTACTTTTCTCGAGCCTCAATCCTTCTCTTTCGCTCTCTAAAACGATTTCATCTCTCCTAAATGCTCGTCGTAGGGTGGATTGAGCGTTTTGCGTTTTCCGCATGAGTCCATAAGAAGGACAGCTCCAGTGCCCCTCGAAGAAGCGGAACAGCAGATCAATCTCTGGTTACAGTTAGCCCACGACGCTTATGGTGACAGGCAGATACCTCGAGCACTCCATTACTTCCACCTTGCCCTGGAATATGCGGAAGAAAAGGGGCAGGATCGCCAAGTGGCTGTGCTTTGCAGGGACCTGGGATTTGTCTATGCTCGCGAGGATTCATTGAAGAAAGCACTGGTATTATTGGAACAGGGTCTCGCGATCCCTGATGCCGAATTGTCGATTCGAGTAGGTCTTCTGGCCAACAAGGCAAGCGTGCTTGCCCGACTGGGAGCATACAGGGCGGCGCTGTCGCTTCTGGAAGAAAGTTCCAGTTTGATCCGGTCCAGTTACGGAGATTTTGCTGAGGCGCCAGGTGAGTTGGTCCATTCTTATGCTGCAATTGTTAGAATGGCGGAGGATCTGCGCAGGGTAGTCGATCTTCTTGACATGGGCGTCAGAGAGGATCGGATTCAGGTGGACATTAAAAGACATGATCCTCCGTGGTCGAGCGGTAAGCAGTAGGCACTACCTAGCAAGCAGCAAGCAGCCGGCAGCGAAATGCGGAATTCGGAATAACGAGCAAATGCTAACTAATCACATATAACTAATAACGTATAACTATACACGGACCTGGACCCTAAAACTGAAACTTTGATCTCGGTATGGGTGCGTATTGCGCATCCGGCCTACGCATGAAAGAACAGACTCCCAATAAAAAGACCTGTGCTTTGGTCGAACAAGAATACAAACCTGGCAGCTGTCTGGTTGAGGTCGATGGAAAGCGGCTGTTAGGCTGTCAGGCAACCCTCCGTTCGCAAGACGGTAAATTGCAGAGATTAATTACGAGTATGCACCTTTCCAGGCCTGAAAATTATTTGTCCATCTACCAGTCAGGATGTAATCTTTCCTGTCGGAAGTGCCACTCCTGGTATTTCAGTAAGCAAGCTACAGGTGAATGGCGCAGCCCTGAGGACATTCTGGCGGTGGCCAGGAACTATGAAGCTCAGGTGACTCTTGTGGAGCCGCGGGAACGAAGTACGGCCTGGCATGCCCACGAATCTTGCCATTGCTGTGGAGCCTGTGTGATATCGGGAGAAAGGTCGCCGCGGTGTCCAGGCGTGCTGGAACTGGGAGAGATTACATTCAGTCCCCAAGGTTTCGGACCTGCCCGAAACATTATCGCCTTCACCGGTGGTGATCTCACCTGTCGTCCGGATTTCTATGCAGGCTGCGCCCAGCTTATCAAGGAAAACACCGCGCTTTGGATTCTAATTGAAACCAACGGTTATGGGCTAACTCCTGCAAACATGGATTCACTCAAAGACAGCGGTGTGGACAGTTTTTGGCTTGACATCAAAGCCGAAGACCCCGAGCGTCACCGTTGGCTGACGGGCTGTGACAACCAGTGGATCCTCCAAGTGCCCGAGGAGTTGCTAAAACGAGACTTTGTCCTGGAAGTGCTGTCGCTGTATGTTCCTGGCGTTGTAGAGGCAGAAGAATTGGGACGAATTGCCGCGCGGTTGGCTGCCCTGGACTCGTCGATTCCTTTCACCATTTTGGCCTTTTTCCCGGAACATCAGATGCAGGATTTCCGAACCCCCACAGTTGAAGAGATGATAAAAGCCTACGAAAATAGCAGAACTGCAGGGCTCACTCAAATAAGGCTTGGCAATCTGGGAGTGTTTGCCAAGGGTGTCGAGGATTATCGTTTATTGGCAGAGCATGTTGACAGGGAGGCTTATTGAGCATCAGAAGACA
>JASFEM010000052.1:0-20832 GCA_050124835.1 Syntrophobacterales bacterium | reverse complement strand
TGATGGCAAAGCTCTTGAGTATCCCCAGGACATCGGTGAACCAGATCTGGATGAAGCTCACATTCCTATCTCTTACAATTTTCATTACATCTTTGTTGTTTTTACAGAGCATGTTTTCCTCTCTTCTTGCTCAAAGCGCATAGCGCTAAGGGCTTAAGGCGAAGGGCATTATCACCGCGTCCCCCTCTCGCCGTTTCGCCGCGTCAGCCCACAGTGCATAGTGCTTAGTACCTAGTGCCTAGTTCGAACGGCTGCCAGCTGATTTATTGGCTCAATTCCGGCCTGCTTTTGGCTTGGAGAATCTCCGGAATGTCAAGGCCGGTGGCATTTTTGATCTGTTCCATGATGGCCACAACCGAGCCGGTAACACCCTTCACGTAAGTCGGCATACCATTGCCGTTACCACTGTCGAGCACTGTAACCTTGTCAATGGAAAGATTCTCAGCAATCACACTGGTAACCTTGTCCAGAATATCCGGCAGTTGCTGGATCAAGAATAGCTCTCTGGTGTCCTCTTTCTCCCACTGCTCGCGCATCACTCGAACCGCCTCTGCCGTGGCTTTACCATCTTCTACAATGGATGCAGCTTCACCCACAGCTTCCAGTACCTTGGCCTCTTTATTTGCCTCCGCCGGCACGACTACCTCAGCCTGGTACTTACTCTTGTTCATCTCGACCCGCCGAGCTTCCAACTTCTGCTGTTCCTCAACCTCGGCGATTGCCCGGGCTACCTGGGCCTTGGCCTCAGCTCTATTAGTTTCAGCCGCCAAGTCAGCCCGCAAAACCTGAAGCTTGTTATTAGCTTCAACAATATTCATTTCGGACTCAGACTCGGCCACACTTCCTTTCTTCTTGGCCTCTGCTGCAACTTGCCTGGCTTCGGCCTCGGCATTGGCCTCTGCTATCGTGGCATCCCTTCTCACCTCGGCATTCTTCTTGCGGCCTATGGCATCCAGGTACCCTTCACTGTCGGAAAGATCTTGTATCTTGAAGGTATCCAGCACCAATCCAAGGTTCTTTAGATCGCTTCGTGCTTCGGTGGTCACCTTTTCAGCGAACTGAAGCCGTTGGCTGTTGGCTTCCTCAGGAGTGAGTGTGGCCAGTACCCCCCGTAAGCTACCTTCCAAGGTCTCTTTGGCAATCTGAGAGATATCTGTGACATTTCGACCCAAAAACCTTTCAAGAGCGTTGTTAAGACCATCCTCCTCACTACCGGCAATTTTCACATTGGCCATGGCCTGAATGTTTACCGGAATTACTCCGTTGGTAAGGGCTCCTGCAAGTTCTAACTCGATGGGAATGGTGTTCAGTGGGAGACGTGTTACAGACTCGACGATGGGTATCTTCAGCCCTCGACCGCCTTTGATGTAGCGGTACCCCACCACGGTGCCATCTTTCAGTTTTCTTTTCTTGCCGGAGAACACCAGGATCTCATTAGGGTGGCAGATCCTTAGATTCGCCTTGATGAAAGCAAGAATGATCAGAATTGATATTACTGCCGCAGCTATCCAAACTCCTACCATGATCAAACCTCCTACTGCGCAGAGCGCATGGCGCATAGTGCAAAGCGTGAAGTTCAACTACGCTATGCGCTTGGCGCTATGCTCTATGCGTTTCTTTAGTTAATCGCCTTCGGTCCTCTGTCCAGTGTTCTGATCCGCACGCATTGCGGTAGATCCATTACAAAGATTTTGCCGTCGCCCAGATTTCCTGTTTTGGCGCCTTTGATAATTGCCTGGATGGTGGGTTCGACAAAATCGTCGTTTACAGCAATCTCAAGCCTTATTTTCTTCAAGAGGTTCACCTCCTGGAGCACACCCCGGTAAGTCTCGGTGTAGCCCATGGTGTTACCGCACCCCAGGGCGTTGCTGACCGTCATGCTGTATACCTCGGCATCAAACAGTGCCTGTTTCACATCAGGCAATTTGTGCGGTTGAATCATTGCCACTATGTATTTCATGTGTAGTACCTCCTTCAGGGCGCAGGGCACAGGGTGCAAGGCTCACGGTTTTTCCCTGCGCCCTGCGCCTTGAGCCGTGCGCCTTGATTTATTGCGTTGTGAACACCTGGAACCCGGCGTAGGCCTCCATGCCGTGCTCATCTATATCAAGGCCGCGAAGTTCTTCTTCTCTGCTTACCCGCAACCCCATAAGATGCTTGATCACAAAAAAGAGGGTAAAACCGGTAACCATGCACCAGCCGAATACGGAGATGATTCCAAGAGACTGGACACCAAGAAGCTTCCAGCCGCCTCCGAAGAAAAGCCCATTACCGGTGGTTCCTGGGGCAAACACATCCTGAGCAAAAAGACCAACTGCAAAGGTGCCCCAACTGCCACAGACGGCATGAGCAGAGATTGCTCCCACCGGATCATCGATCTTCAGCACCTGGTCGAAAAAGACAACCGAGAGTACTACCAGAACGCCACCCGCTAGCCCGATCCAGATGGCGCTTCCGGTTGAGACAAAAGCACAAGGTGCGGTTATGGCCACTAGACCTGCAATGGCGCCGTTCAAGGCCATGCTCACATCCGGCTTTTTAAACATCCACCAGGCGGTAAGCATCGCAGCTATCGCTCCTGCTGCTGCTGCCAGGTTGGTGGTGGTGGCAATGTGGGCAATATCGGTGATTGCACCCATGGTGCTGCCGGGGTTGAAACCGAACCAGCCGAACCAAAGAATGAAAACGCCCAAAGCAGCCAAAGGCATGCTGTGCCCCGGGATGACATTTGCTGAACTGTCGCCGTTATACTTGCCGATCCTTGGTCCCAGCATCACAGCGCCGGTGAGGGCAAGCCAGCCGCCTGTTGAATGCACCACGGTAGAACCGGCAAAATCCCACATCCCGAGCTCAGCCAGCCAGCCGCCGCCCCAAATCCAGTGACCCACAATGGGATAGATAACAGCGGTGATCACTATGCTGTAAAAAATGTAGGCAACAAACCTGGTCCTCTCGGCCATGGCACCTGAAACGATGGTGGCGGCAGTGGCTGCAAAAACCAACTGGAAGAAAAACTTTAACTCCAGAGGCACCACGCTCCAGTCCAAAGAGGCAAAGGTATTCCCAGTATCATGGAGAAAGAATCCTGAGGCGCCAAAAAACAGATTGCCGGCGCCAAACATCAGAGCAAAGCCCACCATGTAGTAAGTTATGGTGCCGAAGCTGAAATCCATCAAATTCTTCATCAAGATGTTGACCGCATTCTTAGACCTGGTAAAGCCGGCTTCCAAAAGTGCAAAGCCAGCCTGCATGAACATCACTAATATTGCAGCAATAAGAACCCAGACAGTGTCCAGGGCTATGGACTTGCTTTCTATGGCTTGGGCATTACTTGCTATAGTAGGGACGTTCCCGTCCGCCAGGACAATTGGGGCCACAAGCCCGGCTATCAAGAAAGCTAGAAAAATTATTATGAATATTCTCCGCATCATCTGCTGTCCTCCTATTAAAAAAGGCATAAGGCCCAAGGCTCAAGGCATAGGGCAATGTGTCCTTCAACTCATCCCTATGCCACATTTCGGAAACGCCAAGCGCATAAGGCAATAGGTATGCCAATGTGGGATTGTGGCAATAAAATCTATTTATTCTAGGCACTTATTAATAAAAGGGGTTGGAGAGGCAGGACATAAAAAAGTACAATTTTGTATTTTATGGAGGGAGTAAGCAACAGAAATGTAATTTGGAAGATTGAGGAGTTAAGGTATTTAGGAATTGCGAATTGAGGAAGGCATGGAGCATAGGGAGATACAGCTGGCATCCGCCTTCGCTAGAGCTCCGGCGGACAGCTGACAGCGGGCAGCCGATCCTCTTCATAACCTGCCAGCTGCTGGCTGTCTGCTGCATGCTGGGCAAAGGCCCTCTGCCCTGCGCCTTGCGCCTCTCTTCAATCTTAAATCATAAATCTAAAATCTCCTTACCGATATTGCCTAAAATCCACCCCGTACTTTTTTGCTTTATAGGTAAATTTTCGCACTGTCGTCTGGAGTAACTCGGCAGCCATGGCCATATTTCCCCGGGTATTTTTCAAGGCATCGATGATCATCTCCCGTTCAAGGCCAGCTACAGCCTCGTCAAGCGCGCGGGCCGGCACCGTATCGGATTGCTCTCCGGTTTGAAGCGTCGGGGGGAGGTGATAGCTGCGAACGACACCACCCTCGCACAACAGGACGGCCCGTTCGATGCAATTCTCCAACTCGCGCACATTACCTGGCCAGTGGTATTGCATGAGCATATCGATTGCGGGAGTGGAGAAGCGCCTGATGTCCTTGCTGTTTTCTTCGGCGTAGTTTTCCAAGAAATGGTCTGCCAGCAGGAGAATATCGGTCTTGCGTTCTCGCAGTGGAGGCAGGTAAATGGGAAAGACATTTAATCGATAGTAGAGGTCACCCCGGAAGGTCTCCTCCTCCACAGCCTGTTCCAGGTTCTTGCTTGTTGCCGCGATTATCCTCACATCCGATTTAATGGTCTGAGTACCTCCAACTCGCTCGAACTCCTTTTCCTGTAAGACCCTGAGGAGGTTGGCCTGGACATCGAGACCGACAGATCCAATTTCATCCAGGAATATTGTTCCTTTGTTTGCCAGCTCGAATTTACCCCTTTTTTGTCTGATTGCGCCGGTAAAGGCTCCCTTCTCGTGACCGAAAAGTTCACTCTCAATCAGGGTGGCTGGAAGGGCGGCGCAGTTTACCTTGACAAAGGCATGCTTGGCTCTGGGGCTGTTGTAATGAATGGCATTGGCTACCAGTTCCTTACCCGTACCGCTTTCGCCCCGGATCAAAACAGTAGCGTTGCTGCGGCATACCTGGGAGATCATCTGAAAGACCTCCCGCATTTTGTTACTATTGCCAACGATATTGGTGATGCTGTGTTTGCTGGCCAATTGTTGCTGAAGTCTCAAGTTTTCTTCGTGCAAGGCCTCCTTTTCCAGCTGCAGAGTCTCAAGATTGATTACCCACTGGGCCAACATGGTGGCGATCACCGTTAGGACTCTCCTGCCCGCTTTCAGATCGAAAGAGGGATCATAGGGAAGGTCCACGCTCAGTGCACCCACCACGTGCTGCCCCTTCTTGATGGGCACGCAGATAAAGGAAAGCTCATCCTGGGCCTGCCGTCTAGAGGCAGTGCGGTTGAGAAACAAGGGTTCTTTACTTATCTTGGGCACAACGAAGGGTTTGCCCTGCTGAATAACACGTCCGGTTATTCCCTCCCCAGGCTTATATTTCCCGCGCTGCATGGCACTTCTGGAAAGGCCGTGGGCCACCTCAATTTGTATTTCATCCCGCAAAGGATTGAGAATGGTGATGGTTCCCCGCCTCATACCCAGCGATCTAGACAATATCTCGAGAACTGAGTAAAGGGATTTTCTCAGGTCGATGGTTTCGGTTAGAACCTTGGCAATTTCGTAAAGGTAGGCTGTTTCCTCTATCTTCTTCAAGCTTCCATTCCTTTTTGACATTTATGTTGTGGTAAATAGGAAATAACACAAAATTGTAGTTTTGAAAACCGGTAGAAGAACAGCAGGCAGCTTGCAGCAAGCAGCTGGCAGGTTATGAAGAGGATCGGCTGCCCGCTGTCAGCTGTCCGCTGCCAGCTGTATCTCTCTATGCTCCATGCTTTATCTTTATTGACAAAAGCAACCGTCACATTTAGACTCACAATCGACCTGGAGGTCAACTGTCAGCGATCAGCTTGGAAGACTTCTAAGCATTAATAAATCAATCTAGTTAAAAATTTCGGAAGCTGACGGCTGAAAGCTGCTGGCTGACAGCTAATTATCTAAGAGGAGTGCGAGCGTGAGAGTTCTTCAAATTACACGAGTACTGGTTTTAGCGTTGGCTTTGGCAACACTCGTCCCTGCTTGTGCAACTGATAAAGCCCTCAACAAACGAGAAGCGGATGCCATGCGTGACAGGGGGGAGAGGTTTTTACAAGTTAACCAACCCACCATGGCCTTGAAAGAGTTCCTCGCCGCCCTTGAGCTTAATCCAGACGATCCTTACCTGCACTACGACCTGGCATATGCCTACGACCAGAAGGGGGTTTCCGATAAATCTGAGTTCCATCTCAAGAAAGCCATTCGATTGAAACCGGACTATTCAGACGCATATAACTATCTCGGAGTTCTCTATTTTCGTAAAGGCGAGGTGGATCTCGCCATTGAACAATACAACAAAGCACTGGAAAATATACTTTACCTGAGCCCCCAAAACGCACACTTTAATTTAGGGGTAGCTTACCTGAGCCGCAAAGAATACAATTTGGCAGTAAAACACTTGGAAGAGGTCGTGGGACTTGTCCCTAACTATGCCGCTGCCTATGTTAATCTGGGAAAGGCCTACGAGGGGCTGCACAAGTATGGCGAGGCCAGACGGTCATACGAAAAGGCGGTGGAATTTGCCCCAAACGCGCCAGAAGCTCAACTGCACCTGGGTAAACTCCTCATTCTGATGGGCGACAGGCGTGCAGCCATCAAACCTTTGAGCGAGGTCGTGCGGCTGGTGCCAGACTCAGATATGGCCAGGGAGGCTCAAAGCTACCTGAACTTGTTGAAGTGAGAGAAAAAAGCGGGAGATAGATTGGTCTGCATAATTGTCCGAGAGACGGTTGCTCTCGCACTAAAACATTTAGCCCGGCACGGAGGCCGGGCTTTTTAATAGTTCAATTTCCAGAAAAACTCTTGCTATGTACACATCCTTTAGGTGGTCCAGGTAATGTCCCGCCTCAGGTTTTTCATCATCGCCTAGTGTATTTTTGATCTTTGACGATGGTTGGACTGAGGAAGATCAGCAGTTCGGTTTTCTCCTCATTGACCTGACGATTCTTAAAAAGCCAACCCAGTACCGGTATCCGCCACAAGAATGGCACCCGCGATTCGGACCATTCTGTATCCTTTATGACGATACCGCCGATTACGATGGTATCGCCGTCATTGATCAGCAGTTCAGTTTGGGCCTCCTGGGTGCGGATGGCGGGAACGTCTTGCACGGTTCTGCTGAAGTCAGCTTCGTCTTTCTTGGCGTTTACCTCCATTCTAACCTTACCGTCTGGAGTAATGTGTGGCGTGACGGTCAGAGAGAGGGTGGCAGGGGCAAAGGCAGTGCTTATGGTGCCTTCTTCAGTCCTCTGGGGATAGGGGATTTGGTCACCCTGCTGGATCATGGCTTGCACGTGGTCCAGGGTGAAGATTCTAGGACTGGAGATCACTCTACCCTCGCCAGCTTGCTCTAGGGCACTGAGAGTCAGATCCAAGTTGAATATATTTGTGGCGGCCCGGGAGAAGCTAAGACCAAAGGAACCGATTGGAGCCACTGGTGCAGCAACGGCACTGGTGAGATCGAGTGACCGGGAGACTCTGTCACCGGAAAGACTGTTTACGTCGTACGCGGCGTTCCACGTTATGCCGAGGTTGCGGCTGAAGTTGGTGTTGGCTGAAACGAGTCGAGCCTCTATCATTACCTGCTGGGTGGCCCTGTCAAGCTTGGCGAGAATCTCTTTGGCGGTCTGGATACGAGCAGGGAAGTCAGTAAAAATAATTAAATTGGTGCGACCGTCCACGGAGATACTGCCCTTATCACTCTTGATATTTTGAATTTGGTTGCTGATATCATTAACGTCAGCGTAGTTGACCTGGAGGTACTCAGTGGTAATGTCTCCCAGATCCCTGGCTGCGGCCGCCAGTTCTTTCTGGGCTTCGACCTCATCTTTCTTGCGGTCCAATTCCGTTTTGATTTTCTCCGCCGTGGCAATGCGGATGACGTTCCCTTCCATAACACTGTCCAAATCGTTAATCTTAAGGATTAACTCCAAGACTTGATCCCAAGGAACATTATCCACTTTGAGGGTAACTTTACCGGAGACATTTGGCTCCACCACAATATTTTTGCCAGTTACGTCGGCCAGGAGCCGAAGCACATTGCGGATGTCTACCTCCTGAAGGTCCAGCGAAATTTTCTGACCTGTATACCGTTTGGCTACCATCTCCGCGGCGATTGCCTCTTCTAAATCTTCAGGAGGAACAACAGCCTCCTCATCTACCGCAGCCTTTTCTTCCAGGGCGGCTTCCTCCATGGCCTCCGGTATCGGAGGAGGAGGTGGCGCAGCCACTGTCTCTGGTGCGGCAGGTGCTTCAGCTGCCTCGGGCACGGGTGTGGGAATTGCCGGAGCCCGTTCGTCGACCACCGTGACCGGCTTTTCCAGCGTAATGGGTGCAGAAGGCGGCAAGGCGGAGCTTTCAAAGTCTAGGTAGATTTTATTGTCTTCCTGGGCAACGCGGTAGGGAACCATTTCACGCATCTCTATATGAAACTCGACCGTGTCAGGAACTCCCCGCATGGGGCGTGGGTCAATGATGTTGACCGCGCTAGTAAATTGTCCTGTATCGATGTGTCTCTGCAAATGTTTGGGGAGCTTGGTATTTTGTAAAATCAATGAGATGCTACTCTCACCGGTGATCTGAATTTCTGGCTCAATTGGACGGTCAGCGGTAATGGTTAAACGCGATTTGTTTTCATCGACCAGGTTGAAGTCGATGGCGCTGATACCGGCCGGTCGACGGGTAGCCGCAACAGTTGGCGCCGGCTTAACCGGTGCAATGACGACACGCTCCTCTACTGGCGGGCGGGCAGGAAAGCCCGAGCCCGGCATGAAAGAGACCACAAGTCGGTCAGCCACAGAGGTGATCTCGTATGGCAGTCCGGCTGCGGGAGTCAGGTCAAATACAACCCGCACTTTATCAGTGTGTATTCCCAGCCTGATCCCTTTGACCAGTTTGTCGGAAGGGGGGGATGCTGGTTTGCCCACCGCCGACTTCACACCCATAAGATCCAATACGAGCCTGGCAGGATCTTTGAGATGAAAGGCATTGTAATTGGCGAGACTTCCATCGCCGATGATATAGACGTTAAGTGTCTCGTCCACAGTTACCGGCTGAATGGCGGTGATTTTCTCAGCCGGAACAGAAATTGCCTCACCCTGAGGCTGGGTTGCAGCAGCCATGGTGGTGGCAGGGTATACTTCAGCCTCTGGCCCGGGAACCGGCTCATCTTCAGTAAGCGCAGCTGTGGTCAGCAGTGCTGCCCTTTCAAATTGTACCCGTATCTGATTCTGTTCCTGGATGATCTCATATGGGGTTTCTCGGTTTAAGCCGATCTCCACCCGCGTCATGGGCTGAGGTTCGCGGGTTAGCATAAGCGTTTCGATCTTGCCGATTATCTCGTTTTCCACAGCCAGGGGGGAAGTTACGTACTCTCCCACTGTATTGGGCAGGTCCAGTACCAACCGCAGGGGATCAATGGCCTTGAAGGCGGTGTATGTCATGGAATCTGAGCCAACGAGTACGACATCCAAGGAGCCGTTCTGATCCACCACTCGAATATCCTTGAGCTCTTGGGGTTCTGCGGAAACACGCTCGCCAACAGCGCCCTCGGAGACTGTTGGAGTAGAGGACCGGGTGGCGCAGCCAGAAGCACTAATAAAAAGGGCTAAGATGCCCATCTGGACTACCCGTATTAGTTTTAGGTGGCGTTGAGTTTGCCTCATTCCACTCCTCCTTCGGCAATAAGGTTTGTCAGCGCGTTTCCTCTCTGCCTAAGCTCGAACCTACATGACCATAGTTTAAATATTGAAGTTGGCGTCAATGACTATTTTCTTCTTCTTTTGCCTTTCTTCGGCGGTTCTTTAGGCTCGATAAATTTGTAAGTCGTAGCGGTGCAGCCAGTTTTTAGAACCACGACATCACTCTCGTATTTGGCGCTCTTTATTTGGGTCATATTGACATCGCTAATATTGACGATCCGGCTAAGTCTGCTCACCTGATCGAAAAAGATGGCCACGTTATGGTAAGGTCCCGTGACTTCCAATTTGAGTGGAATCTCAGCGTAGAAATTTCGAGGGACTTCTTTCTGAGGCTGAAAAAGAAGGAATTCCAAACCGGACTTCGCCCCCATGTTGGATATGGAGGTCAAAAGAGTGGGAATCTCTTCTTTATCCGGTAAAAGTTGGAGAGCCTCTTTAAATTTAATTTCGGTTTCTTTGAATTTCTTCTTGAATTCCCGCAAGTTCTTTTCGACCATTCTCAACCGGTCAAGTTTTTGTCTGGCAGAGGCAAGATCTCTTTGCAAGCCGCCTATATTCTCCGTCTGGGGCATATAAAGGAACCAGACAAAACATCCCCAAAGGGCACCAAGAATGCCGACCGTAATGAGAATCTTGTGCACTCTGGTCAGCTTGGACAGCTTAGCCCAGGGGATAGTCGGTAAATTTACACTTCCAATCCCTTTCTTTTTTTCCTTGGCCATGGGCTTCCTTCCTCATATCGAGGTGGGCCGCAACAGTTGGACTGCACCAGCCGGAGAAGACTTCACTTTTTTGCTTTCTGCTCTTTTACCATTGCTTCTTTTATAGGCTTGGGGACAGTAATCGTGCAGGTTAAATTAAATGCTTTTAGTTTGTACCCACTAATCTCAACCTGACGTGACTGTTTCAGCACCACTTGGTTCGCATCGATGTAAGGAGATTTTGCCAAACTTTCCATGAATTGGGCGATGGTCTCGTTACCGCGGGCCACGCCCTCCAGGGTAAGCACATTTCCTTTTTGATTTAGCGTGCGAATCCACATTTTATCCGAGGGAATCCGAACGCTTAACTCATTCAGCACTCGCACGGGAAGATCGCGATTCTGTCTTAGATCTTCAATAACCTGAAGCTTTTGTTTCAGGATTTCTTGCCTTTTTTCTAGCTCTTTTAGTTGTCTCTGTCGGCCCTGATATCGTTGAATTTCGCCATCTATTTTCTGTTTTTCCTGACTAAGCCGCTTGATCTCAGTGGTGTGACCAACATGAAAATAGGCCATAATAGCCAGAGAGAAGAAGGTCAGGAGGAAAAAGATAGATACCTCCTTGCGGATTTTCTCTTCCACCGGACGTCGGCCAATAGGTAATAAGTTGATCCTAATCATTTGTCTCCTACCCGCCGCAGAGCAAGACCCACTGCAACCGCTATCTGGGGAGCAATGTAGTCTAGATACTGCCGGTCAAAAACTTTGGTGTCGGTTTCAATGTTGGCCAGAGGGTTGAAGTAAGCGACCGGAATATTTGTGTCTTTATTAAAAAGTGCATCCAGGCCTGGCAACCGAGACGAACCGCCGCTCAAAAGAATCTGGCCTATGGTTTCTTCTGGATAGGTTGCATAGAAGAAGTCAATGGCCCGTTTGACCTCGGTTGACCAGTTGGTGGCTGCTGATACAAAAATGGCTTCTAAATCCTGCAAGGGCACTTTGTCGGATGCCAGTCCAAGTTTCACCTTTTCGGCATCCTCAAATTCCAGCCCGAATCGTTGCCGGATGTCCTCAGTGATCTGATAACCTCCAATCGATGCATCGCGATTGAACATTGAGACCCCATTTTTGAGGACATTGATGTTCATCTTGGAGGCGCCAATGTCGACCATGGCGACCCCCCCACTTTCAGTGGCATCGTAATTAGCCTCGAAAGCATTCTCTAGGGCGAAGAAGTCCACGTCTACTATATGGGGGGAAAGGCCCGCTTGCTTGATGAGGTTGGCGTAGTCATCAATGACCTCTTTCTTGGCAGCCACAAGCATAACTTCCATTCGGTCCATCTTTTCAGGTGAAGACCCCAAGATCTGGAAGTCAATATTGACATCTTCCACATTGAAAGGAATGTATTGCTCCGCTTCAACATCTATATTTGAGGCAAGCTCATCCTCACTCATCTGGGGTAGATCGACTTTTTTGATGATTACCGACCATCCAGCTATTGAAGTAGCAACGCCTTTTACTTTGATTTTAAGGTTACTGACCAGTTTCTTAATTGCCAGTTGAACCGAATCTTGATCCTTGATGGCGCCTTCGACTATGCAGCCGGGGGGCAAATGGCTGATACCCACGTCCTTGAGCCGGTAGGATCCTTTAGATTCCATGAGATGAACGATCTTGACAGCGTGCGATCCGATATCAAGACCAATAAGAGAGGTCTTTTTCCAGAACATGGTCTCTTCTCGACGGTTGATGGACGTTAGGTCCTGTTTGAGCGATGGCAAGTTTCTGCGCCATACTAGCGATATACCTTTAAAATGTCAATTATTTTTCTTAATATCCACAGTGTGCTTGTAAGCAAAATATTGTTGACTATTTTAGACCTTTTTCTGAACTTATTAAAATTACTTACAAAGTCAGACAATTAACAATTTTTCTATAAAATACAATAATATACGGGATTATATGTTAATGTATCTCACTATTTCTTGAGCAGCAACCGGTTCTTGAAGATCACGAGTGCTGCAAAAACTAAGCCAATCTTAAGTGAGATTTCGGATTGCGGATTTGGGATTTCGCCCGCCCGCCTCGCCTTGCTCGCATGGCGGGCGGGGATTGCGGATTTGGGATTTCGGATTGCGGATTTTGAAATTAAAAAATCCAGTAGTCAGTAGCCAGTAGCCAATAGGGCAGGCCTCTGTGCCTGCCAATGGACGGACCTCCTTACCGGACTGACAGGCCTCTGTGCCTGCCATCAGAAGTGTGCATCTGTTCACTGTTCACCTTTTACTGAACTCTGCTGCCAGCTGCTCGCTGCAATCTGCCTGCTGCCCTCTGTCGTCTGCCAGCTGCCTGCTGAAGTCTGCCAGCTGTATTTCCTCTGCCCCTTGACTAAACGACCGTGATTAACTTATAAGTTGCCATTCAATGAAATCGTGCTAGACTTTGGAGGCACTCGATTGAGAGGTCTCCAACTTGGAGGCTCCGCCCCAGATGGAATACTGGAAGGGTAACAAACATGGTTAACTTTTCCGGAACAAAGTGAAGGAGAGAAAGGTAACCTTTCGGGAATAATTTTTCCCGCCCTTACTTTGCATCACTGCAATTATCCACTGTTCCAAGCGGAGCAAGAAGCCAGAACCCTGACAATGGTGCAGCTCAACGAGCCTAGCGGTGATTGGTTGGGGGCTGCCCCCATTTGCTGCCACAGGCTGGAGCTGTGTCATATGCAGCAAGATCGTTTCAGAGAGGTCATCGGTACAATATGAGTCGGAGTGTTAGCCACGGGGATGAAAGCAGGCACGAGGATATTCTTCCTAGGTCAAATGCCAAGAAAAAGAGTGTTTTAAGGGAATACGCAGAGGCCATTTTCATTGCAGTCCTATTGGCTCTGTTTATAAGAGCCTTTGTGGTGCAGGCTTTCAAGATTCCTTCTGGGTCCATGAAGCCAACTTTGTTAGTGGGGGACCATATACTTGTCAATAAGTTTATCTATGGGATCAAACTCCCCTTCACCAACAAGACTCTAATAAAGCTGGGTCAACCGAAACGGGGGGATGTGATAGTTTTCAAATATCCCCTCGATACTAAAAAGGACTACATAAAAAGAGTGGTAGGGTTGCCGGGTGAACAGGTAGAGCTAGCTGATAAGCAGTTGACCATAAATGGCCAGCCAATGGAGGACCCCCACGCCAAATACTCGGCCTATGGCAATCTGCGTAACTTCGGCCCCGTAACTGTGCCGCCCGAGCATGTTTTTGTTATGGGAGACAACCGGGACGAGAGTTCAGACAGCCGTGTGTGGGGATTCGTGCCCCTTTCTTATTTAAAGGGTAAAGCCTTCCTTATATATTGGTCCTGGGATCGTACAAGTTTTGGAGTACGTTGGAACCGTCTGGCTGACCTTGTTCGCTAGTCATTTCGCATTGAGAGCCCAGTCTAATTAGCATTTTAGGCACTTTAGGCATTTTAGTACATTTTAGTTCACTTCTGACTATCTATTATGGATATCAGTTCTTACGAAAAGACCATCGAGGCTTTGAGCCTCATAAGCAAGGCCATCACCTCTGATCAGTATATAGAGGACATCCTCAGGCTCATTGTCATCGTCACCGCCAAGGTCATGAACTCTGAGGTCTGCTCACTCTGGCTCCTGGACGAAAAGGCCAAAGCGCTCACCATCCGTGCCACCCAAAGCATTGATAGCGATTACATTAAGGAAAGATCAGTAAAGTTGGGGGAAGGTGTGGTGGGATATGTGGCCAAGTACAACAAGCCCTACGTAGTCATGGACGTGCTGGAGGAGCCCCGTTTTAAAGAGAAAGAGCTGGCAAAGAAGATGGGCCTGGTTTCCATGCTAAGTGTACCTATGGCTGTCAAGGACCGGGTTATTGGCGTGATCAATTGCTACAATTCAGTGCCGCATGAATTCACCGAGACGGAGAAAAATCTGTTCACCGCAGTGGCCAACCAGGCAGCGGTGGCGATCTTCAATACCGAGCTCATGGTAAAAACCAAAGTGATTCAAGAGGAGCTGGAGTCCCGAAAACTGGTGGGCCGCGCCAAAGACGTTCTTATGCGAAAACGCAATATGACTGGTGAGGAGGCGCACCGGTGGATACAAAAGCGCAGCATGGACTCGCGCAAGTCCATGCGCGATGTGGCTGAAGCTGTACTTTTGTCTGAAGAACTGTAGTCGGTGAGCATAGAGAGAGAAGTTAGAAGGCAGAATCGGGGAGAATCACTCAAGCGCTTTTGGAATGATGGAATGATGGGTCAAAGCCAACAAATAAATATCTTGCAGGTGTCTTGTTTTTCCCAATATTCCGTTTCACCTAACTAGCTCCTGACTCCTGTCTCCTTGCTTTCTTCAAAAACTTCTTGACAAATTTCATTAGTGCGGCTAAAAATGGCTTTGCACTAATAAGTAGAGATAAATGGCCGCACAACGGGGTGCGGTTTTTCTACTTCGACAAGGGCGTCTGTTGCATGGGAGATCCCATGAGCATGACGCCTTTTGCATTTGTGGTCCCGGAGACTTGTGCCTCGAGTAGGCGCCAAACTTTATCTAGAATACACTAAGGAAGGAGTATCAAGATGAATTTACAGCGTCCAAACGCCAATGACGCCACCAGAACATTCAACAGGTCTAAATCAGTGGTACCCATGTCCGGCCTCTGCTCCCGTTGCACTGACGGTTGCCGCGGGAACTGCGAGGTGTTTAAATCCACCTTCAGAGGCCGCGAGGTGATTTACCCCGGTCCCTTCGGCAAGGTAACTGCGGGAGCGGATAAGGACTATCCTGTTGATTACTCCCATCTCAACATCCAGGGATACGCCATGGGTGCCAGGGGCATGCCGGAAGGCGTTGTCGGAGACCCAGACACCGCCACTTTCCCCTCGGTGAACACAGAAACCGAATATGGCTGGGACACCAAGGTTAAAATGAAGGTTCCGGTATTCACCGGTGCCCTGGGCTCCACAGAGATAGCCCGCAAGAATTGGGAGCATTTTGCTGTGGGCGCGGCTATTAGCGGCGTCACTCTCATCTGCGGCGAGAACGTCTGCGGAATCGACCCGGCGCTGGAGCTTAACAAAGACGGCAAGATAGCAAGTGCGCCTGATATGGACCGGCGTATTGAGCAGTATCGTCGCTACCATCAAGGCTACGGCGAAATGCTTGTTCAGATGAATGTTGAGGATACCAGGCTGGGTGTCGCCGAGTACATCATTGACAAGCATGGTCTGGACAACATAGAGCTCAAGTGGGGTCAAGGGGCCAAGTGCATCGGCGGCGAGATCAAAGTCGACAGCTTGGAAAGGGCGCAGGAACTCAAGAGGCGTGGCTACATTGTAACTCCGGACCCCTCCTCCCTTACGCACCAGAAAGCGTTCGCCAGTGGTGCCATCAAGGAGTTCGAGCGCCACAGTCGACTGGGGTTCATTGACGAGGAAGACTTTTACGCCGAGGTCGATCGCCTCAGGAAACTTGGCTTCAAGCGCATCACCCTCAAGACAGGCGCTTATCCACTGCGCGAATTGGCAATGGCCATCAAGTGGGGATCCAAGGCGAAGATAGACCTGCTTACCATTGATGGAGCACCTGGAGGCACGGGCATGTCGCCCTGGCGTATGATGGAAGAGTGGGGCATCCCCAGTATCTACATTCACTCCATGGCTTACAAGTTCGGCGAGATTTTGGCTGACAAGGGCGAGAGGGTTCCTGACCTGGCATTCGCTGGAGGATTTTCCAGCGAAGACGGTATATTCAAGGCACTCGCCCTAGGAGCACCATTTGCTAAAGCGGTTTGTATGGGCCGGGCATTGATGATTCCCGGCATGGTGGGCAAGAATATTGCAAGATGGGCTGAGGAAGGTAACCTTCCCAGGACGGTGAGTGACTTTGGGAGTACCCCGGAGGAGATTTTCGTATGCTGGGAGCAGGTATCTGATATTGTGGGCAAGGATGAGATGGAGAACATCCCTCTCGGTGCCGTGGGCATTTTTAGCTACGCTGACAGAATCAAGGTGGGTCTCCAACAGCTCATGGCGGGTGCCCGTTGCTTTTCGCTGCCAGCCGTCTCCAGAAAAGAACTGATGTCGCTTACCGAGGAGTGCGCCAAGGTAACCGGTATCCCTTTCCTCACCGAGTGCTACCTGGAAGAGGCCTTGGAGGTGTTGAACAGCTAACTCGATTCTCATGCAGAACAGGAGGAGACCCGGCCTGCGCTGGGTCTCTTTTTTTTGGATGCGAATTACGTCAAAGACAAGTACCCAGGAGTCAGAATCCAGTCAGCATAGAGCAGGGGACCCTTGCCCAGAATGCAGCCGGCAGCCAGCAGCTGGCAGAATATGATCAGTATTGGCTGCTTGCTGCAAGCTGTCCGCCCTGTCCGCCGAAGCTCTAGCGAAGGCGGATGCCCGCTGTATTTCCCCATGCCCCATCACTTCACTTTAATCCAGAGCAACTTGGCCACACCCGGACCTGGGTTTTTCCATTGGGTGGGCATTTCAGAGGTGAGGTAAATCACATCCCCGGCACGGAGGCTGTAAACAGCCTTGTCCAATTTTACTTGCAATCTGCCGGAAAGCAGATAGCCGATTTCTTCCCCTTTATGGATAAAGAAATGGGAGGGCAAGGTACTATTCGGTGTGACCTCGATGAGGTACGGTTCGGCCTTGGATTCGAAATCAAGGGGGGACAAAAGTTTTGCATAAGCAGCTTCCGTGGGCAAATCTGGAAACTTGACATCAACCGCCTCGGCGGAGGTAAAGATAAGGCGCTTTTTCGGTTCTGTCTGCTCTTGGAAAAAGGAACTCATCTCAACCGCCAGAACTTCCGCCATTTTCATGAGGGCCGGTAACGAAGGGTAGATAAGATTACTTTCAACCTGGGAGATGGTACTGGGGGTTACGCCCACCAGTTTGGCAAGTTCAGTCTGGGATAGACCTCGTTTGGATCGAAGCTCCTTGAGACGTAAGCCAATTTCAACAGGTCCTGATGTCCGTCTTTCAGCATCAAAGGTGACGGTCAGATCCTTGGTCCAATAATTCTGAGGTTTGTGCAGATTGTCCAGACTGCGTTTTTCGGCTTTGAGAATGGTTAGAGATGTGGTGCCTCTTTTAATGGCCAAGTCTATGGCCACTTGAGCAATTTGATTTATCTGGGCCCGCAGTCGGGGGGAGTGGGCGGTCTTTTCCAGGATCCAGTAAGCAATGGTATTCAACTCGTAAAGACGCGGACAGGAATGGGAGTAAAAGTTCAGAATACTCTCTTCGCCACCCCACAGCTCTTGCATTCCAGTGATGCTCTCGAAGACAAAACGAACGTCTCCTTCCATGGTGGCATGCACACCATAGAGGATGTCCATGAAGTGTTCCACATTGCGAGGCTCGTCTACTCGTGTGATCTGGCATGGCCATTCCAATTCCTTTTCCTCATAAAATTTGAGGAAAATCGGAGAGCCGGCACCCTTGCCGTAAGTGAAGCAATCCAATATGGTAAGAGACGGGTTTTCGCTCAGAGCACCTAGCTTGTCAAGTAGGTTCTTGGGTGAGCGGTCAAAGCTGACGTAAATGAGAGGTCTCTCTTGGGCTTGGGAGGCCTGAATAAAATTGAGGCAGAAAACCGAAGCTAGACTGCCGGCATCATCGTGCCAGACCACGTTGTCACCGATGTAGAGCCCTCCCAACAGCCGGTCGAGTTGACTGACCCCTGAGGCAACCCGTTGCCCCTCTGATACTGCTAAGGCCATGGTTCTTTCCTTTGTTATCAGGTGCTCCAAAAAGGGTATACTTCGACCCTAGTGTATTTGCCTACCTCCGTCAAGCAAAGTGAAGAGGGGTAAATTGCGAATTTCGAATTGCGGATTGCGAATTTAAAAAATCCAGTAGGGCAGGCCTCTGTGCCTGCCGATGGACTTTTCACACCTTACCCTTCACCCTTCACTCCTCACCGTCTTGATATGAAACACATCTTCCAATTTTATTACATTAATGAAATATTTATTACATTTTTTTCTTGAAATGCGCAAACTATTTCTGATATATTAGCCAAACACTGCCGAAGAAGGCAGTTTACCGTCAAGGCCTGAGTTTCAAAGGAGAGATTCCAAAGATTGAGCGTGGCGCCTTTTCTTGTAGGTATTCATCTCACGCCAGCCTGAGTTTACCTAGCAAAGGTCCTTCGTCCCGCGCGAAACCTCAATCCGTGGCCAGAGCGGAAAGACCGGACCGAAGAAGTTCCTGCCTGAATATATTCCCAGAGCCTTGTTAACTGGTGCTACGCGAGTAAGGTGAAATCTGAAGGACACAGAGGTCTTGGCCACTCGCGAGGAGATTCTTGACGATGTACAAACCCATGTGAGATATGAGGAGAAAGGAATTGAGGAATTGAGGTATTAAGGGATTAATGGATTAGGTTAGGTAATAAAAATATATTTAATGTAGTGCTTAATTCTCTAATTCCCTAATTCCTAAATCCCTGAATTCCTAAATTTAACTTCTTTTAAGGAGAACAACTTATGTGCCGTTTGATTGCAATCACCAGTGACGAGCCCCAGTCTCCCATGCTGGCCATCCAGGCACTGGATGTGATGAGGGAAGGGCACGACGGATCCGGAGTAGGTCTCTACTTTGGCGACCTGGGTGGACCATTCGAGGAGTTGGATGGTGCCCCCATTCTGTCGGGCATTTTTTCCAATCAGGGTTTGAAGCGGTTGGATCGGTTCATGATGGATGTCGGGTTTATGACCAAGTACAAGACCTCCATCAAGATTCCAAAGAACCCACCACCCGGAGTTCCCAAACGGGATATCTACCTGATTAGGGCCTATGAATACCCCGAGGACTGGGAAGGGCTTAGTGAAAGTGAGATACAACGCAGATTGTTGATGATTCGCCTCCAGCTGCGGCAGATGGGCGAAGAAGCAGAGGACATGATTGTCTACAGCTTCTGGCCTGATGTGATCATGATCAAAGAGATAGGTGACCCCATGACGGTGGCGGAATATCTCCAACTGGATCGCAAGGAACTCCAGGCTCGAGTGATGTTGGCCCAGGGTCGGCAGAACACCAACTACGCCATAAATCTTTATGCCTGCCACCCATTCTTCATCCAGGGGGTTGCGACCATGACCAATGGCGAGAACACCGCCTTTATTCCTATTCGGGAGTTTCTTACCTCGAGAGGATTTCCCGGATACATGGGATATCAATCCGACTCGGAGGTATTCACCCATATTCTCCACTTTACTCTATACCGATTGGGCCTGGGAGTTGAAATGTACAAGCATGTGATCACCCCTCTCCAGGATGATGACTTGGCAGAGCACCCCAATGGAGCCTTCTTGAAAGAGCTCAAGCACACCTGCCGGAGAATGATCATTGATGGCCCCAATTGTGTGATGGGCTGCCTGCCGGACAATACATTGTTCATGGTGCAGGACCGGAAGAAGCTGCGGCCGGGTGTGGTCGGAGGCAAACCTGGGCTTTATGCCATATCGTCGGAGATGTGTGGTCTGGATGCGGCCATTCCCGACCGGGACAAGAGTAAGGACTTTCAGCCCATGCATTTGGACACTGCGATCATTCGCCCTGATCGACAGGAGGTTGAGATATGTCGACAAACGGAGCCATTACCCCTTCCACATTGAGCCCCAAGGATCTGCCCTGGCAGATTCAGTGGCAAAAAGATAAGTGTACGCTTTGTGGCCATTGCACAGCGGTCTGTCCGGTTCACGCCATTGACCTGGGTGTCCATCGGCAACGGCTGGTGCAGACCCCCATGGGACTGGAGACCGAACCTTCAAATGTCTACCAGGTCTACTATGGCATCAGGCAGAAGACCGATCCGGCATACGCCTGTGTGGGATGCGGTATGTGCAGCATGGTCTGTCCCAACGACTGCATCGTGGTTCACCGTAGCGATGAGGCAGACAAACTCAGGTATCACATCAATCGCGGGGGGCAACCGCGCCGGCGGGGTGGCCGGAGGAATGTGCCGCTTGGCATCCTCGACCAGATCAAGTTCACCCGTATCTCCATGCTCACCGACCCCGCTCTGGACGCAGGGCGCCATGAGTTCGAGCTCAGGACCCTTCTGGGAAGGATTCTTCCACCCGAGGAAAACCTGCGTATCCAGAGCGAGCAGGGCTGGATCCCCCCTGTTCGGGAGATCTACCCACTCATGATCGGCTCCATGTCATTTGGGGCGCTATCTCCCAACATGTGGGAAGGGCTGCAAATGGGGGTTGCCTACCTGAATGAAGAACTCGGCATGCCGGTCCGGATGTGTACTGGCGAAGGGGGCTGCCCGCCGAGACTGCTGCGCTCCCGATTTTTGAAGTACACCATCTTACAGATTGCCAGTGGTTATTTCGGCTGGGACGAGATCATCCATGCCTTGCCGGAGATGAAGGAAGATCCCTGCGCTGTGGAAATCAAGTATGGCCAAGGGGCCAAGCCCGGCGATGGTGGTCTGCTGATGTGGTACAAGGTCAATGATCTCATCGCGGCTATTCGGGGCGTTCCCCCGGGCGTGAGTCTTCCCAGTCCGCCCA
>JASFEM010000051.1:0-20866 GCA_050124835.1 Syntrophobacterales bacterium | reverse complement strand
TGTGAAACCAAGAAATCTTGGCTCTTTAAGCAACTTTAAGCAAAAATATGGGACCCACGAGACTTACACGCTATTTAGTTTTCAAAGATCAAAAGCCACTAACGGTCTTTATTTTATAGTATGAAACGCGCGGATTGTCAAGATCTAAAAAGTACTTCTTCCGCAGGGCAACAGCTCGCCTTTATACATAGAACGAGATCCGTTTGTCAAGGAAAAAAGTGAGAAAATTTTGGAATATTGGAATAATAGAATGATGATTATTTCAGATTGTAGATCGTAGATTGTAGATTTTGGAATTTAATGAATTACTTATTCAGAATTTCGTGAATTATCGAAAATTAAAACACTGCTTAGAGCCACAAAATCAAAGCGCGAAAATTACGCCAATCTAAAATCTAAAATCCGCAATCGCTAGAATCCCAATAACGATTATCTACTTAACTCAGCATAGGTTGGGCTTGAGGGCTGAGCTATTCCCGAAGCGGCGTATGTTGTCAGCCTATGCAAGCTTGAATGGTTGGGCCGTCCTGCATCTTGCTGCAGAGGCTGGCAACATCCGCAGCTCGGACTGCCACTGCCTAATGTCCGAAAGACTTGCACCCGCAAGGGTAGCAGACCGAGCGTAAGCGGAGGGAATGGCTCAGCCCTCAAGCTTTCGTGCGGAGTTAAGTGAACAACCGTTTTCCAATATTCCATCCTTCCAGTTTCGCCGCTACTCGTCTTCATCCAATTGGATTCTGTGGTACTTCTTCTTTCCCGCTCTTAGGAGTATTTCCCCCTTTTCCAGATGCTCCAGAGTGGCTCGCTCATCAAACTTTTGGATCCGCTGGCCGTTTATGTACCCGCCTCCTTGTTGGATAAGCCGCCTCGCTTCTCCCCTAGAAGAGCATAAACCAACCTCCGCAAAGAGCTCAAAAGCGGGAATGCCTTGGCTCAAACGGCTTGAGGTAATGGTTGTAGTGGGCATTCCTGCAGCAGCGCCATCCGCCTCGGATACAGGTTGTCTTCTAACCTTACTGCTGGGAAGAAGATCGTCTGGAATACTCCTTGCGCCGAAGATCTCCTCAGACTCAGCCTGGGCAGCACGTGCTGCAGCCTCACCATGGGTGATTTTAGTTACCTCATAAGCAAGGATGGACTTCACTAGATTGAGATCTGCTCCTTGTACACCTGCAATTACTCTAACTTCCTCCATCGGCAGGAAGGTGAAGTATCCTAGGAATCGCGTCACGTCTTGGTCCTCTGTATTAATCCAGTACTGGTAATACTCGTAGGGCGAGGTTAATTCGCTGTCCAGCCAAACCGCGCCTTGTGCGGTTTTTCCCATCTTTTCCCCACTAGCCGTTGTGATCAGCGGGAAGGTTATGCCATACACCGTTTCTTGCCGCATCCGCCGCACCAGATCAACTCCAGCGACGATATTACCCCACTGGTCGCTACCACCCATCTGAACGCGGCAGTCGTACTCATCAAGAAGCAGGAGGAAATCGTAAGCCTGGAGCAACATATAGTTGAACTCGATGAAGCTGAGCCCGGTTTCCAACCTCATTCGATAGCTCTCTGCGCTTAGCATCCGGTTCACGCTGAAGTGACGGCCTATATCCCGCAGAAACTCGATATAATTCAATGGCGCCAACCAATCCGCGTTGTTGACGAGCAAGGCCCGGCCTGAGCTAAAGTCTATGAACTGGCCCAATTGGACTTTCAATTTCTCGGCATTTTCATCGATTTCCTCGCGGCTGAGCATTTGGCGCATCTCAGTTTTACCGCTTGGATCACCCACCAAGGCAGTGCCTCCCCCAACGAGGGCAATGGGGCGGTGCCCACAGCGCTGCATATGGGCCAAAGACATGATGGGGAGCAAGCTCCCCACGTGCAGACTGGAAGCGGTGGGGTCGAAACCGATGTAGCAGGTGACCGGTTTTCCCAGAAGCTCTCGACAAGCGTTGGCGTCGGTGCTTTGATCAATGAAGCCCCGCTCCTCAAGAATGTCATAAGCGTTCTTCAATCCTAAATCCCCCATCTAGATACTAGGCACTAAGCACTAGGCACTTCAGTAATTTCGGATTGCGGATTGCGGATTGCGGATTTGAGAAGGCATAGAGCCCACTGACTTGCGACCTCTGATCTCTGACGTCTGACTTCTGACCTCTAATCCCCGTCTCGCAGTTTCTCCGTGTCCCCGCGTCCTTCTTGGGTGCTTAGTGCCTAGTGTCTAGTGCCTAGTTTTCCTGCCCGCTGCTAGCTGCCCGCTGACTCCTTACTCTATGCTCCATGCCCTATGCCTTCTACTCCTCCATCCTTTTACAGATGCGTTCAATTGTCTTGGTTTTCCCATCATCCGGGGAAACTTCAAATAGTACTGCCTGGAGCTGGCGCCCGTTTTTCGCTGGGTTGAATTTTCTTGGAGTCTGGGTGATGAGCTGGGCAATGGCCTCTTCCTTCCTGATGCCGATGATCGAGTCTGTTGCCCCTGTCATGCCCACATCGGTGATGTAGGCTGTTCCCGAGGCGCGAATCTGCTCATCTGCGGTTTGGACGTGCGTGTGTGTGCCTACCACAGCACTGACTCGCCCATCAAGATACCACCCAAGTGCTTGTTTTTCTGAGGTCGCTTCGGCGTGAAAATCCACTATGAGAATGGTGGCTTTTTCGGCTAGCTGGCTAATAAGCTGGTCCGCCACTCTGAAAGGGCACTCCAGTGGGCTCATGAAAATCCGGCCTTCCAGGTTAATGATGCCAACCGGGATCCCCCCTGCAGTCTTCAGCAGCGCGTGTCCCTTTCCTACTACCCCGGGTGGATAGTTAGCCGGTCGAAGCACCCTACTGCTGTTTTTCAGGTAGGGTTCAATTTCCTTCTTTTTCCAGATATGGTTTCCGGAGGTTATGACATCAATGCCCGTCTCCAACAACTCATCGGCCACTTTGGGAGTTAATCCCGCCACGCCAGCAGCGTTTTCCGCGTTGGCAACGACAAAATCTATTTGCCTGCTTCCTATCAGTTGAGGCAAAAACGTCCGGAGTGCCAATCTGCCCGGTTTACCAACAATGTCTCCAATGAAAAGAATTCGTATCAATCCAGGGGCCTTCTCTCTAATAGAAAATCATCTGTCTGTTGAGCCGGTTTTGTCAGTTAAGCCGGTCCACCCGTTACCTTTATCAGGAGTTTATATCCACTGGCCAACCGGCACAACCGGCTAAACTGGCTTAACCTCTTACTTGGCATACTCCACTGCCCGGGTCTCCCGGATGACTGTAACTTTTATCTGCCCGGGGTAGCTAAGTTCAGTCTCGATCTGCTTGGCGATGTCGCGGCTCAGCATTATCGATTCATCATCGGAAACCTTGTCGTTCTCAACTATAATGCGGAGTTCGCGGCCGGCCTGGATGGCATAGGACTTACTTACCCCTCGGAATGAATTGGCGATTTGTTCCAGTTCCTCCAGTCTCTTTACATAGGTTTCCATAAGTTCCTTGCGGGCACCAGGACGTGCTCCCGAAAGGGTGTCGGCAGCTTGCACCAAAACCGCCAAAACACTTTCCGGTTCCACGTCTTCGTGATGCGCCGCAAGGGCGTGGACCACTTTTGCTGACTCACCATACTTCTTGGCAAGTTCGGCCCCTATGGTGGCATGTGGCCCCTCCACCTCATGATCCACTGCCTTGCCAATATCATGAAGCAAACCAGCTCTTTTGGCCCGTTTTTCGTTCATCCCCAACTCGGCTGCCATGATCCCGCAAAGGAAGGAAACCTCCAATGAATGCTGTAGCACATTCTGGCCGTAGCTGGTCCGGTACTTCAATTTTCCCAGCAACTTGATCACCTCAGGATGGATGCCGTGCCCGCCAACGTCAAAAGCTGCTTGCTCGCCCGCCTCGCGAATGGCGCTCTCCACCTCCTGATTAACCTTTTCAACAATTTCTTCGATTCTGGCAGGATGTATGCGCCCATCACTAATCAACCGCTCCAGCGCCAACCGCGCCACCTCTCGGCGAATAGGATTAAATCCAGAGAGAATAACAGCCTCAGGCGTATCATCTATGATGAGATCCACACCGGTCGCAGCCTCAATTGCTCTGATATTGCGCCCCTCACGCCCAATAATTCTTCCTTTCATCTCTTCATTGGGAAGGGTTACAACCGAGATCGCCTTCTCCGCTACGTAGTCCCCAGCATAGCGTTTGATGGCCAAGGAGATGATTTCTCTAGCTTTCTTGCTGGCACCTTCTCGAGCACCAGTCTCTATTCTTTTGATGAGCTTTGCCGCATCATGGCGCGCCTCAGCCTCCATAGACTTGATCAGCAGCTCTTTTGCCTCTGAGGACGGGATCCCCGCGATGCGCTCAAGTTGGGTTCGCTGTTCTTGGATGAGCTGCTGGAGAGTCTCTTCCTTCTCGGTTAGATGTCTCTCTTGTTGAAGGAGGGTTTTTTCTTTGCGGGATAGGTTGGTCTCCCGCTTGTCAAAAAGTTCACTCTTTTTTTCAAGATTTTCCTCTTTCTGCAGAAGGCGGCGCTCGAAATTTTGCATCTCTCGTCGCGTATCTTTGGTTTCCCGTTCGAATTCCACCTTCATTTGATAAAGACTATCTTTGGCCTGAAGCGTCGCCTCTTTCTTCACGGTTTCGGCTTCCTTCCTGGCCTCATCAATGATTTTCTGAGCAGCATTTGTGGTGGATGCCATTCGGGCTTCCATGCTTTTCTTGACAATGAAAGCGCCAAGCAAACCACCCAGCAGAGCCCCAGACAAGATCAAGAGTATAGTTGTACCAGTCATGGTTATAACTCCAATGTTCTCCAGAAATGGACACCGCCCGCAGGAAAAGAGAGCTAATACCCTGAATAGATTAGAGTTTCGCTCCCAAATCTATCGAAAAAACGACGGATGCATGTGGAAATGCACGGACCGCCTGATGCGGCCAAGGAACAATCCGGTGAGAAATATAGGGTGGGGTACTATTGTCCGCCTGAGATGCACCCTTTTAAGGCACTTCTCTCCTCAAGCGTCAACCGAATGGGAATTTTAGCCGAGGATAGTTGTGATTCCTCCTCTTCAGCTAGTTGTGTTGATTAGGCCCTCAAAAAGGCTTTATCTAAACAGCATGTCACTATAGACAGCTGTTGACGAGAATTTGGGCAAGCCGCCGAATCGCCTGCTTATTTCTATGCCGCCTTAGCCGGCAGACAAAAAATCTTCTAACATTGAACGGCGATGGTTTCGCGTCACCCTTCTTACTACATCCTCGGGTTGGGTCCCGATCCCCGACCCATTAAGTCTATCAACTCCGGATAGTTACCATCACTCCGCCGTATAAGGAATCCACCAAGGAAACCTCATGAGCGGTGTAAAAGAAAATAGCGAAAAATAATAATTTAAGCAAGATAAAAATGATTCTTAGGGTTTAGCCGGTTACAGATAGGTTGCGGACTGGCTAGACCGACCAACAGACAAAAAAATCCCCCGCGAGGGTGCCGTGTTGGCAGGTTGTTTTGAACCTGGCTCAACCAGGTGGGGTCCCTGTTGGTCCATTAGGCGCTTCGGACAGGCCGACTCGACACACAGTTCCAAGGAAGAGTCCCCGTTCTATCAATGTTGGCTCAAGAACTTGCTGCCAATCACCAACACCGCAGGGGTAATTATGAATTCAGGATAGTACGGATGTGAGTTTTTTCTGTTCCCTCTCAATCCGGGCGACCAGCTGCTCGTAGGTCTCTTTCATCTGGAGATAATCGCTCGTGATGTTCAGTGCAGCCAAAAGAGCGATAGTTGCCAGAGAAGAAGACCGGAGTCGGTTCTGTGCCTCTTGGCATTTCGAGGCAACATGCTGGGCCACCTTTTCCACATACTCCCTATCGGCCTTGGTATGAATGGTGTATTCTTGACCCAGAATGCCTACCTTCACCTGCTGGATCAAACCGTCCCTCCCCTACGAAAAACGGCTGAGTTTATCGATCAGCGCATCCAAACGACTACGAACCTCCGATGTTTGGTGCTCGGAGTGTTCCAATTTTGCTTCCAGTTCACGGATGCGCACCTCTTTTGCCGCCAGCTCTTCACCACAGCGGTTGTGCTCGCTCTGCAGTTGCTCATACCGTTGGATGAGAGCATCAATTCTTGCTTCCAGCCGATCAAACGGGGTATCTTGACTGTCGCTCGTCTCCTCCATGGCTATATTCGCGCCCCGAATGTCAGTGTGTTCCTCGCTCACAAAACCCCCTTTCCAATCATTAGTAGATATCAGCTAGTAAGAGTATTCTAATCGCTCACTCTTTCAAGAGTCAAGCAAGTTCGCACTAGGCACAAGGCACAGGGCATAAGGCCCAAGGCAATCAACAACTTCTGAATTAATCTTTTTCCGTGCACCTTAAGCCCTGCGCCTTGCGCCATGTTTTATTCGACCGTCACGCTTTTCGCCAGGTTCCGCGGTTGATCCACGTCAGTTCCGCGGAACACTGCAACATGGTACGCCAGCAGTTGCATGGGAATGGTGAACAAAATCGGCGCCAGAAATGGCGTTGTTGCCGGCACCGGAATGTGGGCGTCAACCTTGTCCAAAAGTTCCTCTCCCCCGTCGTCGCTTACCGCAATAATTTTGCCCTGGCGTGCTTTGACCTCCTCCATGTTGGATAGCATCTTTTCAAAGGTCAGACCGCGGCTAACCACTGCCACTACCGGCATATGTTCGTCAATGAGCGCAATGGGCCCATGTTTCATCTCGCCGGCTGCATAACCCTCTGCGTGGATGTAGGATATCTCTTTGAGCTTTAATGCCCCTTCCAGGGCAATTGGATAATTGATGCCCCGCCCGAGATAGAGAAAATCTCTCGCATTCGCATACTCTCTGGCAATTGCACGAATGAGCTGGTCTTCGCCAAGGGCGGCTTCCATTTTCTTGGGCAGCTTCACCAGCTCCAAGATACACTCTTGACTTTCCTTGAGTGAAATCTTGCCCAATTTGATACCAATATAGAGGGATAACAGATACAGAGCCACCAGCTGGGTGGTGAAGGCTTTGGTTGAAGCAACGCCAATTTCAGGACCAGCGTGCGTATAAAGAACACCATCACTCTGGCGCACCAGGCTGCTACCCACCACATTTGAGATTGCCAGGAGAAATGCCCCTTTCTTACTGCCCTCACGCATGGCCGCCAAGGTATCCGCAGTCTCACCGGACTGGGAGATAAGAATTTGCAGGGTCTGCGAGCTTATGATGGGATCACGGTAGCGAAACTCTGATCCCAGATCCACTTCCACAGGCAAACCACAAAAAGTTTCCAGCAAAAATTTTCCCACCAAACCGGCGTGGTATGAGGTGCCGCAAGCTACAATGACAATTTTGTTTAGGGATTGAATCAAGTCGTCTCCCAGATTCATATCGTCAAGAAAAACCTCCCCAGAAGACTCACTGATGCGGCCGCGAAATGTGTCGATCACTGCACGAGGTTGCTCGTAAATCTCCTTTTCCATAAAGTGGGTATATCCGGCCTTCTCAGCCATGACCGGATTCCAGGTTATGTGGGACACCTCCTTCTCCCTGGTTTCCCCATCTGCCCCTCTTACCTCGAATGCGTCCTCGGAAAGAATGGCCATCTCCCCATCTTCCAAGAAGATCACTTCACGGGTATGGCCAAGAATAGCAGGAATATCCGAAGCCACCAGAAAGGCATCGGATGCCAATCCCAATACCAGCGGACTTTCTTTCCGCACCGCAATGAGTTTGTCCGGCTCCCGTTCATTCAGGATCACCAGGGCATAGGAGCCTTCGATGACTTGGAGGCTCTCGGTCACAGCTTCCTCGAAAGAAGCACCTGCTTCAACCTGATTGTTAATCAGCTGGGCAACGATCTCAGTGTCCGTCTCTGAGTGGATCTGACAGCCCATCTCGAGAAGTTGTTTTTTTAAGGGCAGGTAGTTTTCGATGATCCCATTGTGAACCACCGCGATGGGACCTATTTTGTGAGGATGGGCATTGATGTCGGAAGGGGGACCATGGGTGGCCCATCGGGTATGGCCAATGCCCACCAAGCCCTGCACCGGCTCATCCCTGAGGAGCGTCTCAAGCTGTATTAGTTTTCCCTGACAACGACGCACCTCAATCTTGTCCTCACTAACCACAGCGATGCCGGCACTGTCATAGCCCCGATACTCCAGCCGTCTCAACCCCTCCACAAGCAGCGACACACAGTCGTTCCGGCCGATGTGTCCAATAATACCGCACATATTACTTCCCTCGATTCACCGGACCCAGCTCACCGCTCAGAGTTAGAGCTGGGCCTTATCTCTATGTCAAACTGTCCGTTGTCCGTTGTCCGTTGTCCCTTGCAGTTAAGCATTTTTCATGGCGACACGGGTATGAATCGACTTTGTTGGATGAGACGCGGCGACGCGATGACGCGGAGACGCGGAGAGATGGATTAGATACTGGATGAGGGTTCTTTCGCCGTGTCGCCGTGTCCCCGCGTCCCCGTATCGTTCCGACGCTCCATGCCCTATGCCCTATGGTCTATCGGCTGTAGGCTGCTCCATACGTTGGGCAATTACTCTTTCGGCTGCCTCGAGTTCCTCGTTGGTGTTGACACCCAGAAATTCTATGGGATCTGAAGCAGTCACAGCTTGCACGTTCCAGCCTCGCTTGGCTGACATCTGCACCAAATCTGTAAGATAGTACTCACCCTGTACGTTGGCATTTTCGACATCAGGTAACACTGCCCGCAAGAGGTCGGCGCTGGCGCAGTAGATCCCGGTGTTCACCTCTCTAATAGTGCGCTCCTGCTCGTTGGCGTCTTTGGCCTCAATGATTGCCGATACCTCGCCCCCCGAATCTCTAACAACACGGCCGTAACTTCCAGGTTCGTCGAGCAGCATGCTCAGCACGCTAAGGTCGGCACCACGGTTCATGTGCTCGACCTGGAACATACGCAATGTCTCTGCAGTGAGCAAAGGTGTATCACCGCAGCAGATTAAGACTGATCCACCATGATCGGTCAAATGGGGTAAGGCACACTGGACTGCGTGTGCCGTGCCCAGTTGCTCTGTTTGCAATACCCATTCCACAGGTGATCCGGCGAAAACCTCCTGGATGCGTTCAGCCTGGTGGCCTACCACAACCAAAATCCGGGCTAGCCCTAACTGCTGTACTGCTGCCAGTGCATAAGCGAGCATGGGCCGACCGCAGATAGGGTGTAAAACCTTGGCAAGATCTGAGTACATCCTGGTCCCCTTGCCCGCGGCCAGGACCAGGGCCACGACGTTGTTCATAATTCATCTTTTACTTTATCCAGGCAAAAATAGCAACGGTGACACTAAGCACTAAGAACGAGGTACTGGGAACCAAGTCTTAAGGTGTCAGGTGTCAGGTTTCAGGTGTCAGGCAGGAGAAACACAAAAGCTTAAAGCTGAAACCTGAACACTGAAACCTTCGTCCTTGCTCTATGCCCTATGCCTCCTCAAATCCGAAATCCGAAATCCGAAATCTGAAATCCGCAATAATCTAGCTCCATGCCCTATGCCCTATGCCAAAAAAAAGACGGGCCCAAATCGGACCCGCCTTGAAATATTGGATTATCGGTTTCGACTAGATTTTGGCTCTCTCCGCAGCCCTAATGCGGGCGATAGCCCTTTGCAAAGCTGCTTCGGCGCGGGCGAAATCAAAACCTTCTTGCCGCTCTTTGAGACGTTGCTCAGCGCGTTCCTTGGCAGCCATTGCCCGCTCAAGGTCAATGTCTCTGGCATGCTCAGCAGTTACGGCCAGCACTGTCACCTGTGTGGGCAACACCTCGGCATAGCCGCCACCCACTGCCACGTACTCGAGCTGACCACCCAGACGATACTTGACTTCTCCGGGTTGAAGCTGGGCAAGAAAAGGAATGTGATTGGGCAGCGCCCCGAATTCGCCGAAATAGCCGGGCGCCATTACGATATCAACCTGCTCGCTCACAACGGTTTTCTCTGGAGTTACCACATCCAATTGTAATGTCTTCTCTGCCATACAATCACCATCTAGAGGTCATACAACCAATCTAGTTTTGATTTGACCCCACCTTTATGCTTCCGCCATGGCCTTGGCTTTTTCCAAAGCTTCCTCTATGCCTCCCACCATGTAGAAGGCCTGCTCCGGAACTTCGTCATGCTTGCCGTCGACGATCTCCCGGAACGCCCGCACCGTATCTTCCACCTTGACGTACTTGCCGTCGGTACCGGTGAACTGCGAGGCCACAAAGAAGGGTTGGCTCAGGAATCTTTGGATTCTTCTGGCCCGGGCCACCACGACCTTATCTTCCTCGGATAGCTCATCCATTCCGAGGATTGCAATAATATCCTGGAGATCCTTATATTTCTGCAGAGTCATCTGCACGTCACGGGCGGTGCGGTAGTGATCCTCACCTAGCACGTGGGGATCAAGGATGCGCGAGGTGGAATCCAGCGGATCCACGGCTGGATAGATACCCAACTCCACGATCTGCCGATTGAGCACCACGGTGCCATCCAGGTGAGCAAAGGTGGTTGCCGGGGCCGGGTCGGTAAGGTCGTCCGCCGGCACATAAACACACTGGACTGCGGTTACCGAGCCTTTGGTGGTTGAGGTGATGCGCTCCTGGAGTTCGCCCAAGTCGGTTCCCAAGGTGGGCTGGTAACCAACGGCCGAAGGCATGCGGCCCAGCAGGGCCGAAACTTCAGCGCCGGCCTGGGTAAAGCGGAATATATTATCGATGAAGAGTAGCACGTCTTGACCCTCCTCATCCCGGAAATATTCCGCCTGAGTCAACGCTGACAGGGCCACCCGCGCCCGGGCGCCAGGAGGCTCGGTCATCTGGCCGTAGACCAGAGCTGCCATGGGCAAGACGCCTGATTCCTTCATCTCCAGATAGAGATCGTTACCCTCGCGGGTACGCTCCCCCACCCCGGCGAACACCGAGATACCCTTGTGTTGCATGGCGATGTTGTGGATCATTTCCATCATGATGACGGTCTTGCCCACGCCGGCACCGCCGAACATCCCCATTTTGCCGCCACGGGGGAACGGTACCAACAAATCGATAACTTTTACCCCGGTCTCCAAAACCCTTACCGAGGTGTCCTGCTCGGTGAAGCCCGGTGCCGCTCGATGGATGTCAGCGTACTTTTCAGCATCAACCGGTCCCAACCCGTCGACGGGCCGGCCCACTACGTTAAGCACCCGGCCGAGACTGGGCTTGCCCACCGGCATCTGAATTGGTGCTCCGGTGTCCGTGGCAGGCATACCCCTGACCAAACCGTCGGTGGAGTCCATGCCCACACAGCGAACCACGTTGTCACCCAGATGCTGAGCAACCTCCACGATAAGGTTGCCTTCCTCATCGCTAATGCTGGGGTTGCTGATGGCAAGCGCCGACAAAATCTCAGGTAGCTTCCCCTCAGGGAACTCTACGTCCACCACATTGCCGATGACCTGAACGATTTTTCCGATATTCATAGATTCTCCTCACAAAAAAACTATTATTTCTTCAAGGCTTCCACACCGCCAACGATATCCATGAGTTCCTTGGTGATGCCGGCCTGCCTGGCTTTGTTGTAAACGAGGGTAAGATCCCGCACCATTTCTTTGCAGTTACTGACCGCGTTGTCCATCGCGGTCATCCGGGCAGCATGTTCGCTCACCGCGGTCTGGAAAAAGGCCTCCAAAATCTGCAGATGGATATAATTTGGCAGCAGATCATTGAGCACGCCCTCTCTTGACGGCTCAAATATGTACTCCAGAAGTTCCTGTTCTTCCTCTTCCATGGTCTCAGGCGCTATGGGCAGCAGCTTTTTTACTACCGGTTTTTGGGTGGCCATGTTGATGAACTGGGCGTAGCAGATATAGACTTCATCCACTTCAAAGCTCAAGAACAGATCAATTGCCTCTTGGCCCAAAGCGCTGGCATCAGCATAATTGGGATTGTTGAGCATGCCTTCATGAAAAACACGAGTGGGCCGCTTCCGCCGTCGATAATAATCCCTCCCCTTACGGCCGAGCTGGGTGAGGGATACTTCCAAACCCTCCTCCTCCTTTTCTGTAATAAACTTTTCCGCTGCGGCGATCAGATTGGTATTGAAGGCACCGCAAAGGCCCCGATCAGCGGTGATGGCGATCAGGTCCACTTTGACCACCTCTTCGTGGGGAAGGAGTAGAGGAAAACCTTCGGGCTCGACCCCGGCGGCCACCCGGTTCATGATTTCCGTAAGCTGCTTGGCGTAGGGAACAAACTGGTCCAGCTTCTGTTGGGTGGTGCGAAGCCTGGAAGCCGCCACCATGTTCATGGCCCGGGTGATCTGCTGCGTCTTTTTGACCGCATCAATTTTTCTTTTGATATCACGTAGGGTTGCCATAGATCGTTTCTCTCGCTCGCTCTTTCTTTATCTAAACGGCGGCCTGGAAGATCTCATCGAACTCTTTAAGAGCCTTACTCATTTTTTCGTCCAGCTCGTCGCTGATCTCGTTCTTTTCGGTGAGTTCCGCGAAGATTTCAGGATGCTTCTGCTCAATGAACTCCAACATTTGGGGTTCGTAATCCGCCACCTTCTCCGCAGGATACTTATCCAAAAAACCGCGAGTACCGGCGTAGATGGCTGTCACCTGCTGCGCCATGGACATGGGCACATACTGGGGCTGTTTCAATAGCTCAACCAGACGCATGCCTCTGTTGAGTTGCTGTTGGGTGGACTTGTCCAAGTCGCTGCCGAACTTAGCAAAAGCCTCCAGCTCACGATACTGAGCCAGATCCAGACGCAGACGGCCGGCAACCTGTTTCATCGCCTTCACCTGAGCGGCGCCGCCCACGCGAGATACCGAAAGACCCACGTTGATTGCCGGCCGTACCCCGGCGAAGAAAAGACCGGGTTCCAGATAAATCTGACCGTCGGTGATGGAAATCACGTTGGTGGGAATATAGGCGGAAACGTCACCAGCCTGGGTCTCAATGATGGGCAAAGCCGTCAAAGAGCCGCTGCCTTTGGCGTATTGGGGATCCAACTCCGGCGCGTTGTCCGCCATCTTTGCCGCCCTTTCGAGTAGACGGGAGTGGTTGTAGAAGATGTCACCCGGGTATGCTTCACGGGCCGGCGGTCGCCTAAGGAGAAGGGAGATCTGCCGGTAAGAAGCTGCCTGCTTGGAGAGATCATCGTAGATGATGAGGGCATGACGGCCGTTGTCGCGGTAGTACTCTCCCATGGCACAGCCAGCGTAAGGAGCAATGAACTGCAGCGAGGCAGGATCACTGGCGCAGGCCGAGACAATGATGGTGTAGTCCATGGCGCCATGCTTTCTGAGGGTCTCCACCACCTGGGCCACCGTAGACTTTTTCTGACCGCAGGCAACGTAGATGCAAATCACATCCTGGCCCTTTTGGTTGATAATGGCATCTACCCCGATAGCGGTCTTGCCGATCTGGCGGTCACCGATGATCAGCTCCCGTTGGCCACGGCCCACCGGGGTCATGGAATCGATGGCCTTGAGCCCGGTATACATGGGCTCGTTCACCGGTTGGCGGTGAATAACGCCGGGGGCGATCCGCTCGATACGAGAGAATGTATCGGTCTCGATGGGACCTTTACCGTCCAAAGGCTGGCCCACCGGGTCCACCACCCGTCCGATAACCGCCTCACCCACCGGCACCTCGGCGATGCGACCGGTGCGCTTGACCGGACCACCTTCCTTGATGTGGGTAACCTCACCCATGACGGCGCAACCCACGTTGTCTTCCTCCAGGTTGAGGGCGAGGCCATAGACAACGCCATGCTCGGTGGGAAACTCAAGTAGCTCCATGAGCATGCACTTCTCCACCCCGTAGACGCGGGCAATACCGTCACCAACGGTTAGAACGGTACCGGTCTCGCTCAGTTCAACCTTTTTGTCATAGTCCTTGATCTGTTCCCTGATAATCTGACTGATTTCTTCGGCCCTGATTTCCATCGGCTCGTCTCACCCCTTTATTAAAGTTTCTTTGATACTCGTCAATTGTGTTCTGACGCTACCATCCAAAACCAAATCTCCGACCCGAGCAACTACTCCACCGATAAGCTCGGGATCCACCTCAGTTTCCACAATGATGCTGTGGCCTGTTGTTTTCTCCAGGGAGGCCTTAATGGATTCCACCGCCTCGTCAGATAAAACCGTGGCACTGGTCACCTTGGCCCTGCTGATACTGCTCAACTCGTCCAGAAGCTTCTGATAAAAAGTGCCAACGTCGGTAATGATGCCTAACCGGTTCTTCTCCACCATCAGGTCGAGCAAGCTTTTGAAAACCGGAGACAGTCCCATCTTCTCAGCCACTGCGCTGACGACAACCTTACGGTTTTCTTTGGCGTAAAGTGGATTGGAAGCAGCATCGGCAAACTCTGTCTCACTTTTCCAAAAGGTCACAAATCGATCCAGCTCCTCGCCATATTGCTCGTAGCTGCCGTCTTCACGCCCTAAAGTCAGAAGCGCTTTTGCATATCTTTTGGCTAAAATCTGACTAATCACTTGGCCTCCACCACCTTTTTCATGAAGTCATCCACCAGCTTTTGCTGATCCTTATCACCAATCTTTTCCTTGAGCATTGCCTCGGCTGCCGTCACCGAAAGCTCGGCAATTTCCCGCTGCAGCTCCGTCTTGGCGCTCTTAATCTCTTGTTCAATGGCAATATCTGTCTGCTCGCGGATCTCCGCTGCAGCCTTTTCAGCGTTAGCGATAATTTTGGCCTTTTCCTTCTCGCCCTGTTCTACGTACTCCTGCAGGATACGATCGGTCTCTTTGTCCAGTTGCGCTAACTTCTGCTTGTATTCCTCGTAAGTTTTCTCCGCCTCTTTCTTCTTGGTTTCCAACTCATTAAGGGTGTTGGCAATCTTTTCGGTGCGCTTGGTAAAAAACCCTTTCAGATTGAACTTTTTAAAGAGAAATACGAGCACTCCAGCCATTATGCTAAAGTTGAGCAGCCGGTAGAAGAAATCCGGCCACATTGAGTGGCCGCCCTCTGAAGCCCAGGCCACTCCCACCGGCAGCAGCAACACAAAACCGCAGCAACCAAGTGTGGCAAGAATTCTGCTGGCCCCCTTCTGCCTCAACCAATTCATTGAATGCTCCTCTCCAAGATCTTCTCGGTCACCGCCACAGAGAAAGCCTGAACCTGCGCTTGTAGCTGATCTCGAGCACCCTGGATCTCGGATCCCACCCTCTTTCGAGCCTCCTCAACCTTAGCTTGAACTTCCTGATTGGTAGCTGAAATCAGCTGGGCCTCCGCCTCCTCGCCTTCTTCCTTCATGGCTTGAATCTTGGCCATGCCATCCTTCTTGGCCTCCAGGATCTTCTGTTCAAACTGATCCATGGATTCTTGGGCTTGATCGGTCATGGAGGTTATGTCGGTGTTGAATTCATCGATGATTTGGTTGCGCTCTTTGATAATCTTGCGGATGGGTCGGAAAAGAATCAGGTTCAGGACAAATAGAAGGATCAAAAAATTGATCATTTGAACGAAGAGGGTAATGTCCGGATTGATCATAGTCTCGCTCTCCGAAATGTTTTGGGCATCTCACACCCGGGGCGAATTTTTCTTTGTTAAAATGTTAACAATGTCCGTTGTTTGAAAGGCCTTTCGCGGGACTGGGCGCCACCATCAACGACATATGGTTTGCAGACCCCTTCCCATTCCCAAGGCACCAAAATTGTTAAAAGAAGACATTAGTCGTAAAGAGTGATTCTGGTGCGAAAGTTGGCGTGGCAAGCACTTTGTGTCTGTCCGGGAGCTTTATTAGCACACAAAATTATTCATTGCAAGAAAAAAAGTAAAAAAAATCACAATATCCCAGACGGCCCCAAACCGCTGCTCGCTCACTTTTGGAAGACAAACTTGCGCATGGCCACATTGAGCAAAATACCGACACTTGCCATGGTCACCACGGCTGACGATCCACCGTAGCTTACCAGTGGAAGTGGAATGCCCACAACAGGCAACATACCCAGAACCATCGCGATGTTGACCGCCACATGCCAGAAGATAATGGTGGTAATGCCAAAGCCAAGCAAAACACCAAATTGATCTCGGGAGCGGCGCGCCACATTCAACCCACGTAGGAGCAGGGAGAGGAAAAGAGCCAAAAGCAGCAAACCGCCGACAAAGCCCCACTCCTCTGCCAAAACCGTAAAAATGAAATCGGTATGGTGTTCAGGGATAAAGCGCAGCTGACTCTGGGTGCCTTTGAGGAACCCTTTCCCCCAGAACTGACCCGAACCCACTGCAATTTTTGATTGAATGATATGATATCCGGCTCCCAGTGGATCTCGGCCCGGATCCAGTAGGGTCAGAACGCGCTGCCGCTGATAACCCTTCATCAAGAACCAGAAAAGGGGAAGGGAGCTTAACGAAAATCCTGCTAACAGCAGAAGAGAGTTAAGACTCACACCGACGAAAAGAATCATTGAGACGGAAATGGCGAGCAGAAGCGCCGAGGTTCCCAGGTCAGGCTCCATCGCTACCAGCACCACTGGCACTATCACCATGATTGCTGGTAGGCCCAATTCGCGCAGCCTGTAGCCGCCGCGCTTTTCCTGTCTGGCAAAGAAGCGGGCCAGGCCGATGACCAATAGAGGTTTCATTAGTTCTGAAGGCTGAGCAACCACCAGTCCCAAATCAAGCCAGCGTTTGGAGCCCGACACGGTCTTGCCTTGGATAAGAACGGCTACCAGAAGCACGATGCCGAAAACGTATGCCGGATAGGCGAACCTTTCGAGCCACTGGTAATCCAGGCTAAAAGCCAAGATCATCACCAGGACTCCCAGTCCGTACCAATAGAGTTGGCGTGTAAGTATGCCGGCATGCACCTTGCCGCCATAAGATAGCGCGCTGTACAGGGTAACCAGACCCACTGCTATGATTGCACCAGTCAAGAGCAGCAACACCCAGTCGAAATTTTGTATAAGCCGTCTATCTATCATTGGTTATATACCGCAAAGCGCATAGTGTTATATTGAAGTAGTCAGTAGTCAGTGGTCAGTAGCCAGTAGCTAGTAGCTAGTAGGGAAAGACATTCTTTAGGTTTTTGTCTCCTGAACTCTGGATTCTGACTCCTGAATTCTTTCTCTATGCTCTATGCTTTCCTAAATCCGCAATCCGAAATCCGAAATCTGCAATCCGTGTCCCCGCGTCCCCGCGTCCCCAGACAAGTGCCTAGTCCCTAGTGCTTAGTTTCCCTGCCTGCTGCAATCTGCCAGCTGCCCGCTGACTACTGGCTACTGACTACTGGCTACTCGCTCCTCAACAAGCCGGCTACCAAAATACTCCTCCATCACCTCCCGGGCCAGCGGTGCTGCTGCTGAGCCACCATGGCCACCATGTTCCACTAAAACCACAACCACAATTTCCGGTGCCTCAGTCGGCGCATAGGCCGCGAACCAGGCGTGATCACGGAACTTGTACGGAACTTGGCTTTCATCCTGCTCTTCCTCGTCCTCGGGTGCCCGAATCACCTGAGCGGTACCAGTTTTTCCGGCCACCCTTATTTCATGTAATTTGCCACGCAACTGTGCGGCCCGACCCGTACCTCTCGGTTCTTGGACAACTCCTGCCAAAGCTTCTTGGAGAAAAGAAAGGGTATTGGGGTTCAGGTTGAGTTGTTCAACGATCTCAGGGCCAACGTTTTTTATCACTGCCCCATCTGGGTCTTCAACTCGCAAGACCACCCGTGGCCTAAGGAATTTACCACCGTTGGCAATGGCAGCGTAGAAAACAGCCATTTGTATGGGGGTGGCAAGCAAGAAACCCTGGCCGATGGCCATAACCAGGTCCTCACCCTTCTGCCAGGGAACGCCAAAACGACGCAGTTTCCATTCTGCTGTCGGAACCAGTCCAGCCGCTTCGTTGTTCAGCCGAATGAGAGTTTTTCTGCCTAGCCTGAAACCTTTGGCGTAAGCAGCCATTCGATCCACCCCAAGTTTTTGCCCCAGCTGATAAAAGTAAATGTCGCACGACTGAACCAAGGCTTGGTGGAGTGCAAGTTCGCCATGGCCCCCTTTCTTCCAACAACGATAGACGTGATTGCCCAGACGGTACTCACCATAGCAACTCAGAATGGTATTCGGATCGACGACGCCATCCTCAAGAGCAGCAGCCAGCACCACCGGCTTAAAGGTGGAGCCAATTGGGTACTGTCCTTGAATGGACTTGTTTTCCAAAGGATGCAGGGGATTGTCCACAATAGACTGCCATTCTTTGGCCGAAAGTCCTCGAATGAACTGATTCTGATCGAAGGCTGGGCTGCTGGCCATTGCCAGAACGTCGCCGGTGTTTGGATCCAGGGCAATGATAGCACCAGCCTTCCCTTCCAAGGCACGCTCAGCCCTAAGCTGCAATCCTGTGTCCAAAGTAAGCACCAAATTGTGTCCAGGTTGTGACGGAACCTCCCGCAAAATGCGGAGCTGGCGTCCCGCCGCATCTGCTTCTACCTGGCGCCCACCTCGCTCGCCCTTGAGCGCTTCCTCCCATTCCAATTCCACCCCATATTTTCCCAGGTAATCACCGAGCTTGTAGCCCTGGTCTCGTCTGCCTTTGAGTTGCGCCTCCTCTATCTCCCCTAGATAGCCGATGAGATGAGCCGCAAAAGATGGACGTTCATAACTGCGTTTCGGTTCAATTTGGACCATGACGCCCGAAAGGTCAAAGCGGTGGCTTTCCACCGCTGCCACCTCATCACGGGTCATATCCCGCTTGAGCAGAACGGGACGAAATGGTGCGCCTTTTGGGGCACCCTGAAACTTTTCCATGAACTGGGATTGTTCAACTCCCAGTAGCCCACTCAGTTGACCTAGCGTCAGATGAATATCACTCACATCTTCAGGAACAATTGCCAGATTGAACGCCGGGCGATTGTCAACCAAAATTCGGCCATGACGGTCATAGATTATCCCCCGGGTGGGCACAATGTCTTCGAGGCGAATCCGATTGTTTTCTGAGAGGTTGCGATAGGAATCCCCACGTATGATCTGCAAAAACCAGAGGCGTAATAGTAAAACAACGAATACCGACGCCACCAGGTAAAGCACAACCTGGAAACGCAAGCGCTCTCCGTTGATCGACGATGTGCCCAAAGGGCTAAAGCTACTCACGATGAACTCATAAGAAGTTATGAAAACGCATTAAGTCCTTACAGATCCGACTTGAGGGCTGAGATATTCCCGAAGCGGCGTATGTTGTCAGCCTTTGCCAACTACAATGGATAGGCCTTCCTGCACGATACTGCAAAGGCTGGCAATCCGCCGTAGGCGGACAGCTCGGGCTGCCACTGTCTCCGGTTTGAAGCACCTCCGCCCGACACAGGCAGCAGACCGAGCGAAAGCGGAGGGAATGTCTCAGCCCTCAAGTACTCACACGGAGTTTGGCGCCATTATAAATTAGACGGCAAAGTCAATCCGCCAACAGTGGACCAACTGGTCTTTTCACGATGCCGTGAATCATGCCTCCTGGGATTCCTGCAATTCGGCAAGATCACCAATCCACTGATCCAGGCGTTCCAGTCCTGCCAAAAGTAAGGGGCCGACCAAACTAGCCGCGATTGTTCGCCATACCAAAATCCTGAGCAAGTAGTTTGTCGCCGCAAATTCGGTATCCTGTAGCGACAAAATTGCCCATATCCCGATGCCCTCCAGCAACGTGCAAATCCCAACGAAAATTGCCTGATAGCGTCTACTTTGCAGATTCAAGTTCTGCCGGAGCAAAGAGGAAAGCAGCGCAATTCCCAAATAGAGTAACGGGTGGAAACAGCCTTGCATAGGTAAGCCCACATCCATGAGTAACCCAAGGATGAGCGCCATCACCAGAGCCTTTGATCTTTCGTAGTAGAAACTAAAATGGAGGAGTATGACAAGAAACAAGTCCACCCGGAGTTCAGGAACGAGCAATACCGGATAGAACACAGTTTGGACTAGATATGCTCCCAGGATCAACACGAGGTACAGAAAAAAGGTGCGCATTATTCCTCTTTCATACTTGTGCCCATTGGAACCGGGTCTTCGGGTGGGGGCTGCACCACCACCATGACCTCCTCGAGCCCGCTGAAGTCCACGGCGGGTTCTACTTCCACCGTTTGAAACAGGCCGGAGTTGCCGCGAACCACCTCCTGAACCTTCCCTAATAGGATGCCTTTGGGAAAGACGCCTCCCATGCCCGAGGATATCACCGGGTCGCCAACCTGAACATCCTCATTCCGTTGGACATAGTTGAGGAGGCAACGATTCCTTCCCAGCCCCACCAAAATACCGCGGGCCCGGGACCTCTGGATCAGAGCATCCACCGCGCTGTTACCGTCCAAAATAAGGAGCACCTTGGCATGACGGCCGCTAACTCCGATAACCCTGCCCACCAGGCCATCGGCACTTACCACCGCCATATCCCGAATCACGCCATCATTTTCGCCCTTGTCAATGAGTATTGTCTGAAACCAACCCGAGGGATCAAAAGCCACCACTTCGGCAGGTAGCAGTGGGGTGGGGATGGATGTCTTAAAGTTCAACAGAGCCCGCAAGCGCTTGTTGGCAAGATCGGCTTCTCGATATTTGTTCATTTGCAGCTTGAGTTCTTGAAGCTCCCGCTTCAGGGCCTCGTTTTCTCGCTCCAACCCCACCAGATGGAAATAACCGCGCCACACGCCACCCACACCACCTATGACTCCACGGACTACCTTCTGCACCGGCGATACAATGGTCACCACGAGCGATTCAAAGAAGCTCATGTTCTCACGGCTATGGAGATTAGCGGAGATTAGGCTAAGGACAAGGAGAAAGATGAGGATTGGGATAATAAATTTCCGTGCTTGACTGGTCACCGGCACCTTGGTTCCTTGACATGAAGACTAGGATCATTCCCACGGGTACTCCCGTT
>JASFEM010000050.1:0-21586 GCA_050124835.1 Syntrophobacterales bacterium | reverse complement strand
TCTAAAGTTGATGGTCAAGTTGTCTGGAATCTAGTAGGAGGGATTATCATGCTGCGAATAAAGTACGTATTCGTCATATGTGTGGTGGGATTTTTGGCTGCGTTTGTTTGGCTTTCAACGGTACATGGGCGGTCTGCTGCTTATAAGGACAATATTTATCCCGTTGGAAAACTGAAGCCGCGAGACAGCGTGCCCAAACTCAAAGTGGGCGAACGGGCCCCAGAGTTTACCCTTGCCGCAATGGGTGGGGGTGAGATTTCTTTGAAGCAGTATCGCGGTAAAAAAAATGTGGTCATATCCTTCGTACCGGCTGCCTGGACACCTGTTTGCTCGGACCAATGGCCCGGTTACAACATCGCCAAGAATTACTTCGACCAAAACGACGCCATCCTTCTGGGCATCACGGTAGACAACATTCCAACCCTGTATGCCTGGACCAATCAAATGTGCATGGGTGGTGGGACGTTATGGTTCCCTGTGCTATCGGACTTTTACCCCCACGGTGCGGTGGCAGATAAATACGGGGTCTTACGATCGGATGGCGTCAGCGAGAGGGCCCTGTTCGTAATCGACAAGAAGGGAATTATTCGCTACATAGACGTGCACGACATCAACACTAGGCCACGTTTGGAAGTTCTGGTCGGAGAACTGGAGAAACTGGGCAAGTAAAAATTATTGCAGATTGCAGATTGTAGATTTCGCCTTGTATGTTCAGGTTTTCTTTTTGTCAGAAAAGATGTGCAGTCTGCATTCTGCATTATGAAATCTGAGATCTTAAATCTGAAATCTACAATCGCCAGAGCGCCCGACATCCTAGTACCACTTTAATGCCATCCTATTGAAGCCTCCCTAACCTAATCAGATTCTACCTTCAAAAAAAGCGATGGCTTCATATTCCTAAAACCCTGGGGGCCTTACGCTGGTAACCCTCCTCTTCGGCTAGCAAGTCAAGATGACCAGTGGCGAGGTCATCCACAGCCAAACCCTTCAGGTCACCACCCTCGCGAGTGTCAATGACTTTGAGATAACCCTGGCACTTTTCGCAAATGTACACCCGATAGAGAACCTCGCCTTCCGCGTAAAAGTAGCGAAGATCTTCCTGCTTGGTATTGCTACAATATGGACAGCTCATCCGGGTTAGCTCCCATAAATGGCCACAAAATGAGCAGAGGGCCTGCCGTTTGCCTTCTTCACCCACCAATGCTGCCATGGCCGGCAGTCCCCCGCATACGGGGCAGTACCCCTGCTTCCAGTCATCCAGGGTAGCGTGTTGAGCAACAGCTGCCGCCGTCGCCAAAAGTGAAGGCTGTAAGCTCAGCTTTGCCAAGGTTTGAAGAATGGGTGTGCCAACTTCCAGATCCTTTGCGATGCTCTCGATGTGCTCTGTATCGTTCTGAAGAACTGCGCCAATCAATTGAGCAAACTCGGGCTTTCCGGAATCCATTGTCTCGAGCAGAGTCTTCCCGGCAGCTGCAAGCACCGGATTTTCATCAAGAGAAATCTGGCAGAGTTTTTTAAAGAGACGCTCAGTGCCATCTCTGTCCACAGGAAAATTCTCTCGCTCGATGAGGGGAAATCCCTCCTCGATCTTTAGCTTGAATCGATCTTCATCCAGGTCGATTTCGGGAATGACTGTTTCCTGTTGCGCTTGCTGTTGGGCTGTTAATACCTTGGCGTAAAACGACAGGATTTCGTCGTGTTCGCTCCTTTGCCGCTTTATTTGATTGAGCCGATCCGACATACGCTGGTAGAGGTCATCGAGGTCCTTAGCAGTCATGGGCCTTTCCTTTCTGATTTGAGGCCGGTCGTCATTTTTATAGCATAAAAAAAAGGAGGGACAGAAGTCCCTCCCGAGATTAAGTGCGATCTTATTCCGATCGCGAGGTGTCAGCAATGCTCCCCAGCATGGCCACGCCGGCCACTAGACCGGTAGCAGGCCGGAAGAGTTTGCGCAGGGCCAGCTTGCGACTGATACCCACATCGTTTTGCGCAACCGCAAACTTGTAGTAGATCATGGGATCGTCCACCACAAGAAAGATGACACGGATCGAGTCGGCATCTAGAAGCTGGGCCTTACGGTACCCTGCCTTCTTCACTTGTGCCAGCCGCGCCTTGGCCATCTTCATCATGTCACCCCGATTGCCGAAATTCATGGTACCGGTGGGACAGGCCTTTACGCAGGCGGGCATGAGACCATTGGACACCCGGTCAAAGCACATGGTGCACTTGGTCACCAGCCTAGTTGCAGGGTCCTGCCGGGGGATATTGTAAGGGCACGACTCCCGAACCTCCTCAAAGGCAGAGTCGCTTAGCTTGCGGGTCTTGTCAGTATAAATAACAGCACCCGTGGCCTCATCCTGGAGGATGGCCCCATCCACATAGCCTTCGGCAGTGTCCTTACACGGTGGCTCGAGACAGTGCCTGCACTGGTCCGGGAAAAAGTACCATCTCAGCTTACCCCCGGAAACCACCTCCCTAAATCTGACTAGCTTGAAGGTGGCGAAGGAGAGATCTGCTGGGTTCTGGTAGCTGCCCCAATTGAATGTCTTGGTAGCCGGCAACTTGTTCCACTGCTTGCAGGCAACCTGACAGCCTCGGCAGGCTGTACACTTGGTGGTATCTATAAAAAACGATTTGTCAGCCATACAGCTCTCACCTCCTTCTATGCCTTCCTGACATTGACCATAAAGGCCTTGGTTTCCGGGATCAACGTATTGGGATCACCGATGGAAGGAGTGAGCAGGTTTGAACTGTCACCGCCATCCTTGGGCGTGACCCAGCCATAACACCAGGGCAATCCCACCTGATGTATGGTGGCACCGGCAATCTTGAAGGGTTGGAAGCGTTTGGTCACAATTGCCACCGCTTCCACTTTTCCGCGTGCCGACTCCACAATAACCTTGTCGCCGTTCCGGATGCCCCTGAGTTTTGCCAGCTGTTCACTCATCTCGCAGAACGACTGGGGCTGCGCTTCCACCAGCCAAGGCTGCCAGCGGGTCATAACACCGCTCTGCCAGTGCTCGGTGACCCGGTAGGTAGAGGCAACTATGGGATAGCGTGGATCGCAGGTGGCCCGGGCGTCTGCGGCTGTGGTGAATTCCTTGATGGTCGGATTAACGAACTGCGAACTCATCAAGTTCTTCTCGATGGGACACTCCAGCGGCTCGTAATGCTCGGGAAAGGGCCCGTCTGCGCGCCCCGGTCCGAACACATGAGCATGGCCTTCCGGCTTCATAATAAAGGGATACTTGGTCTTGGGGTTCAGCTTGCCGTCGGCGTCGAGCATGGGCGGCCAGCCGCCATCAGGCACGTCGCCCACCCATTTCTCCCCGGTCCAGCGGATCACCGGATGCTTCTGGTCCCAAGGCACACCTCTACGATTCACCGAGGCCCGGTTGTAGATAATCCGACGGTTCACCGGCCAGCACCAAGACCACTCAGAGTAGAGACCTATACCGGATTTATCCACGGTGCTACGGCGTGCTGCCATATTTCCCTTCTCGGTGTAACTCTGGCAGTAGAGCCAATTACCCGACGAGGTGGAGCCGTCCGCCTGCAGGAAGGCGAAACTTGGAACCAGAGTCCCGGCCTTGTACTCCTTACCCTTGATCGTGACATTCCGCAGGAAGTAGCCGTTGATCTCCTTGGCCACCTTGTGGGCATCGTACTTACCGTTGGTGGTATAGTCCCACTTGAGTTTCAGGATGGGATCAGAGAAGACACCTCCTTGTTTCCGGTAAAGCTGGCGAATCTTATCGAAAAGATCAACCATAATGTCGCCGTCAGGTCGGGCATCTCCGAGGGGGTCCGCCGCCTTGTAACGCCACTGCATCCAGCGACCACTGTTGGTAATGGAGCCTTCCTTTTCCACCGAAGCAGCAGCCGGCAAGAAGAAGACCTCGGTCTTGATCTTTTTGGGATCCATTCCCGGGCCATACCAGAACGAACCGGTTTCGTTGTCATACAGGTTGACGTTCACCAGCCAGTCCAATTTGGCCAATGCCTGGCGGTTCTTTCCAGCGTTGGCACCGGAGCAGGCCGGATTCTGGCCCCAGGCAAAGAAGCCGGTGAATTCACCTCTGTACATGGCATCAAATAGATTCAGCCAGGAATAGGGTTTACCGGCATCCAGCTTTGGCATCCAATCATAGCCGAAACCATTTAACTGCGTGGCGTTTTCCCCGAACATGGATTTCAGGAAACTTACCATGTATTTGGGCTCATTCTGCCACCAGTTAGCGCTCAACGGATCCTTGCTCGCAGGCCTCCTCTTCAGGTAGTCATCAAGTGTCGGCCACTTAGTACTTGGAGTAGCCATGTAGCCGGGAATGATGTGGAAGAGCAAGCAGTGGTCCGTTGAACCCTGGACGTTAGACTCACCACGAAGTGCATTCACCCCGCCGCCGGCCACTCCCATGTTACCCAGGAGCAACTGGATGATGGCCATAGTACGAATGTTCTGGACGCCCACAGTATGCTGGGTCCAGCCCATGGCGTACATGATGGTGGCGGCCTTGCCCTTTTCACCTGAGGCCGCATAGGTTTTGTAGACCTCGACCAGATCCTCTTCGGGTGTGCCGGTAATGGCCGAGACCTTATCAAGGGTGTAACGGGAGAAATGCTTCCTCAGGTGCTGGAACACGCAACGCGGGTGCCTGAGAGTGGGATCCTTTTTGGGAATACCGCTCGGCTCCCTTTCAAAGGCCCAGTAGGACTTGTCGTAGGCACGGGTTTTCGGGTTGTAACCTGCAAAGAGTCCATCCTCGAACCCGTATTTGTCGCTCAGAATGAAGCCGGCGTTGGTATACCAGGCCAGGTAATCGCTGAAAAACAGGTTATTTTCGATAATGTAGTTGATCATCCCTCCCAGAAAGGCGATATCGGTCCCTGAACGCAAAGCCGTATAAAAATCCGCTTTGGCTGAGGTCCGGGTAAAACGGGGATCAACACTTAGGAGGGTTGCCCCATCCCCCATGGCTTTCATCACCCATTTCATGGAGATGGGATGGTTTTCAGCAGCGTTGCTTCCCATGACCAGGATGCAGTCGCTGTTGCCGATGTCAATCCAATGATTGGTCATTGCGCCGCGTCCGAACGACTCTGCCAGAGCCGCAACAGTGGCGCTGTGTCAGATACGGGCCTGATGTTCAATGTAAACCAGGCCCAGGGCACGCATCATCGCCTGGAGCGCCCAACATTCCTCATTGTCAAGGGCGGCGCTACCCACATGGGCGATACCATTGGTCCGGTTGACCACCTGGCCCTTGCTGTTCTTGGCTGTGAAGCTGGCATCACGGCTTCGCTTCACCCGCTTAGCAATCGTGCTCAGGGCCCAATCCCAGGACTTCCTTTCCCACTTGCTACTGTATGGGGCTCGATAGAGCACCGTCTTGATCCTGCTCTCCTCAGTGACAAACTGATAAAGAGCCGCGCCTTTGGCGCAGAGGGAACCCTGGTTGATGGGGTGGTCCGGATCGCCCTCGGTGTTAATAAGCTTGCCCGACCCATCTCTGGCGGTGTGGACAATAATGCCACAACCAACGGCACAGTAGGGGCAGATGGTGGTGGTTTCCTTCGCCCAGGCAATTTTGAGCGCCTTGGCGTGTGCCTTGACCGGTGTCAGGTTGAAACCCAACCCACCGAGAGCAAGGCCACCTACTGCTGCACCAGAGATCTTCATGAAATCTCTTCTCGTGATCTGCATGGGTCTAATTTGCCCTCCTTTCATGAAACATCGGTGCAATTCAACTCTTCTTCGTGTCAGTTATTGACTCGTAACACCTCCTTTCCCTTGTCAGAGGCGGACAAACACCTCTGACTATCCGTTCATTTAATCCTGCGCCTGCCTTTGCAACCGCCGATCCTTTGAATCGCTATCAATTCCGTTTCAGGATCGCAGGCATCAGACCTAAAAAAAGGAATCGGATGCAAACTACATCGCCAAAGCAGAATATGTTCTGCCCTAAAATTCAGTCCAGATAGGCAATTCAAGGAATAGCGATGAAGCAAAGTAGTCTTTTCCTTAGCATCTGTCCGATCTAGTTACCGCACTAATTCAGGAATTGCTCTGCTTCACAGAATGCTTGGCGCTCGGGGCGCTTTGAAGTAAGGATAAGGTGAATAAATGAACCAATAATCCAATTACGACAATATCTTGGCTACAAAAATAGCACATTCCATCTCACTGTCAAGAATAATCAGTTATGTCAATTATGACATATAACCAGTTGGTGACCTGTCATCACAATAAACTACGCAACAAGTATGATTTAATGATAATTAGAAATTAGTCGACATAATTTAACTATTTAGTCAGCAATGATTATTAACTCGGTATTGACATACAAAAACGAGCATTTCACTGACAGGTAAAATAGCTACTTAAAGACTGTAAATATCAGTCCAATTAGTGTTTATATGCAAATGTCAGAATTAGGATATCATCCTGACAAGTGTAGTTGGGAAGAATCTCGTCATTCTTTTTGGGGTGGGAGATTCCTCGGGGAATTTATCCCAGCTTCATCGAAGCCCACAAAATGACAATCTGCTATCTCCGGGTGAGATTCCCAAGCAGTTTGTCTTCCTCTTTTGGTGAATCGTGCAGGCCAGGGGTCGACAAGTGTAAATCTATTCTTAAATTATTGGCAATGAATCCGGGCGTGGAAAACACGGCTTTGGATTCACAGGATTGCTCGAACCTAACACGGAGGCAGTTATGAAAAAGGTTCACGGCTTTGAACTGATCACCGAAAAGCACATCCCTGAATTGCAAAGCAAGGCTGAACTCTATCGCCACATCAAAACTGGGGCCGAGTTGCTATCTATCATTAACAATGACGAGAACAAGGTTTTTGGCATCACCTTCCGCACGCCACCCTCTGACTCAACCGGTGTTGCTCATATCCTGGAGCACTCTGTGCTTTGCGGCTCGCGAAAATATCCGCTCAAGGAACCTTTTGTGGAACTCATGAAAGGCTCCCTCCAAACCTTTCTCAACGCCTTCACCTATCCAGACAAGACTTGCTACCCTGTAGCCAGTCAAAACCTGCAAGACTTTTACAATCTTATAGATGTTTATCTCGACGCTGTTCTTTATCCACGGTTGACACCGTTCACCCTACAGCAGGAGGGATGGCATTTTGACCTGGAATCATCGGACGAAACCCTCATCTACAAAGGGGTCGTATTCAACGAGATGAAAGGCGCCTATTCCTCTCCTGACAGGGTTCTCGCCGAATACAGCCAGCAATCGCTTTTCCCTAATCACACCTATGGACTTGATTCAGGAGGCGAGCCACAGCACATCCCCAGCCTTACTTTTGAAAAGTTCCAATCATTCCATCAAAAATACTACCACCCATCCAATGCTCGTATCTTCTTCCACGGCGACGATGACCCGGAGCAGCGGTTGAGATTGGTAAATGATTATCTCAAAGACTTTGACTTTCTGGAGATGGATTCAAGTATACCGTTGCAGCCGCCGTTTGATCAGCCCAAACGAATTGTTCACCCTTTTGCCGCAAGCGCCGACGAAACCGGTGAAGCAAAGGGGATGATCACCATCAACTGGCTGCTCACCGAGACCGTAAATTCCGAAACCAACCTGGCTCTCAGAATTTTAAACTACATCCTCCTAGGGATGCCAGCCTCGCCCTTACGCAAGGCTCTCATCGACTCCGGCCTAGGCGAAGATTTGGCCGGTGTGGGTCTTGAGGATGAACTGAGGCAGATGTATTTTTCTACTGGACTGAAGGGTATAGATATAAATAACGGCGATCGTATTGAGAACCTCATCCTTCAGACCTTGAGCACTTTGGCAAAAGACGGCATCGATCCCCTGACTGTTGAGGCTGCGCTCAATACCATTGAATTCCGACTTCGCGAAAACAATCCCAGAGGTTACCCTCAAGGGCTGTTGCTCATGTTGCGTGCTCTTACCACCTGGCTCTACGGTGGTGACCCCCTGGTCCTACTCGCCTTTGAAGGTCCCCTCGCAACGGTAAAATCCCAACTGGCCGCCAATGCTTCGTTCTTCGAGAGGATGATCGATCGCTTTTTTCTAGAAAACCCACACCGTGCCACTCTCATTTTGCAGCCTGATCCTGATCTGGCAGAGAGGCAAGAAAAGGAAGAGCGAGTTCGTCTGGACGCGGCCAGATTTGGCATGAGTCAAGCTGAGCTGCAAACCACAATTGAGCAAACCTTGCAGCTCAAGCAAATCCAGCAAACCCCTGATTCCGTGGAGGCACTGGCCACTATCCCCACTTTGAAGCTTGGCGATCTAAACAAAATCAACAAAACAATCCCCTTGACTGTAACGCAGCAGAAAAACACCCAGATCCTTTTTCACGACTTGGCCACGAGCGGTATTGTCTATTTTGATGTGGGCTTCAACCTACACGCCCTAGAGCAGAAATACCTTCCCTATATCCCTCTCTTTGGCCGGGCCCTCCTGGAGTTGGGTACCGAAGAGGAAGATTTTGTCACACTCACACAGCGCATCAGCCGTAAGACAGGAGGGATTTACCCGCAATCCTTCGCTTCAGCGATCACCGGGAAAGATCGGGGGACATCCTGGCTGTTCCTGCGCGGAAAAGCCATGTTTGCCCAGAGCAATGAACTTATGACCATCTTGCGAGATGTACTCCTTGGGGTTCAGCTCGATAACAGGGAGCGCTTTCGCCAGATGGTCATTGAGGAGAAGGCCCGCCAAGAGCAAAAATTGGTGCCCGAAGGACACCAGGTGGTCAATTTGCGGCTGCGTGCCCACTATAGTGAGGCAGACTGGGCCGCTGAACAGATGAAAGGTGTGAGTTACCTTTCCTTTTTGCGCAATCTTACCCAAAGGATCGATGCGGACTGGCCCAGCGTCCTTACCAGCCTCGAAGAGATACATCGAGCGCTGCTGAACCGTGAGAACATGCTCATCAACGCTACCTGTGATGAAAAGAGCTGGATTAACCTCGGGGTTGACCTGAGCAATTTTCTGGATGATCTTCCTTCTGAGCCGGTTCACTTTCATGAGTGGTCCCCAGAGGAATTTCCCGGCTTTGAAGGTATGACTATACCAGCTCAGGTTAATTACGTGGGCAAAGGGGCAAACCTTTATCAGCTCGGCTACCGCTTACACGGCTCGGTTCATGTAATCACTCGTTTTCTGCGAACCGCCTGGTTGTGGGAACGTGTTCGTGTCCAGGGTGGCGCTTATGGCGCTTTTTGTCTCTTCAATCATCTGTCCGGCACCCTGACGTTTGTCTCATACAGGGACCCCAATTTGGCTAAGACAGTGGAAACATTTGATCAGACGGTGCAATTCCTTCGCTCGGCTGACCTGAGAGAAGAGGAACTGAAAAAGAGTATCATCGGGACCATCGGCGACATTGACAAGCATCTCCTCCCTGACGCCAAAGGGTATACTTCCATGGTTCGCTACCTGACCAACGACACCGACGAAAAACGACAGTTGCTACGTGAGGAAGTGCTGAAGACGTCAGCCAGGGATTTCAGGGCTTTTGCAGATGTTCTGGATGGGGTCAGGGAGAGGGGATTAGTGAAGGTAATCGGCTCTCCGAGTGCCATTGAAAGCGCCACAGCCGAGCGGAAAGATTGGCTGAAGGTTATCAAGTTGCTTTAAGTAAACGCAATATATATTGGACTCTCTCGATTGTAGATTTCAGATTGCAGATTGCAGATTGAGGTAATTTGTGACCTGTCACTTGTCGCTGCTGGCTAGCTATTAAAAAGAAAAGCTCCAAAGAAAGATCCCCCAATCTTAAACCTGAAATCTACAATCTACAATCACCGTACTGGCCCCGAGCCCTTTTTAATCAGGATATGGTAAGCTTTTAACCTGTCTGTTGGCGGGAGGTTACGGATGTCGTCGAGCACGTGGAGGATTCCCCCGTCACGTAAAATCTCCTCATTGTCCAGCATTTTGAGGGTATAATCTCGAATCAGAGTGTGATAAGGCTCTGCAAGATCGATGAACTTAATACCCGCCACGTGGAAATCTTCATCCAAGTCTTGCTCCCCCTCCTGAGTGCGAGAATACATCACTTCTCCGGCCAGCTTGATTGAATTGAGGGTGCCCGGCAAAAGGAACTCCAGGGTTATGCTATCGCCAGGGCTGAGTGGATCGACTGATTTAGCAAAAATACCCTCCGTGCCCAAGTTGATTATCTTAGCTTTAATCGTGGATCCGTCAGCCAGGTCACAACGTACATCAAGATGAACCGGAACCCGCAAACTCCTTCTCTTGCCCCTGCCCTCTTCCATAGGCTCTCTTTTATCCTGGTTTTCTTAACGTTGACAGTGGCCCGGCGCTTCTATCTAAAGTGGAAAAACCATCTTGTGAAACCGCACTTTAAAAAGCTACACCGGTGGTTTACTAGTCAAAGTAATTATTCTATATCTAATTATTATTGTTTAAATATTTATTCAAACTGTAATGTTATTTATTAAGTTTATTTTGCTTCTCTAAAAGGCTGCGGATACTTCCCCCTAACCCCCAGCAAGTTCAAGCACCTTGTGCACCAACTTCTCAATACCGACTGCCACGTCTTTGATGCCAGGCCCCAGCATGTAGGCAGGTGTGGTAACCACTTTGTTTGCACCGTCCACATGAATCATATCCACGGTGCAAGTTTTGTGCTGACCGCCCATGGCTTCAATGGCCTCTGCAGTGGATTGATCGTTGCCGATGGTCACCTCGGGTTTCTTAGCAGAAAGCGCTTTGGCTAAGGGAGCCGGGGAGATACAGATCGCACCAATGGGTTTACTGGCCGCCGACATTTCCTCAATGATCCGTTTTACCTCGGCTTGGACGGTGGATTCTGCACCCTTGAAGGCAAAGTCGCTCAGGTTCTTAGCCGCGCCGAACCCACCGGGCATGATCAGACCATCCAAATCAGCAGCTTTGACATCTTTAAGATCCTTTATCTCGCCACGGGCAATGCGAGCTGATTCCACCAGCACGTTCCGCTTTTCAGTCATTTCTTCCTGTGTTAGGTGATTGACCACGTGGTACTGGTCGACATCTGGTGCCATGCAGACAATTGTGGCGCCGGCCCGGTCCAGCGCCAGCATGGTTAGCACAGCTTCATGTATTTCTGCACCGTCAAATACGCCACATCCTGAGAGAAGCACACCGATCTTTGCCATTATTTTCTCCTTGATTATAGCTTCTTGATCCAGTCCTCGATTTCGCCTGCCTCGTACTCCTCCTGCTGGAGGGTGAGATCCAGATTAACAACGAGGCCTGCATGTTTCTGCGTTTCACTGTCATCACGGAACTTCAGGTGCCGTTCACGGGAGGCACGCACGTCCTCCAGGGTTTTTTGCAGCGCCACACCGATGGACCGGCTCGTATCGATCTGATCAGCCTGGAGCCGCGGAGTTATTCCATTTTCAGCCACCTCTTCGGCAATATGGGCCAGCTGCTTCATCTGGGTCATCGAGAAGTCCATAAGTTCCCAGCCGGTGATTCCCTCCCGTTGGAGGACCCAACCATTACGGACGTGCTGCAGCACTTGGGTGTACTTGCTCGCCACCAGATCCTGAAGTTTGTCGACGAACTCTTGGGGCAGCTCATTCTCTTCTCCTGGAACACCCGCGGCTTCTTCTGGAGTGAGCTTGTCCAACACCCTTTGAAATTTCTTTGCGTGCATAGCAGATTCCCAGCCCTCCCGCTCTAATACCCGCTTGATGTGAGGGTCATCCACTCTATCCGCCTCTCCCTTGTAGTGGGGGACCAACTTCAGCTCATACTCAACATAGGACTTGAAGATTGTTTCGCGATTGGTGGGGTCATAGGGGTAAGGGGCTGGCGTCAGATTGGGCTCACCACCCAGGTCTCCTATGACCATGCCAAGCCAGTGCATATGCCACATTTCCTCCCTGGAGCGAGACAGCAAACCTGCACCGATGGGGGTATCCTCACCCTCTAAATAGCTATGAGTAAGATAGCGAATGATCGCCGCATGCTCCTCGGCGATGTCCTTGTTCAACATCGCGATCAATTCCGACTTTTCCATAACGAACCTCCGTAGCTGGGTTTGGTAAAACCAATGTTAAGCCTACATCGAATATAGTTTTTCCGACTAAATCTCGTCAAGGTTTATCAACTCAATAAAAAGGAAAAATGCCAGCCCATTGGGGCTGGCATTTCTGTCTTTATGGTCTCGACTAATTTTCAGTCACCCCATATTGCTCGGGGCAGAGATTATTTCAGCTGAGCTGCGAACGAATCCACTCTTTCAGCAATTCACTGATCCCGTAGCTTCCTCTCCTACCGCCCCAGGCTTCGACTTCCCTTTCCACAAGCTCACGCGGCGCGTCCACTTCTCCGAGGATTTCCCCTTCCGCCATGCTCCGCCTTATCAGAAGAAGCTTTGCCGGCTTCTCCCAGGCATCGATGGTGAAGTAGCAACTCACATCAGTATTGGATCTGACAAAGTCCCGACCGTGGGCCCAGGATGAGCCCCACTCCAAATAAAGAGCCACCGCCTTCTCAGGAGTCATCTCCAAATTCAGGCAGTCCATAATCTCTTGGTTTTCCTTTATTTCTTCGATAGTCAACATGTGGTTATCTCCATTTTCAATGCCCGGAGGTGGCACCCGTTACCCTGGTCAGGCGAGCGCTACAACCTCCGGGCTCGAGAAACGAATCTAACCTTCGAGATTATCCCTCGAGCCCGGGTAGGTTGGGAACCGTAGACCGATTAGTCCACCTTGAAAAAGGCGCTGGCTTTTGCACCGCACACCGGGCAGGTGTCCGGAGGTTCATTTTCAACGGTCATGCCGCATACACTGCAAACGTAGTAGTCCGCCTCTTCGAGGCTGTCCAGGTTGTCCAGAGCTTGCTGATAAAGGTCAGCGTGGACTTTCTCCACCTCATTGGCAAAGACAAAGCTTCTCTCTGCCTTCTTGTTGCCCTCTTCCTTGGCGACCTCGATCATTTCAGGATACATGCTCTTAAACTCGTGGGTTTCACCGGCCACGGCAACCTTAAGGTTCTCCGCAGTGCTGCCAATCTCCCCCAGGGCACGCAAATGAGCGTGGGCATGAACGGTTTCTGCCGCACCTGCAGCTCGAAATAATTTGGCAACCTGCGGGTACCCCTCTTTATCAGCCTTTTCTGCAAAGGCAAGATATTTACGGTTGGCCTGGGACTCCCCAGCAAAAGCATCCCTCAGATTCTGTTCCGTCTTAGACATCAAGTTCCTCCTTTCTTAATTTGAATCAATTTATTGGCCAGTTTCTCGGCCACAAAAGTTAGACCTTCGAGGTCCAGATATTCCATGGCTGCTGCGTCGAAAAGGACCTTGGACTGTGCTTCGAAGCCCTCCTCCCTATCTTCGTCCCAAAAAAGCAGACGAAGTGGCATCCTGGGCAGCGGTTGAAACTGAAAGGCCAGGTCACCGCTGTGTCCATCTGCCACTCTTGTGCCTCCTAGTTTCTGACAAGCACTTTCCAATTCAGTTCTGGCCCCAGAAAAGACCTCACTGATGCGTCGGTGACAACCCTCATCGAGTGCCGCACGCTTGGGCAAAGAATTCGGGAAATTTTCCAATCCCACCCAATCGCCGCTCAAAGGCTTTGAACCGGCAAAAAAGATGTAATTATAGAGAAGTACTTCATCCCAGGGATCAAACTCCTCACTGTTCTCGGCCAAGATTCCCCTATGGCTCATGCTGACCAAGCGATCGAAATACGGAATTTTCAGAGTTACCAAGCCGTTATCCTCAGAGTAGGTCACCCCCAGCCCCGAAGCGATTGATTTGAAGTCGTGGCTCTTAATCTTCTCTCTCAGGTGATCCCGGGTTATTTTGTGATTATCTCTCTTGACGTAGACGCCTTCTTTTCTTTGCTCCTCAATTATACTCTCCACCTCCTGGAGCGTAGCCTCTGCCAGGTGAGGGCAATCCCGAAGATCCTGGCCATATCCTATAACCTGGGTGGCGAAGGCAAGGCATGAGGGATGACCACAATCGCCGCAGTTCGTCTTTGGCAGTTTTTTGTAAAGCTCAAGGGGTCCCAGCCGCATCATCTCTCTCCAGGCCTATGAGGACTTTTTCTCGAATGTCTTCTTTTCGCCGCAGTCAGGGCATTTCTGCGGTTTACATCTTCCTTCTTTTTCATGACCGCAGGTATTGCATTTGAAAGTAGCCATTGTCTCGCCTCCCCTGCTCACTCTTGCCACCAGCCCTTCTCAGAGTGAGCTTTACGCTCCGCTTCGGCCAGCTTTTTTATTTTGTATGCCGAATCCCGTAACACAGCGTAAAGTATGCCGCATCCGACATCTTCACGCACAGCATCGCCCTCGTCTGCAAGAATGAGCATGCTGTCCACCATAGCCAATGTCTTTTTTATGGTCTGATTGCAAGGTTTCAAAATGGTTCACTTTCTCGCTAAGTGTCAATTAAATCTCTTAGCTACCCTCTTCGACGACCGAACCCGCTCCTCGGAGTGGCCGAAACATCTTCTTCCCAGCGCCACAAACCGGACATTTCCACTCCTCGGGCAAATTATCGAAATCTGTCCCCTTGGGAATCTTACTCCTTCTGTCTCCACGATCCGGATCATAGAGACAACCACAATTAGTCGTCTGGCACTGATACATGTCTTCAGGCTTTGCCATGCTATCTCCTTCCTTAAACGATCTACAGGTGGCATTCATCTGCGTATTCGGGGCAGACTGACCTGATATTGGCCCGATGTACTTCCATGCACTCGGGGCAATGAATCTCCAACTTGTCCCCATCGATCGTCTTGGCCTTAATCTCTTCGGCGCTCATGTCAGAAACAGTACCGCAGGCACAATTGGGGCACCTGCCCTTCACTTCGTATCTTTTCTTGCTCATCTCTCCCTCCTTGCGATTTAGGAATCTTTTTTGCTTAGCAGCCTGGTCGTTCTCCACGAAAAGCTGCCACAAGCGCTGCACTGGGGCAACTTGCACTCTTCGTCATGACAATCAATCTGCTTGGCGCAGGCATTACATCTGTAGATACCCGGAGGTACCTCAGTACCAGTTGTCAGTTGCTTTCGAGACATTATTGTTTCTCCTCCGTGGATGTTTCTCTTGTGAGTTTCTTTCTAATGTATGATTAATTTCTAAACCAAGATTCATGCCAGGAAACCAGCTAGCTAGATAAAATTATAAAATTAAGTAATATCAAATAGTTAAATATATATGACCATTGGAGGACTGATTCCCTAATCAGGGCTTTATGAGACACTTACGAGACACTTATCAGTCAGCAGCGATGAGTGGGATTAAGCAATAAACACTGTATTTAATAATAACTAGAATAAGAGAATTCCACTTTTAGATGTCTCAAGTTTATTTATGAGACATATATGTCTCATGAGACATCCGGAAAATCTGCCAGGAAGCGATAGAGGGTGGCGCGGCCGACACCCAAATGTCTGGCAGCTTTGGCCTTGTTGCCGCCCGTCAACTCCAAGGCAGCCCTTACCGCTTGCTCATCAAGCTTTCTAACCGGACCGCGCCGAGAACTTCTTTCTCTCAGTTCCAGGGGCAAGTCGTCTATTTGTATTACCTTACCCTTGCACTTCACCAGTCCATAATGTAAGGCATTCTGAAGTTCACGAACATTTCCGGGCCATGGATAGTCCAGCATTACGGCCAGAGCTTTCTTGGTTAGTCCCGTTGCTTTCTGCCCCTTTTCCCTGGCCTCCTTTAAAAAGTGTTCAACCAAAAGAGGAATGTCGTTTTTTCGATCCCGAAGTGGCGGCAGCTCAATGGGCACTACGTTAAGCCGGTAGTAAAGGTCTTCTCGAAAGTTATTTCTATCTACCTCGCGCTTCAGGTCACGGTTGGTTGCACTGATCACCCTCACATTTACCGTGATAGTTTCCTCGCCTCCCACCCTCTCGAACGTTCCCTCTTGTAGAACACGCAAGAGCTTTACCTGCATACTTTTGGGGAGGTCTGTCACCTCGTCAAGAAAAATGGTGCCCTCATCTGCCAGCTCAAACCTGCCCTTCTTGTCCCGGATTGCCCCGGAGAAGGCTCCTTTCACATGCCCGAAAAGCTCGCTCTCGAGTACGCCTTCAGGCAAGGCGCCGCAGTTAATCGGGACGAAGGGACCCCCACCTCTCTGACTCTCATTGTGGATGGCTGCGGCAACAAGCTCTTTGCCCGTTCCTGTCTCACCGGTGATATTCACCGGATAGTCGTTGGTGGCCAACTCCCGTATCTGCTCAAAGATTTGGAGCATCTTGTGGTCCTGACCAATTATTCCAGCGAAACTGGTGACTTGGCCGAGCCTGATCTGTAAGCCAATCAGATCGGTCACGTCCCGGAAGGCGGCCAGCACCCCCACAAAGCAACCGGTTTCATCGGTCATCCCTGTTACCGACATCTCGATCCGTCTTGGATCGCCCTGCTTGCTGACAATATTGAGGGGATAATCAACCCGGGTCCAGGAATTGGGCGGCTCTCCGCAAAATGAGCAGCGCCCACCACAAAATGGTGCCCCAAATGCCTCGTGACAGTCCCTTCCCAAGATTTCTAGCCTATCGTATCCGGTTATTCTCTCTGCGGCCCGATTGAAGAAGAGGATACGCCTTTCCTTATCGTGCGCGATGATCCCTTCCATAAGGTTGTCGAGGATCCGTTCCAGATTTTCCTTGTCAGCCAGAAGATTTTCCAATTTCAGGTCCATCAAGAGATTTCCCGTTCTACCCCTGTGTCAGAGACATATGGGCCGAATCGGCCCAGACTACCTCTCTCCCATTACTTGGTTGTATGGCCGAAATAGAGAATTTCAAATTCCTTTAACAGTGACCGTAGGGTATTCACGTTGGAGAGATCAGTAGTCTGCTTACACTGCATAGCTGCAATCAACATTCTATGCAAAACGGTCAATTTTTCCGAGTATTTCTCGGCATCTGGTTTGATACGCTGGGTCATGAAGTATTGGGTGACAATATGCTGTACTTCAGTGGCGTGTTTCTCTTTGTTTGAAACCCACCGAACAAGCTGATTGTAGTTTAAGGGATTTTGCTTGCCCAACTCCACAATTTTTTTCATCGACTTTTCAATTGTGGTGGCATGCTCAGCGATTAGATCCGCTCGTAACTGATCGTCATAGATTCCACAGGGAATTTCACAATGAGCCGAAACCTCCCCTGCCCCGAAGGCAACCATAGAGAGCGTGAGAATCAAGACTAGATATTTTGTTTTCATGGTAAACCTCCTCTGATTTACTAAGCACTAGGAACTAGGCACTAGGCACTAAAAGGAATGGCCTCGGTCCGCCCATCCCTCCCCTATTCTTACTAACCTAATCATTCCAAGATTGACTTTCACCCTATCTTTAATATCTTTATAGCCGAGGCAAACCAACACCAGGAGTTTATGTGGCAACCACAAACATTCTTGTCACCGGCCCGCCCCGATCCGGAAAATCCACTCTGATCGAAAAGGTTATCCAGAAAATAGGTAAACCGGCAACCGGTTTTTTTACCAGGGAGATAAGGCATAAAGGGCTGCGGGTAGGGTTTTCAATAACTACTCTGGATGGAAAAACAGGCGTTTTGGCTCATCAAAATATCAAAAGTAAATTCAGAGTGGGGAAATACGGGGTGAATCTCCACGATCTCGACGAGGTCGCGGTGCCATCAATGCAACCAGCCAAAAGCGGGGAGATAGTCGTTGTTGACGAAATAGGCAAAATGGAGTGCTTCTCATCACTTTTCAAGGAAATCTTGATAAAGGCACTGGACTCAGAACACCATGTTATCGGTTCTATTGCCATGAGAGGCGATTACTTCATTCAGGGTATAAAGAAGCGTCATGACGTTTTGGTGATACCTATTACGGAAAACACCCGGGATTTGGCCCTGGATCTTTTCCTGAGTAAGATACAAGGGTAGTATGTGAGAATGGAATACGGTAATACTGGAATGATGGAATGTTGGAGCCAATGAAATCCCAAGCTCCAAGCACCAAATTACAAATAAATCTCAAATTCCAATACCAAATGACCAAAACAAAAAACAGGTTTGGAATTTCGAATTTAGGTCATTGTGATTTGTTTGGGATTTGTGATTTGTTATTTGGAATTTCTAGTCACTCCATTGCCTCAACAAAACTTTCAGGTAAATCTTTTGTTTGAGACAGGCTAATGACCGGTATTGGCAAGGTACTAGTTAGAATTCCCTCGGGCAAATGCCGACAATGCGGCAAGAGTAGTCCAGCCATTTCTAATGTCATAGGCTTCTGTGCAAATTGTATCCGGTCCCACTTTGAGGATGTTTGGCCTGAAATCAAAAGCGTTCATGCTCGTACCCGAAAACCCTACGGTCTACCGGAGAGCCCGCCCCGGGCTGAGTCTGGGGTCGCCTGTAAGCTTTGCGTTCACCTATGCAAAATCGCCGAGGGCGGTGTTGGCTTTTGCGGCCTCCGCCGAGCGGAAGACGGTAAGATAAAGGGCGGGCGGCCGCACGAGGGAAATCTCTCCTATTATTACGACCCCCTTCCCACAAACTGTGTGGGTGATTTCGTTTGTCCGGGTGGTACGGGCTGTGGCTATCCACAGTATGCTGTTTCAGACGGCCCTGAACATGGCCATAACAATCTAGCTGTCTTCTATAATGCCTGTTCCTTTAATTGCCTTTATTGTCAAAATCACCAGTTCAAAGATCGAACTCGCTCAACTCAACGTGTCACTGCAAAGCAGTTGGCTGGAGCGGTGAAGCTTAACACCACCTGCATTTGCTATTTCGGTGGAGATCCGACTCCGCAAATTCTCCATGCCCTTAAGGCCTCAAAACTGGCTCTGCAAATGACATCTGAGCGCGTCCTCAGGATTTGCTGGGAGACCAATGGGGCCGTGCAAGAGCCCTTCCTGAGTATGATGGCAAGGTTATCATATGACTCGGGTGGATTAATAAAATTTGATCTCAAGGCATGGAATGAAAGTGTTCACCATGCCCTTTGTGGGGTGACCAATCGAAAAACTCTAGATAACTTCAAAGTGTTGAGCGAGTTCGTCCAGCGAAGGCCGGTGCCACCTTTTCTGATTGCCAGCACCCTCTTGGTGCCGGGCTATGTGGACGAGGTGGAAGTCGCGGGAATTGCGCGCTATATCGCCCAGTTGAACCCGGAGATCCCCTATAGTCTTCTCGGTTTTTATCCTCATTTTCATCTGCAAGACCTTCCCACAACCTCCCGTAGCCATGCGCTCCGCTGCAAGGAGATTGCCGAAAGCGCCGGTCTGAAGAACGTCCATATCGGCAATCCTCACCTACTCGGACGGGACTATTGATGCTGGATGCTCGATGCTCGATACTGGACACTAGTTATCTGAGTAAAACTTCTGATCTCAAATGTCCTATCTTAAATCTGCAATCTACAATCCCACCGATGCACCTAACAATTGACATATTCAGGGAAACCATCTAGATTTTGCCTTGACCTATCTGCCCTTGTGCCTGGGTGATGGAATTGGTAGACATAAGGGACTTAAAATCCCTTGGGACCATGTCCCGTGCGAGTTCGAGTCTCGCCCCAGGCACCACCCTGACTTGTCAGATCCAGGCTTATCTTACAGTTTTTCTCACGCGGCTTGTGGCATGCTTTTTGTAAGATTTGCCCAGAAAGGTATCTTTGCTCATGTGAAAGCAGAATGGGGGTTTAGATGATAGAGGTTGGCGATCAAAAGCGTCTGTCCTTCAGACTTAAAGTAGCGTGGCCTGTCAAATTGGAGACCTCAAAAGGATTTGTGGAAGGGAAAACGAGAGATATTAGTGCTGGAGGAGCTCATATTCGCTGCACAGAGCACCTGGATCTCGATGAACCGGTACAAATGACAATAAAGGCTCCCGAGAGGGAACCCTTGGAGGTGGCAGCCATAGTTATATGGTCAGACAGTAAAGACCAGTCCAATCGGCCCCGAATCATCGGTGTAAAATTTACCGAGATATCCGCCGACGACAGAGAGTATCTCGAACAAATGGCCTTGGAGGACTTTAAGGCAAAACTACCCAGGTCATAGGTCGCGGTTTCTTGTGGAAAACGGTTAGATTAAACCTTTCTTTTGCCCCAATGATCTTTATTCACCTCTGGTGCAGTCCTCCCAATGTAGGAGAAAGCAACGGAGGATGTCTGTTTCGGTTACCATGCCTACCAAACGATTTTCTTGTACCACCGGTAGACAACCAATCTTTTTCTCCAACATGATCTTTCCCGCCTCTTGGATGCCTGCGTCCGGGGTTACGGTAATTACATTTTCTACCATGGCTTCCCTGATGGATACTGACTTGAGGTGGTCGCGAGTTTCAGCGTAATCATATCCCATCACCGATGCCAAAGAGGCCTTAAACAAGTCGCGCTGGCTGATAATCCCCACCAGACGGTCGCCCTCCACGATTGGTAGATGCCGGATTCGTGCCAGATTCATGATGTCACTGGCCAGAGATAATTCTTCATCGACGTGCAGTGTAACCAACTCAGTCACCATAATATCTCGAATCTTCATCTACCCCCCCTTAACTGATTTAACCTGGAGTCCAAAAAAGGTCTGCTATCTGTCATAAGTACTGCAATCCCGCCACTCCTGTCAATTAACATTTCGCACTCAGCGCTTACGCTGAGTGCGGGGCGCAAGGCATAGGGCGCAAGGCGCAAGGCAAATTCATAGTAGTCAGAAGCCAGTAGTCAGAATCCAGGAGAATCACCGATATCTCAATATTTCCTCCCTCGCTCCTAGCTCCTGAATTCTAGCTCCCAATAGGTTTCTTTCACTTTACGTCTTGTGCCTTGCGCCTTGCGCCCTATCATTTTTATGGCGTTATTTACTTAATACGGTGGAGAGGATATAGTAAATGCTGCAAAGGAGAACTAAAGCTATGGAAAACGGCACATATCGGCATACGCTCCGGAAGCTTTACGATTTCATCCAATCAAATCTTTATTTCAACCGTCCCGATCTTCAAGTCGGGGGAGAACAGTTCAATTCCACTCTTCTCTTTAGTCTTCTGACAGCTCTGCTGGGTGGTAAGGCCTTGATCATTGGTGAACCCGGGCTAGGAAAAACCACCGCCGCCGAGTACGTTGGTTCCCTACTATACCAACTACCGGCAGGTACAGTTTGGGCCAGTGAGGTTTCCGGCCATCCCGAACAAACTGAGGAAAAAATTATCGGCAGACCTGATCTCGGCAAACTGAATACGGGTCAGGAGGAGGTCGTATGGTCTCACTTTGTTCAGCTTCCCGTAAAGATCGTTGATGAGATCAACCGACTGCCGGAGACCAAACAGAGCATGATCCTGGATGGAGTGGACCGGGGCAACTGGGAATATCTCAATGAGATGATCCTGAACGATGAGTACTGTCTCTTCGCCACTGCCAATTACCAGGATCAGGGCACCAACACCATCATTGCCCCTTTGTTGGACCGCTTTGATGTAATGGTTGAGTCGCGCTACCCTGGCCCCAGTTATGCCTTCCTGATTAGCCAGCGACAGGAAAAAGAGGAACTTCTACGGCATCCTGATCTGGAACGAGAACTCCAGGAGGTCTTAAAAGAAAAACTGCCGCCTGAGGAGAAAAATTTA
>JASFEM010000049.1:0-21697 GCA_050124835.1 Syntrophobacterales bacterium | reverse complement strand
CAAAGAAATTCACTCTATAATATCATCGCTCCCTCTGTGCTGGCCCGCTCTCCCAATGGACGAATTCAATTTCTTCAAAAGAAACGGGCTCACTGGACACCCACATGACGGCCCGGTACCCGTCAGTAAAGTATGGGTCGCCGGTGAGATTTCCTCGGGGCTCAGATAAAGGTGCAGCGCCGACACCTTTCACATAGGCAAGTTTTTTCAGCCCCTGGGAATATAACAGATCCTGGAGGAGATAGATTCTGGTCTCATCCACGTCAGGATCGATTTTGTGGGTCACGATGGTCTTCGAGGTGAACCGAACCCCAATATCACGGCTTATCTGTCCGATAAAGACGGGCTTCCCTTCAAAAATCATGGGCGTCAAATAAAGACGCAGGTGGTTGCGCTCGTGGATCGTCTCCCGAGCCTTCTGCAGAGCTACATTTTGTGGCCTTCCAAAGACATAGAGAGCGCTCACGGGCGAATAGCGATACCGCCCGCCGAAAATAAAAGATATTCCCGTCTTAATTGCAGAGGCCCGGTAGATGGTCTCCGTCTCATCCCAGCCGGCGCGCATAAAAGCGTGATACACATCGTCTGGATCTCCGATGACAGCGATGTTGAGGGGGTCGCCATTCTCTGTACCGTCCTTGCCTGTCACGCAGCAGGGCAGATTTTCCAGGGCCTTTCTTAACCCTGCCTCATCGAGGGTTACAATTTCATCCTTCGAGTAGAGATTTTCCCAGTCTACCTGGCTGTGGTCGGTTTTGAGACCCGGAACGGGTATGAAGAATGTGAAGGTTCTGGCTTTATGATCTTCGGTGAGTACCACAACATTAAAAGCCTTGGTTCCTTCATCCAGATGGGTGAAGATAAAGCCCGACATCACGCTGCCCGGGGCAACGTAGCTACCAATGCCTCGTTCATAGAAGTACCGGTTCATCTCTTTGTTGGTGGTTTCTGAATAGGAAAAATGGTTTGCCAGAGAGACCTCAAGCGGAGAGAAATATTCCCGGTCAACACTTGTGGGCAGGAACCACACTGGTATTTTATTCTTGTTCTCGATCTCGAGCCAAATGGGCTGGATATCTTGCCTGTAGAGTGAATGGTCGAATACCTCTTTACTCTCCTCCGCACTGAGTACGGCCGCTGTGACCCGAACATTGCCTTCCTGCTGCGTCTGGGCCCGCTCCTTGAAGGGAACCTCATCCATCGGTCGAGGCTGGAATGAGGCGCAGCCATAGACTGCCATAATACAGATGATTAAGAGTCTAAGCCACAGTGTAGTCAAAGGACGAGTCATGTGATCACCCCCGATGTTTCATTTTTTATGAGCACCCTAAATGGGTCAAAACACAGTTAGGTGTGATACGTGGTAAGCCAATGAGATAGATAGGATTGTTATAATCTTTACGGCTCTTTGAGACAAGCTAGAGATCAAGAAAAGGATTGTCAATACGAAAAACCTATATGTTAGCAGCATTTTCCCAACTAGCTGTGATTCTTGCCTCGCCTTCTCCGCTTCAGTACAGCAGCGACAAGTAAATATGACAGCCAGGAGATTTCCCAGACAACCGGCCCGATAAAAGCACACGGCAAGGTAAGGATGGCGGTGATAGGCTCTGCCATAATGCGGTCCGATAAAGCATTCGCATCCTGTTCAGTGAAGTCAGATACTAATAAACGGCGATTCTTCTTTGCATAGTACCAGCCTGAAACCGATGCGATACCTAACAGGGCCGCTGCGCAGCTTTCGAAGGCCCTTGTCGCAGTGGATGCTCCCAGGACAACACCTAGCCGGATGGAGAAGAGAAATATCAGCAGTAAGAAGAGCTGTATGATGGATATTGCCGTGTGAAGGCCGTCGGTTCGCTCTAGATTACCGAAAAGCGCGTTGTTTTGCAGCCAGTATATGATAGTGATCGCCAAACCAATAATGATCAAAGCAAATGTCAAAACATTGGAGGTCAGGAATGGTCCGATAGAGTCCCAATGCCAGTTTGCCTCTCCCGGTTTCGGAATTAGCACAAATATGCGCCATATCACGATGGCATAGACAACATCTGTTAAAGTCTCAAGACGTGTCAGCTGGAGGGTTACGCGCCTTTTCTTGGCTGAATCCTCTGATTTGTTTTCAGCTTTCATAACTTCTCGGTCAACACTCTTTTGCTGAGATGGTGAGACGGTGATCAGGCTGGTGTCATAGCCAGTATATGAATTGCCCTAAGACCGACTTAGACTGGCATAAGATGTGGCTTCTGTCAACGCTGGCTCTCACAACCAATTGACAACCCAGCCAAATGGAGAGTGGACGACTTCTTTGCCAGGGTGGCGGGAAGCAGGTGGCGTTTCTCGGCAATTGTGGGATGTATAAAGCAGAGCTGATGCTCTGGTGACTTACTCCAAGAGTTCTTTACAATGCTGATAGCACTGGTCGAGTTTTTGGTTGCAGTCGGAGACGCACGCAAGCTGTGCCTCCTTGGACTCCTGGCAACCTGATTCGCACTTATTGTGTATTTGCCGACATTTAGTCGCGCAGTTTCTACCCCCGGTGGTTGAAAACTCCGGCGTTTCAGGAAGAGGATATTCAGGCCCGTGGGCACAGCCAGTTGCAATAAGGACAAAGAGTATTAGCAGGTATTGTTTCATCGCTATCTTCCTACGTTATGGTTTTTTCCCAGCCCTCTGGTTATTTTTCAACCTGTAATGTTTCGCGATCACACTGTAGAGATATTGGCGGTCAGTCGCTGAGACATTTGTAAACCGCACACCGACTCCGAAGCACGAGTCACCCGCGTCAGTCTCGAGTACCGTGGACCAGGTCACCCTGGCAGCGATACTCATGGTCTTTTGGTCGGGAGCTTCGATAACCATGAAAAAATTTCCGTCTAGAGGCGGTACTTCTTTGCAGCAGACGAACGCACCATAGGGACTGACGTTCTCTATTTCACCCTTGAGCTTGGTTTGAGCGTTTAGCATGGTAACAGGCCATTTGATTGCGGCCCTGGAATGCAGACGCCTTTCTTCTTTGACCATTTTAGACCCCCCCATGATACTGATTCTACTCGTGGGGTCACGAGTGCAGGAAATGTGCCACAGCCATTGAACACATTCATGGGGACGTTCGGAGGTTTTGAAGGTTTTGTGCGATAAGGGAAACGTTGGCAGGTTTTGCAGGTTTTGTCAACCCTATCAGCGTGTTAAACGGTAAACAAAACCTCTACCAATGTTCCTTATCTCACTCTCAAAATTAGCTAACCGATTATTGAGGTTTACATGGAGTAAAGTAAAAGTGAAGTTTTTCTCATTAATGAAAAGTGAATAGACGTCCCTTCTTTTCTTGATGTTTACTACATAAGTGGCATTGCTGTTGCATGTGAAAGGTGATGATGAATTACAGAGGCCAAATTATACAAGGTGCTGAGGTAATGGGCGACAACATTGCTGCCATCAATGACCTTTTTGAGCGTAGGGAACATCCTCGCTACGCTGACGGCTATACATATTTTTGCCCTGATTGCGGCCTGGAATGCAATGTTGGCGAAGCATCATTCGATTGTCATGGTGGGAAAATTTTACCCATCTATATAAAGTGCCGATATGGCTGCGGAAAATCTTGGCACCTGGAAATTTATCCCATTGGAAAGGTGAGTATCCAGTAAGGGGCCGGACCAACTCCTGTAGGGTCATTCAGCTTGCCACCGTTCGACCCGCTGAAAATGCAAAGGGCCACGATATGACCTATTCCGAGCGAAATAGCATTGAGGGATTGACCATTAGGGTCAAGATGACCAAGGAGACCATGGAGCTATTCACCGTTCCTGTCCCTGCGTCTCAACAGGAATTTGCCTTTGAAGACCAAACTCAAGTGCGTGTACTCGACAATCCGCTGGAGGATAATCTGAGACACTACGTTGCCTGGGGTAGGCTTTAGATTATAGATCTAAGCAATCTTCAAAGAGATTAAAAAACCGCACGCCCTTCGGGTGTGCGGTTTTTTAATGGGGGCGTCCAGAACTCCCCCCTTATTCATTCGCTCTTCTTGGGGAGTCTAGAAAGAAAAAAGGATGCCCCTCCGATACCTATGGCTGTCCCGGCAACGATGTCCGAAGGATAGTGATGGCCTGCTGTCAAGCGGGAGATTGCTATGAGTGAGGCATAAATGAGCGGCAGAAAACGGTATCTTGCATATTCGGAGTGTTTGAGCAGAAAGAAGAGAAAGAGGCCATTGGTAAATGCATCAGCCGCATGGCCCGAGGGGAAGGAATCGAGGCCATTAACGCCAAGATAGTCGAAAGAAAGAAATGTGAACTCACCGCCATATTGGGGCCTTGCACGTCCAAATAGCATCTTCAGCAATCTCACTAGTATAAGAGAGAAAATTATTTGAGCTTTAATATAAGCGACGGATAAATCAAGGAGCTTCCTGTCCGATTTAAGCAATGCGTAAGTTAGAATGAATGCAAAAAGAATGTAGAACGGGTATAAACCGAAGTCTCTCATGATCAGGGAAAAGTCTTTTATCCCCGCCGGTACATGTTTCGATGTAAATGCTATTATATGACTGTCAAGAAAAAAAAGCGCAATTACCGTTACTAGGACAATGGAGCTTGTAGTCAACAACTTGTTATTCGAATAAATCACATCTTTTCCTAAGACGGACTGTTTAGAAGATTTCGAAAACCAGGATATCATAACAAAATTAAGAATATGAGGACCCATCTGCCACCAAGCGGATGACCGGAGACTTTTCTCTTCTTCACTGCTGATGGCCTAAGAGAGGTTTTCTGGACTATCTTCAGGCTTTTTTCTGCGCTCGCGGTAAATGAATTGGAGATTGCGAGCGTAGATAAAGACGCCGGTACACTGCCCCACGATGAATACCGGGTCTCGCCTGTGGACGGCATAGGCAAACAGAGTCATTCCCCCAGCCAGACTAAAATACCAGAAATAGACGGGAATTAAGCTGCGGCCGTAGCGCTCGCTGTAAATCCATTGAACCAAAAAGCGCATTGCAAAAGCGGCCTGACCTATGAATCCTATGATCAGCCAAACGTGATCAGCTCTCAAGATTTCTTACCTCCTCGATCTCAGGAATTCTGCTTCGCCGTTGCAACCACATCACTCCAAATAGATCTACGAGACCAACCCAAAGGCGGTCCCAAACGCCATAATTAGTGCGGCCATGCTTGCGAGGTCGGTGATTGACATCCACAGAGCACACTTCTCCACCGCCGCGCAAGATCAAGGCGGGAAGAAAACGGTGCATGTGGTCAAAGAAGGGCATTGCCAGGAAGGTTTCGCGGGGAAATACCTTGAGCCCACAACCGGTATCAGGGGTTTGGTCTTTGAGGAGATAGATTCTTACACCGTTGGCGATACGCGAGGAGAATTTTTTCACCCAACTATCCTTACGCCTTCTCCGGTGACCGGTTACGAGCTGCATGTTAGGCGGACGATCAGGTGCTTCGAAAACTTGCAACAAGCGTGGGATATCGGCTGGATCATTCTGTCCGTCACCATCAAGCGTGGCAATCAATGGAGCGCGCGCTTCCTTGACCCCTGTGTGGATGGCCGTGCTCTGCCCGTAACTCTGCCGCAGCCGAATGATCTTCAGCTGTGGCAGCCTGCGGCTGAGGGCAACCAGACGGTCCCAGGTATCATCCACACTGCCGTCATCCACATAAATAATCTCGTACTGCAGCAAGCCGTCCAGAACAGCGCAGATCTCATCTACCAATGAGTCTATGTTATCCGCTTCATTTTTGACGGGGACAACGACCGATAGATCCATAACGAATGATTTTTACCCGCTAATAGTTTTATCTCGCCAGGCGAACACCGCTAAAACAAAAATGTTTTAGCGCTCCTGGAATTGCCTTCCCAATACCGGCTGAATGTATAAATACGTAGGAAGATTTAGCACAGACCATAAAGCTTTGCAATTACCACCGCTAATCTGATTTGAAAAACGATCTCAGAAGGATCTCAAGGGTGTCAGGTGCAAATCCAAATGGTAGGTGGTCACTGGAGTGGTTTGGGCTTTTTCGAGTAAAGCCGAAGATTTAACCAACGGCCATTTGAATAGTTAAACGCGTGAATGCTTTCCAGTAGCTGAACCGATTCATTGAGCGCCGAGATCGTTCGGAAAAAGGATTCCTCATCTTCATCATTTATCAAGGCCAAATTGTTCGGCCTTTGGTGGAGATGTGACGCCGCCTCGGCTGGCGACACCAGTTTGGTTTGGGTTCCCAAGAAAAAGACCAGACTCGGCTCGTGATACTCGGAAGCCGCAACCACCGGTATAGAGCCGGAAGATGACTGACTGTACCGTTCGACTATCCGCGCCACGCTTCGGCTTGGCCACAACCCCTCCGCAGTTGGGAGTATCAGGTGCAATGTCGGCGCCAAGACCAGGGCTGCCATGAGCACCGCGTAAAAGGCTGCCGCGAGGACCTGCGAGCGCAGAGCCTTCCACACGACCAGAAATGAGATGCAAATGGCTGCCCCGGCAGGCCAGAGGGTTAGCAGGGAAAAGCGGCCGGTAAAATACACGGGGACGGCCACGATTACCGCCGCCAGAACCAGGCTGATCAACGCCCATACACCAATTCCCACCCGGGCAAGTACTGAACGGGACCAATCCACCACATCCGTTGTGCTGCCGAGGATCAGGCTGGCAGTCAGAAGGGCCAAAGCAGGATAGGTTGGCAGGACATAATGCAAAAGTTTGGTAGGGATCAGCTCGAGGAACAACCAGGTTGGAACAATCCAGGCCAGGCAAAACCGCTCGCCAGCTGATGCACGTTGCTTCCAGGCCCGTCGTAAAGCCGGCCAAAGGAACAGCGACCCGGGCCAGAACGTCAAGGTCACAAGGAGCAGGTAGAAGCCTGGAGGAAAACCGTGTCCTTCGTGCCCGGAGATCAATTTTGGCAGTAAGTCTGAGCGGACGGCATCTGTGAAAAATGCACCTTTGGTAGCCAAGCTAACAGCGATGGCCCACGGACTCACGATGGCAGCCGCCCAGACAATCCCCAGCACTGGTCTCAGAGCTCGCAGGTAAGATACCTTACGATCCATGGTGATGAGACCGACAACAGTCAACAAACTGACCAAAGGCACCATGGGTCCTTTGATCAATATGCCGAGACCCTGGGCAGTCCAAAATGTCACGGCCAGACCCAGGCCGATGGTCTCTCCGCGGCCTTTGCGAAAATAAAGAATTCCCAGAACGCCCTGCGCAACCACAACGGTGGCAAGCAAGGCCGCATCTGTGGTGGCCATGTGTGCTTCCACAATAAGCAGCAAGCAGCAGGCCACAAGTACTGCTCCCCAGAGAGCGGTGCGTTGGTCAAAGAGATGTTTGCCGAATGCAAAGGTAAAGAGCACGGCTAAAATCGCTCCAAGCATCGATGGTAAGCGATAGGGCCAGATTTTGTTGGTATTGGACGCACCGGTCAGCTGCACCACGGCAGCTTGGAGCCAGTGAATGCCGATGGGCTTTTTGTGACGGGGTTCGTCTTGAAAGCGAATGCGGACAAAGTCTCGAGTTTCGAGCATCTGGCGGGTGGCCTGCGCGAATCGTGCCTCATCCCGATCCACCGGGGGCAAAGTGGTCAGCCCAGGTACATAAAAAACCAGGCACAACAAAACCAATAGACCATATCTTTTCAAATTTTGGAGATCAGGTTGCACTCACGTATCCCCTTAAAGGATATTTCAAATTGCAGATTGTAGATTGCCGAATCCTGTAACTTAGCCATGTTGACTTAATTTGTCAGGATTTACAGGGGTATTAGAAATTAAATAAAAACGAAAGTGTCTCGGCATCGATTTATTATAAACAAAGGGAATGTTGACTCCTTTTTCGAGAAATCTGTGATAATATTTCTCCTCAATAAGAATGAATACCTGCCGATCTTTTTCTTTCATTATGTGTAAAAACTGATCTTCGCTAATTTCTTTTATAAATCTATTCAAATAAAAGACGGCTTGGTCATCCCGGCGATAATAAGCATATAATTGATCTTTATCGACAATTCTATTAATGACATCGTAATATGGTCGCATATCTTTTTGTACGTCAACAACTGGATACACTGCCAAATAAGTATATAAAAATACCGAGGTCAAAACTAATATTAATGCAGAATAGAGGCTATACTTATCATTTTTTAAAATTCCATATATAAAAACCCCAATTACAGCGACACAGAGGATTATACTGAGATAAATGATCTTATTGCCGTATCTCATATAAAATTCAACATCTGCCAAGTGACTCTTCGAAATATATTGAGATATAACAGAGCCGTTAATTTCCCCAGAAAGCAAGGGTGGTAACGCAGCAGCAAGCAGTGTACTTATACCAATAAATATGCAAACGGAGATAATAATTCTCCTTATAGCTGTAAATGACATTTGTTTGAGAAGATATCTTCCTAGCAGATAGGACGCGGCAGGATAAAGAGGCAAAATATAGTAGTTTCTTTTTTGTCCCATCATAGAGAAAAATATGAAAATGGAAAGGACATAAACGAACAAAATAAGGTCACTTTCCTGAAAATCTCTTTTATGTTTAAAAAAATCGTAGATAAAGAAGGGAAACAATAGACTCCATGGGAAAAACCCAACAAGAAAAAAGACCAGGTATTCATAAATTGGTCGTTTTTTATATTCTTCGAACTCAATAAACTTAAATAGATTTCCAAAACGTGATAGGTTCTCTTCAAGAATAAAATAATAAAAGAAACGACCTTCTGTTTTTATACTGGCAATGATGTACCAAGGTAGCGCAACCGCCAAGAAAACCAGTATTCCACTACCTAGGAAAAACTTTCGAAGCTCGCCGAATTGCTTCTTCATCAAAAGAAAAATAAACACCGGCATGGCGGGCAGGACAAATCCCACCGGCCCCTTCGTCATAACCCCAAGAGCCGCGGCAACGAAATAAAGATAGTAATAGAGTGCTTTCTTTTTTTTATTAGTCTCTTCCCAGTAAAGCACAAAGCAGACAATTGCGGCAAAGCAAAAAAGTGTAAGCAGCATATCCATCCTTGCCACTTGTGATGTCCAGAATATCTGGGGACTGGAAATAAAGATCACAGAGGCAAAGGCAAATATTGTGGACTCTTCCTCATGGGCCAGTCGCCGAAAAAGTACCATAATGAGGATGACACTTAGAATCGAAGGTAAACGGGTGGCTAGCTCGTTCACAGATCCTGCGAAATAAGAAAAAAGCGCTATAATCCAAAAAAAGAGAGGGGGCTTGTCGTAGTCTGGTTCTCCGTTTAAGTGATTAATTGTCCAATCTTTCGTCATCAGGAATTCACGGGCAGTCTGAGCAGACTCGGCTTCCATACCGCTCGTCAGGCCTCTTTGAGATGAAAGAAAGAGTGAAAGTGCGATCAAAACGCAAATAGTGAAGAATGAAGTTATCTTTAAAACTTTGACATTATCCAACATGACCGCACCCGATTGAGGAAAGAAAGTTCTGAATCGGCGGTGGCGCAGGCTATCGATGAAAATTTCTATTTCCGCAAAAGTAGTTCAAACCACAGGAGTATACGCCAGGCAAGATTAAGAAGCAACATGAGGAGAGGTAATTGAGAAAGGTGTGAAGCCCGCTCTTTTCATCCTGTCGTAATAGCTAGAATCCGGCTGCCAAACGGATGCCAAGGATGAATCCTTTGATCACATCACCGTTTTTGTATTTATCCCGCATGTACTGGATATCTGGTGTGACCGCAAAATACTTATTTATGACAAGACGGGCATAGAGTTCGGCGTACTGGGTGTTGTCGTTGTCTAAATTGCCGCCGTCCAGATAGCCATAGCCAATGCCAATGTTGTCCTCTTCCCGCCCCCATAGCTTTCCGTCAATATTTATCCCGCCTGAATACAGGTTTTCAAAGTCGATTGCGGCTGCATCATCCTGTCGTCCAACCCGTATCCATCCGCCAATGATCTCACCAAACTCCTGGTCGAAGGAAAAAAATATGACGAAACGACGTTCTTTATCCTCGCCTTGGGGGTCTAAAAATTGCTTATTTGTTGTTTCCACAATCAACCGATAGTTGCCTTCTCCCAGAGGAGTACTCAGGTTGTATCGAATCTGGAGACCGAGAAAATTGAAGTTGTTGCCATCGTCATTTTCGCCCACATTCATGACAACCCCCCTGACACTGACTTTGTTAATATCCCATTCCAACGCACCGCCAATATCATAGGAAGGGGCAAAGGTGTTAGGCCCGCTCACTAAACCCTCGTTCAAGAACTGAGTGTACTCATCGTTCGAAAATACGTTGTCGTCGAGGTAATCGGTGGCATCGATAATACCTCCGGTCAGACCCAGCGTATGGCTTTCGTTGAATTGAAATGTGTGCTTGTACCAGACGGTAAGTAAATAATCCCGGTTCCTCCCGTTTATATCTTTGACATCATCTTCCAAATCGGCTCCCCAAGGAGACAGGGTGAAGCTGGTGACATCATTTAGACCATTACCGGCTGCAAAACCGAACTTGGTAAAAAACGCATCGTTTTCGGTGGGCGTGAAACTTATTTCCGGTTGGAAGGGTAATGCACCCCGGTCATGGTTTTCGCCGCTCTCCACATCCTCATATTGGTATGCGCCTGCCAGTATGCCGCCGATGGAAAACTTGTCGGTGATTTCATACCCGAATGCATTCGACTGAATGACATTCAGACAAAACACAAGCACCATTCCTATTATCGCCCAAATCTGCATTCTGCGATCCAAGATCTTCAATCTCAATTCCTCCATCTCTCATAATCCCTACTTCAACTGTAAATACTCAGCTATACCCATCTCATATTTCTTCTTGAATGCTTGATTCACCTTTTCGATGGGGTTGGCACCCAGGAACTGTAATAACTTGTATAACTCTTCTTTTCTGGTCGCACGGTCGGCAACATTCTTCAAGCCGGCAATTTTTTCTTCTATGTCAAAATAGTGCAACTTATCGTTGAGCGGTAACTGCCAAAACAGCAAAAACCCTCTGTCTGGAAAATCAACGTCCAGCAGTCTGTAGCAATACTGCATGAACGCCCTTTCAAGTCTTTCTCTAATATCTGTAATCTCCTGCTTCTCACTCTGAACTTTTTCCAGGTCACGTGGTTTTCCCAGCACTTCGAAGTACATCTTGATTTTCGGCTCTGTTCCTGATGGTCGAACGGTCACTTTCATGCTTTCAGTGTTCGGTAGATTGTCAATGATGAATATCAGCACATTCCGTGAGGCGCTATCTGTCGCAGATAGATGAGGCTGAGGCTCTCCCTCCCATCGGTCAATTTTTTCCGTTACACTGAATTCGCCGAATGACTCGATATGGCTATTTCTCAGGTGCTCCATAATATACATTATTTGATCCATGCCCTTCGCACCTAAGAGCCTGATTTCAGTCAAGTAATTATGACAATACCCATACTGCGAGTAGATCTCGTCAAGGCAGTCAACCAAGGTTTTGTCTTCTTTCTTGAGCTCAGCGGCATATTCAGATATCCATACCGCAGCGCCGGCGGCATCCTTATCCCGGCAGTAGTTTCCCATGATGATTCCATGACTTTCTTCAGCTCCAAGGATAAAGTCTTGGATTTTATCGTCCCTCTCCAGTTTATTCATCTCGTCACCAACGTACTTGAATCCAACCAAAAGATTTCCTATGCAATGGACAGCATTTTCTTGGGCTATCTTTTCTATTAGTGACGTTGTGACGCCGGTCTTAATAACCGTGCTGTTTTGGTTTAACAGTCCCTTTGATTTGTATTTGGAAATCCCGTAGTTCGTCAGCAAGATTCCTATTTCATTGCCATTTACAAATTCCCAAACGCCCTTGTGTTTTGCCATAACCCCGATTCGATCGGCATCCGGATCGGAACTGATAATAATGTCTGCGTTGATCTCATCGGCAAAAGAAATGGATGTATCGAAAGACTCAGTAACCTCCGGGTTGGGTATGTTGAAGGTTACATTTTCAAAGGCACCACTGGGGTTGGATGTCTGGGGGTCAAGGGCAACATCAAAGCCCAACTTTTCTAAAACACGCAAGATAGAAGTAATGCCGGTCCCGTGCAAAGGCGAGTATGAAATCTTCAGGTCTCTCTCTTTTGAGAGTGAAACACCGCAAACAGCTTCTTGATAGGCTTCATCAACTTCTTCTCCGATAGAAACGACCAATCCCTTTTCTATCGCCTCACGGAAAGGCATAGTCTTTATCTCTTTCACATTCTCAGTCACCTCATCCACAAGAATCTGATCGTACGGTGGAATCAACTGGCCGCCATATTCATCGTAAACCTTCTTGCCATTATCGGTTGGAAGGTTGTGACTGGCGCTGAACATGTCTCCTGAAGCCGCTTTCAGATACCGTATGGCAAATGACAGTTCTGGTGTACTTCTAACATCATCGAAGATGAAGACTTTTATCCCGTTGGCAACGTAGATTTCTGCCGCGGCAATAGCCAATTGTTTACAGTCGAGATTCATTACCGGATTGGGGACATTATCGTTATACACTCCCTTTTGCGTGTATTTTCTGACGTCGAAAGTAAGGACCACGCCTCTTTCCCTTGCTTCTTCTCCATATTCCTTGATGAGGTATTGCGCGTGCCCCTGCGCCGACGCTTGAATCGTCCAGATATTAATTCGATTGGGGCCAATGCCAACCAGACCTCTGCGTCCACCGGTACCGAATGGAATTATTTGGAAAAAGGAATCCAATAAGAACTCCCATTTCTCTGTCTCGATCAGATACTTGATTTGCTCCACATAGTCCTGGAAAGTGCTGTCAGTTAACCAAATCTCCAGCCATTTCAACGCGGATGCTTTGTAGTGATCGGGAAGATCCAGGGTCTTGAAACCGTTCCGTGCCTTCTCTATGTGTGGTTCACGTTTGCTCATTTTTTCTTCTCTTTATTGCTAATAATGTAGGGGCGGAGGGGATTTAAGATTTCGGATTGGGGATTGAAGGCTATTTGTTCTCAATCTTGAGCAAAAATCTTCAATTTACATTCTGCAATCTGAAATCAACAATCTGCAATCTTCAATGACCCTCGCTGAGCCACAAAAACTGATAAGGACGTAGACGAAATGCAGCCGTATTGATCTTTTCCCCTGAAATCAGATCTGTCATTTGATGGGGGACGTGATTTCCAGACAAAGAAACAGCGACTTCCTCTGACGAAACATTCGTTAAAGCGTAAATCGTCTGGCCTTCCGAGGACCTTTTGATTGCAAACAATTTCGGATCAATTTCCAATATTTCAAAAGCAGCATTGGGATGAAACGCTTTTTGTTTCCTACGGATTTGGATCAAATTGATGTATGGAAAAAAAATCTTCGAACGAAAAGAACCGGAATCATTGAGCGCTTCGACTACCTCTTCAACATTGAGCTTTTCCCGGTTGATCGTCCGGGCCCTTCCGGTCTGCTTCACCCCTTCCAGCCAGTTGCGTGAGCCAAGCAGGCTATGAATATATGTAGCTGGTACGCCGGGCAGGACGTATTCAATTGCCTGTGATGCCAAGAATTTCTCCGCTTGAGTCGATTTGGTGTCAGCCAATATGGCATCCAAATACGTAATGTTCAGCTCATAGGGACTGTCTGATCCGTCTGGATTTCTCTTATAGGAAACCTGTCCTCCGTTAGCTTTCACCACTTCAATAAGACTATCAATCTCATCTGCTGGCAGTATACCTTCGAGCGGACGCACACCAATGCCGTCGTGGGACGCAGTGAAATTGAAAAAGGTGTTGCTTTCCGATTCCAGATGCAGCCCTTTGGCCCAGCTGGTTAAGACCGTTGCGTCCTCCTTTACGAAAGAGTAGAAAAGCAACGGTGGCAGGGTAAAGTTGTAGACCATCTGAGCCTCGTCCCGGCCGTCGCCAAAGTAGCTGATATTTTCCTCGTGGGGCACATTGGTCTCTGTCAGAATGATGACATCCGGGGCAACCTGGTCAAGTACTGCTCTGAAGAGTTTTACCACGTCGTGGGTTTCATTTAAATGGATACAGTTCGTACCGATCTCCTTCCACAGATAAGCGATGGCATCCTGTCTCAATATGGTAGCCCCCTGTTGGACGTAAAAGAGGAGCACCTCGATCATCTTTTCGAGTACATCCAGGCTCTTAAAATTAAAATCAATCTGATCTGCGCTGAAGGTTGTCCATAGATGAACGGTACTCCCGTCGTGTTTCTTATATTCGCTCAAGAGCGGCAGAGACCTGGGACGGGTAACTTGCGACAAATCTATTGACGGATCCACCTCAATGGCAAAATCCTTAAATCCTTCTTTGCCCGCCAGATAGTTAGCGAACCATTCTCCCTTTGAAGAAAAATGATTGACCACATAATCAAACATGAGTTTGAAATCTTTGCCAATGGAGACAACATCGTCCCAGGATCCAAGCTCGGGATTGATGGCGAAAAAGTCCATAACGGAAAAACCATCATCAGAAGAGTAAGGAAAGAACGGCAGAAAATGGATGGTTGAGATTGCTTCTTTCAAATAGTTATTTGAGAAATCATGAAGTACAGCCAGAGGGGCTTCTCCTCCTCTTAATAGAGAGTCTCCATAGGTTATTAGAACCACATCTTCTTGAGAGAAATAGCCTTCTCGTTTACTTTCTTGGGCCGCAAAACTTTCTACCAAAGGGATGATTCTTTGGAAAGCCAACTCCCCTTCCCTTTCGCCATATATCCTGGTCAGTATTCCCTTCACCGTGGCGATGTCACCCATTATCGGTCTCCTCTATTACTAGCGCGATCAGCAATTGTGACGTTCCATTGCAGTAATTGGGTCCCGCGATTTTAGATCTAAGAATGTTGATTTTAGATTTAAGGGGTCAGAACCTGGGAGCGAGCAATGTATTCAGCCTCAATCTGCAATCAGCAATCTGAAATCGTAAATGATTTAGACCTCCTCTGGTCCGAACAATTCAGGATATTTGATGGCAGCGATGTCGAGTCGCCTGCGTAGCACGTCATAAGAGAAGAAAAGTTTGCCTAACTCGTAGTTGTGCTCCACCATCTCCCGGCAGAGCTTCGGATCTGCGAGAATGTGTTTTGTTTTCTCAAGCGCGTCTTTTGTCACATAACCATCCAGTTCTATCGCATTGAATCCTTTGGGCTTTATATCTTTTGTGTAAATAGAGTAAGTATTCACTACGATTGGTTTGCTGAAATAAATCGCTTCCAAGAATGCATTGCCGAAACCCTCGAAGGTGGAAGGATACGTCACCAGGTCGGCATAGGGATATACGTCCTCGAGAGTGTAGATCTTTCGTCCATCCCCAGTAAGTCCTCTTTTTTCATTGATGATATCTGAAGCAAAAATCAGGTCTACCTTCAGGAAATCCGCATATTCCTTGAGCCTTTCCCGGTAATCAAAGCCTTCGTCACCCGCATCGTGCGAAATAACTAGCTTGGCTTTCATCCCCAGCCTGCAAACCAATTCTACGGCATGCTCGATCCCCTTTCGCTTCACAACCCGGGTTGGCTGAAGAACAAACAATTCGTCATCTGCAACTCCGATCGCTTTCCTGACATCAGAAGTGTAATCATCGGGAGGTGGCGGCGTATTTTCGAAATCCATAACATTGGGAACAATACGTCCTGAAATGCCGGTCCTGAGACTCAACTGTTCATTAGCGAAGGAATTTATCACTATATGATTTAGGGTGGGCAAGTTTGGGGGAAAGCTCATGTTCAAGTAATCGGAAACAGCGTTTATGCTGAACCTTTCCCGCTCCCAGTAAAAGTCGTGATGGTGGGCTGTGGCAGGCATCCCCGTTTCCGCAATCACCTCGGTGATGGCAAGGCCCAGAGGAATATTCATCGGGATGGTCAGAGAATTTTCCGGCATCAACAGATCTATCTTGAATTTCTCTATAAAAGCGTAGAGATCATCCTTGAGTTTTTCTTTCACCTCTTGAATCTTCTTGGTCAGCGAACGAGGGCGGGTGGTGACACCGAAGCAGGCTTGCTGAATTTCTTGGATCTCGGGATGGTTGAAGTGGGCTTCCTCGGCAAGATATGATCGCTCCGGGGGACGGTCCAACTCCCCGGCAAAAAAATAACAAGTGAGTTTTCGCTCTTCCATAACCTGGACCCACTTTTCGGACTCCAGGGAAACGCCGTCTGTTCCGGCCAAACGGGTGGACACAATGCCAATTCTCTTTACCCTGCTCCTACCCCAAATGCCAAATTCCATGTTGACCTCCTCACACGCTTGCTAACGGACCGTATGATGTCACTATTGTCTGCAATCTGGAATCCATTTGATTGGTCACCGCCTTGATTCAATCTCTCACAGAGCTCACGGAGAACTCTGAGAGCCCGCAGGGCTTGTCCTCAGCAAGGCCGAAGGGCTCGGGCGAGAGGCTCTTGCCCCCAATACGACCAGTTCCCTCAAGACTCAGTTTCGGCATCTTATCTTGAAAAAACCTTAGACTTCATTGCGCGATCCACAATCTTCTATTTGCGGCTCAGATCAATCATCTCAATCCGGTTATTTGCTTCGGGGTGCTTGGGCGATGGTCCCGTAGACAAAACCACTAAGTCACCAGCTACTCTGTGTGACTTCAGCCATTCTCGCGCGAATTCGTTCCAGTCGTCCGGTGGATCAGGCTCATACACCGGGTATATGCCGTAAGAGAATATGAGCTGTTGGCAGATTCTCTCCTCAGAGCTCACCGCCGTTATCCAGACCGGTAACCTGAACCGGGTAATGCTTCTTGCTGTTCCACCGCTCAGGCTCGGCACCAGAACCATGGCCGGTGAAACACGCTCCACAATAGTCTCAACGCTCATAGTGAGAAGATTCCTCATACTGATATCCCGTTTTCGGTCATATTCTCGGAGGATCTCTCTTACTCTAAAGCTTGGGCGGTAAGGCTCGATTTCCGCAGCGATTTTAGCCAGCATGGCCACAGCATCTACGGGATACTTGCCCATGGCCGATTCCTCCGAGAGCATCACGCAGTCCGTGCCATCCAGGATAGCATTGGCAACATCGGTGGACTCCGCTCGGGTGGGTCTGCGATTGCCGGTCATGGATTCCAACATCTGTGTAGCGGTGATCACCGGCTTTCCCAGCAAGTTTGCCCGCCTTATGATATCTTTCTGAGCCACGGCGATCTGCTCAATGGGTATTTCCACCCCCAGGTCTCCTCGGGCCACCATAATGCCGTCTGCAGCCTCCAGGATAGCGTCCAGTTGATCGCGCGCCCTCGAGCGTTCCAGCTTGGCGATGATAAAGGGATTATGGCCCAAAGCTGCGGCAGCGTCGCGGACTCCGTTGACATCAGCAGCAGACTCAACAAAGGACTGGCTTACCGCATCTACCCCCTGCTCCATGGCGAACTTGAGACATTCGTGATCACGATCGGTGAAGGCACTGATGCCCAAATCGATGTCGGGCAAGTTAAGCCCTTTGCGGGAACGCAGTTCACCGCCAACCAGAACCCGACACTGAACCTCTTTACCCGCCACCCTCTCAACTCCGAGCTGGATAAGACCATCGTTGAGAAACAGAGTGTCCCCAGGGTTAACTGCTTGGGGTAACTGGGGGAAACTTATGGAGACTCGCGTATTGTCTCCCACGATCTCTTCAGTTGTTAGAGTAAAAGAATCTTCGGGGTTCAACTCGATAGGCTCTTCAGCCAATTGCCCGATACGCATTTTTGGACCGGGCAGGTCGGCCATAATAGCCACGCGTCGGCCTGCCGCTTTGGAGGCGGCACGGATATTATCTATGTTTTTCTTGTGGCTCTCAAATTCGCCGTGAGAGAAATTGAGGCGCGCCACATTCATGCCCGCCCGAATCATTCGCTCCAGTATTTCTGGTGACTCAGAGGCCGGCCCGATGGTACAAACGATCTTGGTCTTGTTGCGAGGAAGTGCCATCAATCAATTTCTCCCAAAGGCGAAGGTTTCAAAGCGTATACCATTCACATCGAGAAATGTGACCTTGATTCTCAGAGAAGGATTCTTAGATTGTTGGCTCCGAGTCTTAACCTAAATCCGCAATCCGAAATCCGAAATCTACAATCCCTACCCCATATCCCTCGGCTGTCCGGTACTGGAAAGCACCGCGGTCCACAGCTTATCTCTGGGATCGATTTGCTTTCGTTCAGAGATCGCCGCTGAAATTGGCACGTGGGTGTATTCATCCCGCCAGTAGCCCACAACCATATTGGTTCTACCTGCCATCGCCGCGTGGACCGCATTGTGACCCAGCATGAGACAGAAGGCCGAGTCTGGCGGACTTGCCGGCATACTCCGAATGGTGTAGCTGGGATCAATATACTTGAGCTCAACATCAATCCCCGCCTTTTTAAAGTAGGCTTTGATCTCGTCTTTGAGAAAGACGCCGATGTCACCTAAACGGATGTTGCCCGAGGCATCCTGCTCGCCCGTAGTCCCCATCAGGTCCTGACCCGCTCCTTCAGCTACCACCACAACGGCATGGTGTCTAGACTCCAGCCTCTTTCTCAGGGCTTCGAGGAAACCCTCCATGCTGAAGCCCACCTCGGGCACCAGACAGAAATTGACGTCTGCATTTGCCAGGGTGGCATAAGCGGCAATAAATCCTGAATGGCGGCCCATCAACTTCACCAAACCGATACCATTTCTTGCTCCCTGAGCTTCTGAATGCGCTGAATAGATGGTTTCGGTCGCCTCGGATACGGCGGTCAAAAACCCAAAGGAGCGCTGTAGATAAGAAATATCGTTATCGATGGTTTTGGGAATACCAATAACACCGATCTTGAGGTTGCGTTTTTCAATCTCCTCGGTGATGGCTTGTGCTCCGCGCAAGGTCCCGTCTCCTCCGATAGTGAATAAAATATTTACATTCATGCGCTCCAGAGTGTCCACCATCTCGGAGATATCCTGAGGCCCGCGGGACGTCCCCAGTATTGTGCCTCCCTGTTGATGGATGGCCTGAACCTTATCGGGGGTCAGTTCCACCGGGGTGTGGCCGTATTTGTAAGAAAGCCCTTCAAAGCCATAGCGAAAGCCAAATACTGTTTTTACCCCATAGTGGTGAAAAAGGCTCAATACAACCGCCCGAATGACGTCGTTAAAACCGGGACAAAGGCCCCCGCATGTCACGATGCCACATTTGACCTTCGAGGGATCGTAATAGATTCTCTCTCTAGGGCCAGCCATCTCGAAACAGGGCGGGCTCTCATCCTCTTTCAGGATCGCTTCGATTACGGAGCAATCCGAGTGATATAGCACCCGTTTATCATCACCTACAAACTGTACATGGGACATCGGGGACGGGATGCGGCACTCACCCAATCTCGACACCGTTAGGTCCAGACTGTTTTCTGCCATTAAGGCCTCCTACCAAGCTAATCAGCTCACTTTTTAGACCGCAAACAGAGTGATTCATGAAGGTCCTGCTCCACGAATCTCTTCAGACACATCGTCGGCAAACTGCTTGAAATTTTCCGCAAACATACCGGATAGTTTTTTTGCCTGTCCGTCGTATGCCTCCGGATCCTTCCATGTTTTACGGGGCTGCAGAACTTCAGGGGGAACATCCGGGCAAGTCTCGGGCACCTCGAGGCCAAAGAAGGGGTCTTTGGTGGTGGCCACTTTATCCAAAGTGCCCGTCAGTACCGCGCGAACCATGGCGCGGGTGTAAGCCAACTTGACCCGCTGCCCTGTGCCATATGGGCCACCACTCCAGCCGGTGTTGACCAGCCACACCGACGCATTGTGTTGCGCGATCTTTTCACCTAAAAGATTTGCATAAACCGCCGGATTTAGCGCCATAAAAGGCGCACCAAAGCAGGCGCTGAAGGTTGCCTGGGGTTCCTTCACACCGCGTTCCGTGCCGGCTACCTTGGCGGTGTAACCGGAAAGAAAGTGGTACATTGCCTGGGCCGGGGTCAAACGGGCAACGGGCGGCAGAACCCCAAAGGCATCCGCTGTAAGAAACAATATTTGTTTAGGATGGCCCGCCACCCCATCCCGCGTGGCATTGGGGATATGGGAGATAGGGTAAGATGCCCGGGTATTTTCGGTGAAGGCATCGCTGTCGAGGTCCAAACGCCGGTTTGCCGCATTGATGGCCACGTTTTCCAGTATGGTGCCGAAGCGCCGGGTGGTGTCGTAAATCTCCGGCTCACCCTCTGGCGACAACCGGATCACTTTCGCATAACAGCCGCCTTCGAAATTGAAAACACCGTTGTCACTCCAGCCATGCTCGTCATCGCCAATAAGGGTTCGATCCGGGTCGGCCGAAAGCGTGGTCTTGCCGGTACCGGATAGACCGAAAAACAGGGCCACATCATTTTCATCAATGCCGTAGTTTGCCGAGCAGTGCATCGGCAAAACATTCTGATTCGGCAAAATGTAAGTCATCACCGTGAGCACGGTTTTTTTCATCTCCCCGGCATAATGTGTGCCGCCCACCAAAGCTTCCATGCGCCCTAAATTTAGCAGAACAAACGCCTCTGAGTTGGTGCCGTCTTCCTCGGGATTTGCGTTGAAGCCGGCGGCATCGACAAGAGTGAACTTGGGTTCGTGCTGGGCCAGTTTGAGTGGATCCAGCTCCCGCACGAACATGTTACGTACAAACAGGCTGTGCCACGCCTTCTCGGTAATCAACCTGATCGGCAGACGGTACTTCGGGTCCGCACCCACGTAACAGTCCTGCACATAAAGGTCTTTCCCCTCGAGATAGGCCAACATACGAGCCCGCAAAGAATCGTAGCGCTCAGGGCTGAACGGTCGATTGACTTCACCCCAGTAAATCTTGTCCTGGCTGGACGGTTCTTTAACAAGGAACTTGTCGTTTGGGGAACGGCCGGTGTACTGTCCAGTTCGAACCACCAAAGGTCCGAGATGGGCCATCAGTCCCTCATGCCTCTGCAAAGCGTGCTCGTATAGGGCTGGACTGGAAAGGTTCCACCAAACTGTGTTGGCATTTGTGATCCCAAAGTCCTCTATTCCATGAAAACTTTTAATTATACCTTGGTCTTGCATCTCAACCTCCGTAAGATTTTAGATTGTAGATTGTAGATTTAAGAATTCAGGAGGCTTCAATTGACCTCATACTCAAGCGCCGAAAAGCGTCGTCCCCTCTCCTCTTAAATCCTGCACAGCTACTTTGATCCGCTCGGCCATGGCCTCTTCGGCCATTTTCAGATAGACACGAGGGTCGTATGTTTTCTTGTTGCCAACTTCCCCATCCACTTTGAGTACCCCATCATAGTTCTTCAGCATGTGGCCCGCAATGGGGCGGGTAAAAGCGTATTGGGTATCTGTGTCGATATTCATCTTCACAACCCCATAGTCAACTGCCTCGTGAATCTCCCCAAGGGATGAGCCCGAACCTCCGTGAAACACGAGATAAAAGTGACCATCCTTGCCATAGATTTTCTCCAGAGCCTCCTGGCCTTCCTTGAGAATCGACGGCTTGAGCTTGACATGACCCGGCTTGTAGACCCCGTGGACGTTACCAAAGGTGGCAGCCACCAGATAACGCGCACCTTTGACTTCGTTCATACGGTGAGCTGCTTCGAGCATGTCTTCGGGGGTGGTATAAAGCTTTTCAGCAGCCCCTTCTCCACTGACCCCATCCTCTTCGCCCCCCACGACACCCACCTCGATTTCCAGAATAATTTCGTTCTTGTGGCAGCGCTCTAACAGGGGAACGGCTAAATCCAGGTTCTC
>JASFEM010000048.1:0-21855 GCA_050124835.1 Syntrophobacterales bacterium | reverse complement strand
GCCGCAGGGGCTTGATTACCTGGGAGGATCGTGTGCAGGAGCCTCGGGTGAAACCGAGACGTCTGAAAGTTGTCCGGCGAAATCCGAGTGCTCTGGACGCTGCGGCAGACGACCTCAAAGAGAAAGAAAGGAAAATACTCGACCTTCTAGCAACGGGACCGCGCCAACTCAGGAAGCTCAAGGTCCAGGTCGGCAACGGCTATTATTGGATCAGAAAAATGGCCGATCGCGGCCTGGTATCCGTCAGTTTGGAAGAAGTCTATCGTGATCCCATGAGCCCACCCATTGAGGAATCTCATCCTCCGCATACACACACCGTCCATCAGGAGCAGGCGATTCAGCAAATCAACCAGGCTTTGGAGAGGGAACGTTTTGCCAGTTTTCTCCTTTACGGCGTCACCGGCAGCGGTAAGACCGAGGTATACTTAGCTGCCGCGGCCGCTGCCATGCGGTTGAAAAGACAGAGCCTGGTGTTGGTGCCGGAAATAGCACTCACTGCGCGGATGGAGGGACTGTTTCGACAACACTTCCAGTCTCGGGTGGCCATTCTACACAGTGGCCTCGGTCGGGGGGAGCGGCGGGATGAATGGGTTAGGGTTCGCCGCGGCGAAGCGGATGTGGTCGTAGGAGCCCGCTCGGCACTCTTCGCGCCCCTGGAGCGGCTGGGTCTGGTGGTGGTGGATGAGGAGCACGATGGTTCCTACAAGCAGGAGAGGGGATTTCGTTACCACGGACGAGATGCTGCGGTGATGCGGGCCAAGTTGGAAGAAGCTGTTGTGATCATGGGTTCGGCCACTCCCGCACTCTCTTCGTATCACAACGCGCTTCAGGGTAAATTTGGTTTACTCAACCTGCCGCACCGCATCGATGACCGGCCCCTTCCCAAAGTAACCATCATTGACATGAAATATCAGAAGCAAACCGATTTGATATCAGTTCCTCTCAGGCAAGCTCTGGCGGATACTCTCGCTGTTGGCAAGCAAGCCCTTCTGCTTATCAATCGACGGGGTTATGCAAATTTTCTCCTCTGCCGCCGCTGTGGCCATGTTCAGCACTGCCACAACTGCGCCGTGAGTCTCACCTGGCATCGGGCCGGCGAGAAACTGCGCTGTCACCTTTGCGGCCTTGCCATGGATGTGCCGCCAGAGTGCCCCGAATGCAATGGGACTGCGCTCAAGCCGTTCGGCTTTGGTACTCAGCGGGTGGAGGCAGAGGTAAAGCGGTTTTTTCCCGAAGCCAGGGTTAGCCGGATGGACCGGGACACCACCAGAAGCAAACAGGCGTATCGCCGCCTGCTAAATGATCTCAGCAGTGGTCGCACTGACATTCTGGTGGGCACTCAGATGATTGCCAAAGGACATGATTTTCCCAACATTACCCTGGTGGGGGTGGTGAGTGCGGATATCGCTCTGCAATGGCCAGATTTCCGCGCCGCGGAAAATACCTTTCAAGTCTTGACCCAGGTTGCAGGGCGAGCCGGCCGGGGTGAAAGCCCGGGAAGGGTTCTGGTGCAGACCTACAATCCAGAACATTACAGCATTCGGTTTGCCAGAACGCACGACTATACAGGTTTTTTCGAGGAAGAGATGGCTTTCCGCCAGGAACTGGGCTATCCACCTTACCGCAGGCTAATTCTGTTTCAACTGGCTGGCAATGTGGAAGAGAAGACACATCAGGCGGCGCAGCGGCTCGGGGCAAGGTTTAAAGAGCTCCTCCACCAACGTCCGGACCGTCTTCAGGAATTGGAGATGCTTGGTCCGGTGGCCGCTCCCCTCCCCCGGGTGAAAGCAAAGTACCGCTGGCAACTGCTGCTCAAGTCCAGAAAATCGGCTCCCCTTCTCAATGCTGGCCGAGAGCTGATGAATTGGTGGCAAGCCGAGCTGAAGGGCTCCGGCGTGAGCCTGAGCGCCGATGTTGATCCAATCTCACTCATCTAAGCCCTCCACCAAATAATAATTTACCCATTTTTTACCGTAAATAAAATGGGTAAATTTACCCAAAACGTATACGGTAAAAAATGGGTAAAATGAGCAAAAGTTTACATAATGGGCTGAAAGCTAGTTTTCACAGCCCCATTTTTTCAAATAACCAAAACAAGGCTAAAGCTCCGACAATGAATACGGGAACGATAACCCAATGGCTCACTCCAAGTATCTGTGGCAGGGTGATCTTGCCCAAATTTCCCCAGGTGAGCAAGTTTGTTTTCAAGGCTGGGTATACTTCGGCATAAATGGCAGCGCCTACTAGCATACCAAGGATGCCCCAGAATGCATCCCAGCGACCCTCACCAAGAGCACCAGCGGAGGTACCGGGACAGTAACCCAATAACCCCCAGCCTAACCCAAAAATAAGCCCGCCCAAGACGTTTGCCCCCAGACTTGTGGGTTTTACCGACAATTCGACCAACCCCATATCTTTGAGGAGATACACGCCCACCATGCCAACAAGAATGGTAGAGAGCATGAATTTGACAATGGTCATGTCCATCAACCGCAGAGCACCCAGCTGCTTGTCGTAGCGCAGAACTCGGCCTTTCTGCAGGAAGAATCCAAAGAAAATACCAGTGACAAGTCCATAAATGAGCATTTTCATATCCGCCCACCTCCGCCGTAAAGAACCCTGGCCACGACCATCCCCCCGATGAAGAAACAAATCAGGGCGATGTAACCGCTTACCGCTAACTGAACAGAACCGCTCAGCCCGTGGCCGCTAGGTCAGCCACCAGCCAGTCTGGCCCCAAACATGGCCACAGCCGCACCCAGGAAGGCGATAATGGCCCTTTTGCCAATGCTGGCGCCAAAACGGTTTTTCCACATATCAGGCAGGGCCTGCCAACGGAAGCTTGCCGAGGTGATCGATGAGATGAGCGATCCCAGAAAAATCCCAAAAACAAACATCCACTGCCAGTCAATCTTGGGTGTTTTGCTTTCAAAGTATGCAAGTTGCGAAACCCGCTCCGGAGCAAATAACTCTTCGATCATTCCGGCGGAACGGACAAAGGATGTGGAAGCACCGAAGTACTTACCGGCAATCAAGACTGACAATACCAGGACTAAGCCGCTCAATGCTCCAGCCAGATAAGGACTCCACCCATCATCTGCTCTGTGGTTCATTTTTCACCGACCTCCTTTCCATATCCTTTTCCTGTAGAAGCGATGTAGAAAACGGTTAATTACTCTATCGAGAGAAGATTACATATTATTTTCATATAGATAAAAATGTGAACACTTTAACATAACAGATTGGTCGGGCACAAGATGTTTAACCTTTGGCTGATGGTTGCTGCGGATGGGTGCGGAGGACAATCCTATTGGTCAGGTCAAAGTTGCATGGCTTGGTGGGTAAATGGGTAAAGATGGTGAGCTTTTTTGGATTACAGGAGTATATTAAATCCCAAACTCCAAGCACCAAATTACAAACAAATTTCAAATTCCAATACCAAATGACCAAAACTGGTTTAGAATTTTGAATTTTGGTTATTGTGAATTTGTTTGGAATTTGGGATTTGTTATTTGGAATTTTCGGACACTCCAGTACTCCAGTAGACTTCCGGATGGACACTAGCTAGATATACATCACCATTATGGTGAGATCTGACTGATTTCCCTCAAAGTCTTTGACGAAACCTCTCAACGAGGCGATCTCGTTGAAACCTAGCTTTCTAAATATCGTGCGGGTTTCCACCGAGGTGGGTGCAATCTCTGCGGTGAGCTGCTCGAGACCAAAGTAAGCGGCTACCTCTATCAATTCTTGAATGAGACGGGTTGCCAACCCCTTTTGCCTGTATACAGGGTCATTGGTGATACGGATCTCTCCCTGATGTTTCGTCCAACCAATCTGATTGAAATGTAAGGTGGCATTGGCCACAATCCGTCCATTATCCAACGCGAGCATTGGCAAGACCACATCATAGTCCAAATCGTAAATCCAGTTTTCAATTACCTTAGGGTCGGTAACGTCGTCCTTCAAGCCCATTCGATCCTCCGGGGGCATTCTCAAAAAATACTCGTGCAGAGATTCTTGGTCTTCTTTTCTAAGAGGTCTTAGAGTGAGTTCGGTTCCGTCCCTCAAAGTGGCTTTCTTGGGATATTCATGAAGAATCATAGGATCTCCTCTTCCAAAAAATTTCCTTTTCTATTGTAATTTTAGACAGTTGGAAAATTTAGTTCACTTTAGGCATGTGTAACACTAATAGTACCACTCCCGTTCCACGATGCAGGCAATGCCCATGCCGGCGGCCAAACCTACTTTTACGTCCCTTTTTTGCATCTCATAGAGAAGGGTTGTCAATATCCTCGCCCCACTGGAGCCCATGGGGTGGCCTAATGCAATGGCACCTCCATTGACATTTACTATTTCCGGATCTAGGTTCAACTCTCGCAAAGATACAATGGACTGAGCGGCGAAGGTCTCATTCAGTTCTACAAGTTCGATTTTCCGGTCGATCCCTGCCCAAACTTTATGGAGAGCGCTTCGAACCGCATAGATGGGACCGAAGCCCATTAGCTCGGGTTCGGACCAGTGGTAATCGTAGCCAGTGAGCTTGGCCATGGGTTTGATTCCCATCTTGAAGGCTTTTTCTGCACTCATAATCAGAAGGGCTACTGCCCCATCAGCGACTGGTGAGCTGTTCCCTGCGGTTATGGTCCCATTTTTGCCAAAAACAGGCTTCAATTGGGCCAAGGTCTCAGGGGTGGCGCCAAATCTGGGATTCTCATCTGTATCACAAACAACTGGATCTCCTTCTTTTTGGAGGACTTTGACGGGCACGATTTCATCCTTGAAACGACCGGAAGTTATTGCTGCCTCTGCTTTTTGATGGCTCTTTGCGGCGTAATCGTCCTGTTCCTTCCTACTAACGCCGAACTTCTCTCCAACATCTTCAGAGGTTATCCCCTTCCTGCTATCGCCAAGGGAGCACCACAGGCCATCTTGGATCATTATGTCAATGGCTCCCTCGCTCCCCAATGCGGTTGGGTCGGTAGTTTTTTGCAGCAAGAAGGTTGCCTCGCTCATATTTTCCATACCCCCAGCGATCACAATTTCAGCGTCGCCGGATTTTATCGTCTGAGCAGCCAGGAATATGGACTTCATACCTGCGCCGCAGACCTTGCTAACCGTAAAAGATGGGCTATACTGGCTTATTCCAGCACGGACTGCAGCTTGTCCTGCCGGATTCTTGCCAAGCCGTGCTTCCAGCACGTTACCCATGATCACCTCATCAACCTTATCAGGGCGAATCTTGGCTCTGGCGAGGAGTTCTTTTATGACGATCTCCCCTAACTCAGCAGCAGGTACAGAATTCAGTTTGCCCCCGAATTTACCGATGGCAGTACGAACCGCACTGACTATTACCACCTCTCGCATAAATGCTCCTTCGTCTAGGCTAGTCCTGGCTTAGATCTTTAACCAGAACCGCAATATCTTGATAATCGCCGTGATGGACATCTTTGACAAAATTTTTCAGGGTGGCGACCTGGTTGAAGCCGTTTTTTTCAAATACCGTTATGGCGTCGGTCTGGGATGCTATGACCCGGGCCAAAAGCTTATCCAAGCCGGCTGCGCGGGCGAGACCTGTGAGTTCCTCCACTAGACGAGACCCCAAGCCGCGCTGCCTGACGTCGGTGGAAATAGTAACACGGATTTCACCCACGTGCTTTTCCCAGCCAGTGGTTTGCCGGTGGAGAGTGGCGTTTGCCAGAATCCTGTCTTCATACTCTGCCAGAATCGGTAGCACCTTGTCGTAATTGATCTCTCGACACCATTTCTCTACTAATCTTCTGTCAGTTGGATCATCGCGCAGATACCTCAAGTCCTCTTCGGGAAGGGAGACAAAAAATCTGTAAAGACCCTCCAGGTCGTCCGCTATCATCGGCCTGAGATTGCAACTGACACCATCTTTGAGTAGGACCTCCTTGGGATACTCTTCCAGCATGACTCCTCCTCTATAGCCCTATGTCTCAATGAGCAGTGATCATTCCAGTATTTGCTGATTGGAAAATGAAATGCACAAGTTTGCTAGGATATGGAAACAGTTAACAAGGTTCATTTTAGCTGTCAATTCAAAAAAACCACAAAGCCTTTAATGTGGCCATTTAGTTTCAGACTAAAAAAAGGATTTTCCCGTGCTCCGGTCACCTCTAGCTTGACGCTTTCCCCGCCACGCGAGCAGGAGGTGGGTTAGAACCAGTTAAGGCTTGCTTCAGTTCATACAACAGGGCCGCTGCTGCTCTAATGCCGCAGTGGAAGTCTTCAAGGGAGAAACGTTCGTTGGGCGAATGGGCGCCATCGTCGGGTCTGCCCCAGCCCATAAGAAGTATGTTGTTACATCGGAGAAGCTCTTTGAAGAGGCTGACGATGGGAATGGAACCACCTTCACGAATGAAGAGGGGCTCCTTGCCAAAACCGATCTTAATGGCTCTGACGGCGGCTTGCATGGCCGCCTGATCTCGTTTGACTAGCACAGGATCGGAGCCGTGCAGATCCGTAATCTGGAGTTTCACCCCAGGAGGTGCTTTGGAGCGGATAAAATCCTCGAATAGTCCCTTGACGGTCGATGCACGCTGATCGGGCACAAGACGCATACTGACTTTGGCTCCGGCTCTGGCGGGGATGATTGTCTTTGCTCCTTCTCCTGAAAATCCTCCCCAAATGCCGTTGACATCCAGGGTCGGGCGAGCTGACCTGCGTTCCACTGGTCCATAGTCAGGTTCTCCAACAAGCTCGTCAACCCCCAAATATTTCTTCAACTCAACCTCGTCAACGGGCAGAGCGGCCATTTCTTGACGTTCCCTGGGTTTCAGGTCCCGCACGTCGTCGTAAAAACCAGGAATTGCGATGGAGCCGTCAGCTGATTTGAGTTGGGCCAGCAGTCGGGAAAGGACCTGCACAGGGTTGGCTACCAATCCCCCAAAGCTGCCTGAATGCAGGTCGACCCGAGGTCCTTGCACATCCACCTGCAAATAGGAAAGTCCTCGTAGTCCATATGTAATTGCTGGCATGCCGGGGGCAAACTGCGAGCCGTCTGAAATGGCTATGGCATCCGTCTCAAGTTCTCCCAGATGTTTTTTCAAAAATGGTTCCAGGCTGGGACTGCCGATCTCCTCTTCTCCCTCCACCAGCACCTTGACGTTGATAGGAAGATTTCCACTTACCGCAAGGATTGCTTCCATCGCTGCAAAATAGGTGAACCATTGTCCTTTGTTATCCGTGGCTCCCCGGGCATAGATGAAGCCATCCCTGGTACTTGGGGAGAAGGGAGGAGTGATCCATTCATCCAGGGGATCAGGGGGTTGCACATCATAGTGTCCGTAGATGAGAAGGGTCGGCAGGTCAGGGTCAGTATGGAGATGCCCATAGACCACTGGATGGCGCTCGGTTTCGTGAAGTGTCACCTGAAAACCAAGCCCTCTGAGTCTTGCCAAAACCCAAGCAGCGGCTTCTTGAACGTCTGCGGTATGGGCAGAATCAGTGCTTACGCTTGGAATCTGGAGGAACTCGCAAAGTCTCTCGATGTAGCGCTGGCGGTTGGTGCTGATCACATTAAAAACTTCTTCAGGAATCATAGGTATCTCCAGGATGTAATCTGAGAGGGCCGGTAGTAATTTCTGTAGATTCTATCCATAAAAAATGCTTTTTTCACTAAAATATTGGGACCGCACCTGCACCTCGACTCAAGTTTTAAGTTTAGGACTATTTACTTTGTCGGCCCTGTATTGTATCTGTTCCTGAATTTAAAAAAAATCGGGAGACTTAGATCGCATGTCAAAGTGGACATGGTTCGTAGTTCTATTCAGTAGGGTTACGCTAAATCTAGCGGTCCGGGTGACCTACCCTTTTCTTCCCGCGATCGCCAGAGGGTTGGGCATCTCCTTTGAGAAGGCGGGACTCTTGGTGGCAGCACGCCATCTAGTCGGCCTGACCGGTGCCCTCTGGGGGCTTCTGGAGAAGCGAAAAGGATATGCATGGGGTATGCTGCTTGGATTGACTGCTCTGTTCATCGGGAGTTTGACCGTATCGGTATCTCGGACTTTTTCCTTGGCCCTTCTTGGTTTTGTGCTTATCGGCTTGTCAAAACCAGTCTACGACCCCAATGTGCAAGCATTTGCCAGTAGTCGCATCCCATACTCGAAGCGAGCGTGGGCTCTCGGTATCCTGGAGTCATCCTGGGCGGGGAGCTGGCTGATAGGTATTCCACTCAGTGGCTTTCTCATCGCCCACTTTGGCTGGCAAAGTCCCTTCGTGCTCATTTCCGGAGCCGCTTTGCTAGCAATCATCTGTACAAAGCGTCTGCAGGAAGTCACACAGGAAAACCCTAATTACAAAGAATCAGCAAGCCAGGTCGTCTCCAGCACTAGGGAAGAGGTCACCGTTCGGGCCAGGCCAACCTTGATTCTGGGGGTTTCTCTCCTGATGGTTTTCGCCAATGAAAACATGGTGATCGTCTACGGAGCATGGCTGGAGAAGCAGTTTAATCTCCAGGTACAAGCATTGGGACTCTATTCGATCCTGGTGGGGTTGGCCGAGCTGGCTGGCGAATTCACCGTGGTTTTTCTGGTTGATCGGTTTGGTAAAAGACGCTCAATCTTAACGGGTCTGCTCTTAACCGGGATGAGTTATCTTGCCCTTCCATTTTGTCAGAGCTCCATAGTGCTCGCCTTTGTGGGTCTCGCAGTTATGTTCTACCTTTTTGAGTTCACCATAGTTTCAATTTTTCCTTACGTCTCAGAATTGGTCCCTTCAGAACGTGGTAAATGGTTCGCATTTAATTTCAGTGCATTGGTGGTGGGTCGAATGGCAGGCGCACTCTTAGGGCCCTGGCTCTGGGAACGGAGTGCGAATCTTTATATTCTTGTGGTTTTTTCGTTACTAGCTCAAGTCGTGGCGGTCATCCTGCTGCTGCTCAGTGCGAAAGGCAATGCGCACAGCGCATAGCGCAGCAAAAAAGGCAGGGTCACTGTTGACCCTGCCTTTAAAATTCATGTTGTGTCGAAGTGGGACTATTTTTCTTTCTTTTCCTTCTTTTCCTTCTTTTCTTTCTTTTCCTTCTTGGGTTTGCCCTTTTTTATTATTGTCATTTCAAAATCGGCCTCGAGAAGCTTTCCGCTTGCAAGGCTGCCGGTTAGGACTAATACTCTGACTTCACCATCCTCGACCTCTCCGAGTGCCTTGGCAATTTCTTGAGTTTTGAATTTCAAGATCAGATCGCCGAAGCCATCAGTCCCTCCTGAAGGGCCTTCCACATCGGCAAAGGTGTGGCGCACTGCTGGGACGCCCTCCAACCTTACAGAGTCCGGGTCAATCGAATTCACATCAAAATCGCTGCTACCACAGACAGTAATCGACAAAACACCCCGGCTATTGACGTTTAATTTGTGGCGAACGACAAGATTAAAGGATGGAGAGTTATTTATCCATTCAACCGTAGCGATGCTCTTAGCATCATACCAACCGCTGCCCATATAATTCACGTATACCTCTATGGTGTCAGTGCCGGTTTCATTGCTCGTGTAGGTGAAAGTAGCTACCTGATTGCTGCCTTCGTAGACGGTACCCACTTCCTCTAGGATACCTGCATTTGGACCGTCGACAATTGCAAAGGTGAGACCCGGCCACCAAAGGAATGTATCCGGCGTTACCGTTGCCGTCACCGACACGTTAGCACCCACAGGATTAGTTGGATTTTCAACATTTACGGTCATGGATGCCTGGAGTATGGCTGGCGTCACCAGGACTAAGGCGAAAAATAGGCTTAAGACAATTGGTACAAACCTCCTCCCCCTCTTCGAGAAAGTAATCGCCTTCATTTGTGCCTCCTTATTTTAAGAGTTTTATGCACGTGGTCACATTTGGACATGACCATGATATGCACAACTAATGCCAAGCGTATTAAAATAATTAATTCTTGTAATATCAGATGTTTATACTACACCATTCTTCAAGTGCTGTATTCGCAGGCCATTTGTTTTAACCAAATCGCCAGAAGCCATTTGGCCAAATGGTCAACTATCAACGGGTGTCTGGCATTGAAGATACCTCTGGGAAGGGAAGGAAAGCGGGTGGGAAGTCACCGTTTGACTCTCGGCGATTGAGAGCCTACTTGAATCCACACCGCCCTATGCCCTGACCGCTTTGCGTTTTTTGTATTGGCCATGACCTCTCCTCAAGTGCTGTATTTGCGAGCCATTTATTTTGGCCAAAACGCCAGAAGCCATTTGGCCAAATGGTCAATTGCCAACTGCTGTCTGAAATGGGGGATTCAATTTAGTAATGCAGGAAAAGCAGGTAGGAATTTAGCGGTTGACTATCAGCAGCGGGAGCCTGGTCTCCTAATCCTACGCTTTGCGCTCTGCGCTCTGCGCTTTGCGTTTACTATATAATTGCATGACCTCGGAACGTTTAATGAGTGCTTCCACCTCCGGGCAGAGTTTTTGAATATTCTCTCTACCGTTCATCTCTTCGCGATCCACCAGGACGATGACCTTCGCGACCGTGAGCCCAAGGTCTTGGACCGCTTCAATGGCCTTGATGGTGGAGCCGCCGGTGGTGATGACATCGTCTACCACCACCACCTTTTCACCGGGAGCAAATTCTCCCTCCATTTTTGCGGGAATTCCATGGTCCTTTCTCTCTTTTCGGACGATGAACTCTCTAATGGGTTTACCTTCGAGTTGGGAAATCAAAGAGACCGCACTGGAGATGGGGACCGAGCCAAGTTCTAGACCGCCGATCCCGGAAACCTCGAGGTCCCTGATTTCAGCAAAGATCAGCCGGCCAATGAGTTCCTTGCCCTCCGGATCCAGCATGGTGGGCTTGCAGTTGAAATAGAAATTGCTCACCCCCCCGGAGACCAACTTGAATATGGGCTCCTCGGCATATTGAAAAGACTTGTCCAGGATTATTTCCATTAAACGATTCTTCATGGCCTCCATGTTTCCCCCAGAGCGGTAATAGCTAGTCTCGACCCTGTGGATATTATCTTGTCTCACCCCGGGATGCAACATTCCGATACGGCATCCTCAATCTTTATGCCTTTTATCCTTGACCATCAAAGCAGGTGAAGGTATAGCCTGGAGTGGTCGGAAGCAACGATTAAGACTTGTGAGGGTACAAATGATTGCCAAAGACAGGTTGATTTTTCCGCTGGATGTCCCTGATGCTGAGCAAGCGCGCAAATATGTGAAGCTACTTGGTGATCAGGTGGGGGTGTTCAAGGTTGGTCTGGAACTTTTTGTTTCTGAAGGACCAGCCATAGTGGATGCCATAGCGGATTTGACCGATGCGAAGATTTTTCTTGATCTGAAATTTCATGACATCCCGGCAACGGTTCAACGGGCTATTCGCAGCGGTTCCTGCCTGCGCAGGGTCAATTTCATCACAGTTCACTGCGATCCTGTTCTCCTTGAAGCGGTGGTGGCTGAGGTTGCTGACCACATCAAGATATTGGCTGTTACGGTACTTACCAGCCTGGACAGCAACGCCCTCCTCTCCCTCGGAATTCGGGAGGAGTTGGCGGCAGAGCCCATCCAGCTTGTTTTGCAGAGAGCCTCTCTGGCCAAGCAGGCGGGCTGTGCAGGAATCGTCTGTTCAGGCCGTGAGGCGACGGCTGTTAAAAAGACATTTGGTGAGGACTTGCTCGTGGTCACCCCTGGTATTCGGCCTGATTGGGGAAATGTGGACAAAGACGACCAGGCCAGGGTAGTTACCCCATATCTCGCAGTCAAAAATGGAGCAGATTACATTGTGGTGGGTCGGCCCATACGGGAGGCGACAGACCCAGTAGAGGCAGCTTTCATGGTTGTCAACGAGATTGAGCGTGGGCTCGAGGACAGGGATTAAGCCTTTAAGCGATCCTCCCCTATACAGAATTAAACTTTACTGCTTTTATATTTAAGAGCTCTCAGAGTTCTCTGTGAGCTCTATGAGAGATTAAATGGAAGCGCACGAGATGTACATGAGAGAGGCCCTGGAAGAGGCTGAGAAGGGTGCGCTCCAGGGAGAGGTGCCGATTGGGGCGCTGGTGGTTTCGCCAGGCGGAGATGTTATCGCACGGGCCCATAACCGTCCCATAGGCCTGAATGATCCCACCGCCCACGCAGAGGTTCTAGTGCTTCGGCAAGCTGCGGCTCGGCTTGCTAACTATCGATTGCCGGATCATCTTCTTTACGTAACGCTTGAGCCGTGCGTTATGTGCGTGGGGGCAATGGTGCAGGCTCGTTTGGCGATGGTAATCTATGGGGCGTCAGATCCCAAAGCAGGGGCAATCGAGTCTGTTTACGAAATTGCAGCCAATAATCGATTGAATCACCGGATTGAAGCTCATGGCGGCGTTCTGGCTGAGGAAAGTCGGGCGCTGCTTCAAGCCTTTTTTAGAGCTAAACGCTAAAGAGGTTTCGAACTCTTTGCACTTCTGATAAAATCACTGTACAAATTTTGCGGAGAGGTACCGAAGTGGTCGTAACGGGGTCGACTCGAAATCGACTTGTCCGGTGAAGAGCCGGGCACGTGGGTTCGAATCCCACCCTCTCCGCCAATAATGTAGCCATCAGCGGTCAGCTTTTAGCGTTCAGCAGAGAAAAAATTACTTCGAGCACAAAGACAAAATTTAGCAAATTTGAGGGTGTTTTAAATTAGTTCGTCAGCTGAGAGCTGATTGCTGAAAGCTTTTAGCACAAAATGCGGAGAGATGCCCGAGTTGGCCGAAGGGGCACGACTGGAAATCGTGTGTTCCGGTAACCCCGGAACCGTGGGTTCGAATCCCACTCTCTCCGCCATTTTTCTAGATCTCACTAACAAGTCTAACCGCCAACTTCGATAACAAAATATCCAGTTGCCCTCCAGTGCTCTATGGAATGATGGAATATTGGAATAATGGTCGCCATCAAACTGGGATTACCTTTCTGAAATCTATCTGCTAGAGGTTTTAGGGGAAAAAGAATCCCTATGAGGCCAACATTTCATTATTTCATTATTCCATTTGTCATTTTGTGAGGTATGATTGGAACCCAACAAACAACAAACTTCTTCAAACCTGAAAAATTGAACTAGGAAGTTTCCCTCCCATGTCTTATGTTGTTCTGGCACGTAAGTGGCGGCCCCAGAGTTTCGAAGACGTCATCGGTCAGCCGCATGTGGTCCAAACTCTAACCAATGCTATCTCAGGCCAACGCATTGCTCATGCGTATCTGTTCAGCGGCGCTCGAGGCGTCGGCAAGACCTCGGTGGCACGTATTTTGGCCAAGGCACTGAACTGTATCGAGGGTCCCTCCCCCACTCCTTGTAACCAATGTGAATCTTGCAAGGAAATCACCGCATCAATCTCACTTGATGTACTGGAAATCGACGGCGCTTCCAACCGAGGCATCAACGAAATTAGGGAGTTGCGGGAAAATATCCGTTACTTGCCCGCAAGAAGTCCATACAAAATCTACATAATAGACGAAGTACACATGCTCACCGGAGAGGCTTTCAATGCGCTGCTCAAAACACTGGAGGAGCCGCCGCCGCATGCGATCTTTATCTTTGCCACTACGGAACCCCACCGCATTCCCATCACCATCATGAGTCGCTGCCAGCTCTTCGACTTTCGCCGTATTGCCGGAAACGATATCGTTGAGCATTTACGGCATATTGCTCAGGCAGAGGGTATCCAGATCAGCGACGTAAGCTTACGTCTGCTGGCACGTGAGGCTGAGGGCAGCATGCGAGATGGGCAGAGTCTCCTTGAGCAAATGATCGCCTTTTCTGGAAAGGACATATCAAACGAGGATCTGCTGGAGGTTCTCGGGGTCATTGATCGCCAGCTTCTGCTAGACGCTGCGGGTGCGGTCCTCAGTGGCGATGCGACTCGCTGTCTGGAGATTGTCGAGATAGTTTACCTCCACGGGCATGATTTGAGACGCTTCTGCCAGGAACTGGCCACGCACTTTCGCAATTTGCTGGTTTTGAAAGTTAGCAAGGAGCCCCAGCATCTGATTGACCTTACCGAGGCTGAACTGGCCGAGTTAAGAGAGCAGGCAGCCGAAGCGAGTAGCGCCACCCTTCAGCAATTTTTCCATTTTCTTCTGAAAGGGGAGGAGGAGCTTAGACGTGCCAGCAACCCGAAGCTGGTCTTGGAGATGACCCTTCTCCGCCTGGTTCAGCTTCCCCGGGTTATGGATATAGACGAGATCATCACCCAAGTGCTTCATCTGGAGCAAAAAATTTCTGCAAGCGAACAGGCATCAGGACCTATCTTTGCTGGCGAGCCAGATGTCACCGAGCAGGTGGTATCCTCAGATTATTCTCCGACCGAAGAGGAAGAGAAGACCGAGCCCGCAGTTATTGCTGAGCCATCTGCTGGCAAATGGGAGGACCTTCTTGAGAAAATACGCCAAGAAAAACCTGCACTTGCAGCCAATCTCGAGCGGGTCAGTGTCAAAGAACCGCAGCAGGATCGACTAGAACTCGATTTCAACGGCAATGAGTTTAGTTACGAAATGGTAAAAGAAAAAACAAGCTTCAAGTTACTCAATCAGTTGGGACGGGAGGTTTTTGGGGAGAAGGTGAAAATCTCTCTCAATCCTGGTAGCCATGCAGGTCGGCATGAGCAGAGAGGAAAGACTGACCTCCAGAGGCAGAGGCAACAGAAAGCCTTGAAGCATCCCTTAGTGACTGAAGCTTTAGAAATATTCGGCGGTGAGATTGTCGAAGTGAGGGTCGGACCGGACAAGGGGAAGTAAAAAGATTTCGGATTTGGGATTTCGGATTTGAGATTGCAGAATACAGAATCTTGGGAGTTCACTGTTTCGATTTGGTATTTGGCCGGAAGTTAAAGAATCGTCTCAGAATTCCAGGTTCCGCGTTGCAACTACCGTCAATCCGAAATCTGCAATCTGAAATCAACAATGAATAAAGGAGGATGTGCATGGCAAAAGGTTTTGGAGATATGATGCGACAGGCCAAGGTTTTGCAGGAAAAGATGGCCAAAATGCAGGAGGAGCTCGGAGATAAGATTGTGGAATCCTCAGTGGGTGGTGGTATGGTGGTTGCCAGGGCCAACGGACGTCAGGAATTGCTTTCCATTGAACTGGAACCCGAGGTGGTGGACCCGGATGATATAGAAATGTTGCAGGACCTGATTGTTGCCGCTGTAAACGAGGCATTAAAGAGATCTCAGGAAATGGCGGCCGAAGAGATGAGTAAAATTACCGGTGGTTTGCAGCTACCCGGTGGCATGAAGATTCCTGGGCTGTTCTGATTGTCTGTCCGCTGTTAGCTGCTGGCTGTTTACCGACACTATGCGCTTGGGGCTTTGCAGCGAACGATCCGAGCCTTAACTGCAACGGGCAACTGACTATGGACCCTAATTCCAAAGGTATTAGACATGAGCATCTACCCGTCCTCCCTGGATCGCCTTATTACGAATCTGTCCAAACTTCCTGGCATTGGCCAGAAGACAGCAGCACGGCTGGCTCTCTATCTCCTGAGGGCACCGAGAGATCTGTCGGAATCTCTTGCAGAGAGCATTTTGGAGGTAAAACAAGCGATCGGTTTTTGCTCCAGGTGCTTTAATCTCACAGATGTGGATCCCTGCCAGATCTGCACGGATAACAGCCGTGATACCAATACCATTTGTGTCGTGGAGGAGGCGGGAGATCTTCTCGCACTGGAGGAAGCGGGAGCCTTTCGCGGCCGCTACCACGTCCTGCAGGGCGTGTTGGCTCCTCTCGATGGCATTGGCCCAGAGAATCTTCGGATCAAAGAGTTGCTAACACGGTTGGGACAAGAGTCCATCACAGAGGTCATTCTGGCCATTAATCCTAGTGCCGAGGGAGAGGCCACTGCCACCTATATTGCCGGACTCTTGCGGAAGCACAAGGTCAGCGTTAGCCAAATCGCCCAGGGCATCCCTATGGGGGGCGATCTCAAGTACGCTGACGCTGTTACCTTGAAGCGGGCCTTGGAGGGGCGGAGGCAATCCAGCTAGAGTGTTCTGAAACTTCTTGACTCGCTTGGCTTGTAGGGTTATTCATAAGTTGTTTGCACAAATGTTGCATGTTAACTTCGCTTGTGATTCCAAACCTTTTACTGACCTTCACTGAGATTCTCAAGATTAATGGCGATGTTGAATTAAAGGAATCGGAGCCACAGCCATGATAGAGATCAGATTTCACGGTCGAGGTGGTCAGGGAGCGGTGACCTCAGCGGAACTTACTGCGCTAGCGGCCATTGAGCAAGGGAAGTATGCCCAAGCGTTTCCCAGCTTCGGCCCGGAAAGACGGGGGGCGCCAGTAATGGCTTATGTGCGAGTGAGCGATGAACCCATCCGCACCAGAGAAAAAATCTATGAGCCTGATATCGTGGTTGTTTTGGACCCCACTCTCCTTGACATTGTAAATGTGGCTGCCGGATTGACAAATGATGGGATAGTGGTGTTGAACAGTTCCAAAGGTGCTGAAGAGATTCGCGCGGCCAGTGGCATCAAGGCTAAGCTGGCACTGGTGGATGCGACCCGAATAGCGGTTGAGACCATGGGGCTGCCCATTACCAACACCACCCTGCTTGGCGCGATGCTTAAAGCAACTGATTTGTTGCCGATTTCGGCCATGGAGGGTCCACTTAAAAAGCGCTTCGGTCGCATTGCCGCTAAGAACATCAAGGCCTTCAAGCGAGCCTACGAAGAGACCGTGGTAGAGGAGTAGATAGTGGCTAAGGAAACAGGGATTGTTAGCTGGAAAGATTTGGCCTTAGGCTGTGCCATTGTAAAACCTGGCAGCTCTGCTGAATTGAAGACAGGTGACTGGCGCTCACAACGTCCGGTAACCGATTATGAGAAATGCATTCAGTGCGGCCAGTGTTATATCTTTTGCCCAGATATGGTTTACACTCAGAATGAAATGGGGTTCTATCAGCCAAACCTTTATTATTGCAAGGGATGCGGTATCTGCGCCCGTGAATGCCCTGCGGATGCAATCAGCATGGAGGATGAAGGCGACTAGCCATTGTTCTGCAAGGGATGCGGTATCTGCGCCCGTCATTGCTCTGTCGAGGTGAACTCGACATGATAGAGGAGAGAGGGTAACTATGGCAAAAAGAGTGGGTATTGAGGTTTCGCTTGCTGTTAGTGAGGCGGTGATGCTGGCAAATGTGGACGTGATTGCCGCTTATCCGATAACGCCTCAGACCCATATTGTCGAGCATCTTTCTGAACTCGTGGCCGACGGACATCTGGATGCGGAGTTTATCCCGGTAGAATCAGAGCACTCGGCAATGAGCACCTGCTGCGGATCTTCGGCAGCAGGTGCCCGAACCTATACCGCCACCAGTTCGCAAGGGCAAGCGCTGATGCTGGAAATCTGTTATATCGCCCCGGCCCTGCGACTTCCCATTGTGATGACGGTTGCCAACCGGTCGCTTTCGGGTCCGATCAGCATCTGGAACGATCATTCAGATATGATGATGAGCCGCGATACTGGCTGGATTCAAACGGTGGCCGAAAACGGCCAGGAGGCTTTTGACCTGACCCTGCATGCTTTTCGGGTTGCCGAGGACCATCGGGTTTTGCTCCCGGCGATTGTCAACCTGGATGGATTCACCCTGACTCACGTGATCGAGCCTATTGAAATTCTTGACCAGAAAGAGGTGGACAGGTACCTGCCTCCCTATCAACCACAAATGCGGCTGGACCCGGCAAATCCAATAACCATTGGCCCGGTGGGGATGCCGGAAGTTTACACTGAGGCAAAAAAGGCGCAGGACGAAGCGATCAAGGGGGCCAAACCGGTGATTCTCGAAGCGTGGCAGGAATTTGGCGATTTGTTCGGTCGCTACTACAAGCCAGTGGAGACTTACCGGACAGAGGGCGCAGAAACCCTTTTGGTTACTATGGGAAGCCTCAGCGAGACGGCGATGACCGCAGTGGATCATATGCGTGCCAGCGGAAAAGATGTGGGCCTGGTGAGGATTCGGTTATTCCGGCCTTTTCCGTTCGAGGAGTTTCTGGCTGCAGTCAAAGGTGCCAAGCAGCTTGCAGTGATGGACCGTGCCCTGGGCCTTAATGGTGCCGGCGGGCCCCTGGTCACCGAGATCAAGGCTGCGCTCTACGATGAACCAGACAAGCCTTACATTTGGAATTACGTTGCCGGCCTTGCCGGTCGGGACGTAACGATAGAGAATTTCGTGGAAATGGCCGATGGCGTGGAGGCGGCAGCCGCCGATGGACTCAGATCCAACTATACTATTATCAATGTGAGGGAATGATGGGAAGCGCAAAAGATGCATTGAAAGATTTCCAACGATTCACTCCAAAAAAACTGCCCATAGAGGAACCTTTGGCACCGGGACACAGGGCTTGCCAAGGATGCGGAGAGGTGCTGGCTCTGCGGCAGGTCATGAAAGCGCTAGGCAATAATGTGATCGTAGTAAGCGCCACAGGCTGTATGGAAATCATATCCTCTCCCTACCCACAGAGTGCCTGGCGGGTGCCCTGGCTGCACGTGGCATTTGAAAACGCTGCGGCAGTAGCCAGCGGGGTAGAGGCTGCCCACAAAGCCATGATCCGCAAGGGTAGGCTTGAGGATGATCAGATCATTTTTCTAGCCATTGCCGGAGACGGCGGCACTGCCGATATCGGCATTCAAGCTCTATCCGGAGCCCTGGAGCGAGGCCACGACTTCGTTTATGTCTGCCTGGACAACGAGGCCTACATGAACACCGGCATTCAGCGTTCCAGCAGTACTCCCTACGGCGCCGGGACCACCACATCACCACCGGGCAAAAAGAGCATTGGGCAGAAAACCTGGAAGAAAAACATGCCGGCCATCGCCGCAGCGCACAACATTCCCTACGTGGCCACAGCCTCGCCGGCTTACTATGTGGATCTGATGAACAAGACCAAGAAGGCCTCTTTGGTAAAAGGGCCTGCCTACCTGCATATTTTCTCTCCCTGTCCGACAGGATGGCGGTGTGCCGTAGAGGATTCAGTTCAGACAGCGCGACTGGTGGTGCAGACCAAGATCTTTCCCCTCTATGAGGTGATAGACGGCAAGTGGAGACTGTCGCGCAAGATTAAAAAGCCCAAGCCGGTGACTGAATATTTTAAATTGCAGCGCCGCTTCAGCCATCTCACGGAAGAGGATATCGCCCTCATTCAAGAAAGGGTTGACAAAGAATTTGACCGACTCCTGGAACTTTGTGGGGTAGAACAGGAGTAAAGAGGCCGGGTCATTTCCAGTTGACAGGACCAAGGGTCTTTGCTATAGACATCTGCTCCAGCACCAACCGATCCCCGGTAGCTCAGCGGGTAGAGTCCGCCGTAGGCGGATTAACCACCCAGTCGGAGATTGTGTCCATCCACAAAAAGATATATTCTTAATTCAATAGCCAGCTAATCCCCGGTAGCTCAGCTGGTAGAGCGGGTGGCTGTTAACCACTTAGTCGGCGGTTCGAGTCCGTCCCGGGGAGCCAGAAAATAAAAACCCCCTACAGAGGGGTTTTTATTTTCTGGCTCTCGGGCCATGCCGAGAATCGTCCGTGAGCTTGTCCTGAGCCCGCCCGGAGGGCGGGCGAAGGAAGTCCGTCCCGCTTGCCCAAAACAAGTGAATTCTACTTAACTTTCACCATCATCCGTCAAAAGCTGGGGATTGAGATCCCATGAACAACTGGTGGATTTACATAGTTGAGAAGAAGGGAAAGCTCTATGTTGGAATAACCACCGATTTAGAGAACAGAATTCGGCAACATCGAAGTCCAGAGCTACTTTACAGCGAAGGCCCTGTACCCAAAGCTTACGCACTAAAAAGAGAAAGAACGCTTAAAGGTTGGACTAGGAAAAAGAAATTAGAGTTGATTGGGAAGGCCTCCTCGCAACAATAGTGAGCTTGTCCTGAGCGAAGCGAAGGAAGTCCGTCCCGGGGAGCCAGAAATAATTTGGGGCCTTCACGGCCCCATTATTAATTCTGCTTTCCCTGGGCCACAACGAGAACGGCCCGTGAGCTTGCCCTGAGCCCGCCTGCAGGGCGGACGAAGGGATCTCGTCCCTTCAAAGTGAGGTTTTTACTTTCTGGTTCCTTCTGCCGTTTTGGACGATGGATACTCCCCCACCGAAGGCTTAATGTTCTGGTTCACGCGGAACAGGTTCGTCGGGTCATACTTGTTCTTGACCTCCACCAGACGCTCGTAGTTGTTACCATAGGTTGCTTTGACGCGATCTTCACCCTCTTCCATCATGAAATTCACATACGCGCCGCCCATAGTGTAGGGATGCACGGCTTCCCAGTACGATTTGGCCCACGAGGTGAGCGCCCCGGCCTTGGAAGGGTCCGGATCGATGCCAGCGATGACCATGGACCAGGTGGCATCCCGGCAGCTCCATGCCGTTTCGGTTGGCCCCACACGATGTACCGCGCCGTCTATGGGATAGAGATGCATCAACGATAGCTCGCTCGGAGCCTTGGCTGCATGCTCGAGATGCGCCTCGATCGCCTCGTCGGGAAGTTCCTTGACGAAGTCGCCCTTCCAGTACCACTGGTAGCCTTTGGGTAGTAGCGGGTCGAAGAGGCCCTGCAGGGCCGGGAAAGGCATGGCTCCCACGTGTTCGAAAATAGGCGGAGGAAGATCTTGGCGAATTGGCTTCATCGCCTCCTCCCCTTTCTCTGGCGATCCGTTGTAGCACGAAATCAGGGCGCAAATCTTTCTTCCCCAAATCTCCTTAGGGAATGGCTCTGTGGATGGCACTGTCTTCAGACCAAAGAAAGAGAAGAGCTCCTCCGGTGCTTGCGGTAAAAACTCCCGGTACCACTGCATCACCTGGCGTCCGTGCTTTGCGTCCCAGAAGATGGGTCCGGCGTAAACCGTGCTTACGGGGTAAGCTCGATAAACGAAACTGGTGACGACGCCAAAATTACCGCCGCCGCCGCGTAACGCCCAAAATAGATCCTGATGGTTCGATTCGTTGGTAGTAACAAAACTTCCATCGGCCAAAACGACATCGGCCTCAATCAGATTGTCAATGGTCAAACCGTACTTTCGGGTGAGATACCCGTGGCCGCCGCCTAGCGTAAGACCCCCAATGCCAGTAGTTGAGACGATCCCGGCTGGCACGGCCAGTCCGAAGGCATGACTGGCGTGGTCCATGTCGCCCTGAGTATGGCCAGGTCCCACACGCACGGTTTGGTTCTCCGGATCGACGCGCACTCCCTTCATCGGAGAGAGATCGATTACGAGGCCGTCGTTACAGCTGCCCAGTCCGGGTCCGTTGTGACCGCCACCGCGTATAGCGATGAGTAGATTATTGTCCCGACCAAAATGCACTGCGGTCATAACATCCGCCACGTCGGCGCAACGAGCGATCAAGCGCGGCCGCTTATCGATCATAGCATTGTAGAGACTGCGGGCGTCATCATAGCCTTCGTCACTGGGTTGGATGAGCTCACCCCGAAGGCTCGCTTTGAATTCTTCTATGGTCGTTGCATCAAACATGATGTCCTCCTTAAAGTCTTGATCTGACTCTGCTCTTGGCACAACAATGTATGCACTTCATTCGAAAAGACTAACTCCAGTAGAACCGTTTTCAATACGAAAAACCACCATTTTGGTAGGAATTAATCCTGATAGGCTACTAAAAAAGTCACCGAATATGTCATTCTGAGGAGCTCCAGGCGACGGCGAATCTCGTAACATGTTGATTATATTAGCATGATGAAGGAAACTTGTGAGGAGGTCAGTTGAACAACTGGTGGGTTTGTATCGTTGATAAGATAAAAACAAAATTTTATTTTTTTCCAGATTTCTTTAATAGAAAATGGCAAACTGCCGGGTCGTACCGTTGTTCGCAAAGAATGCGCGCGTCTATTTCTTTTCTGTGGCGTTCGTCTC
>JASFEM010000047.1:0-22069 GCA_050124835.1 Syntrophobacterales bacterium | reverse complement strand
TGCCCGAGCCATTCGGCCCGACAATCGAAACGATCTGACCTGCACACACCGTCAGGTTAACCCGGAAAAGTGCCTGGAGATCACCGTAGAAATAACTCAGGTTGCGTATGGCCAAAAGCGGTTTTTCGGTTTTCATAGCCAGATCCATTTTTAACCGTTAGGCAAAAAGATGCAGCCGGTGTTCTTAAAGCTAAGTGTCTGTGGTCCGTTGTCCGTTGCAATTCTGACTTACACTTTGGACACTAGGCGCAGAGTGCTACGGGAAAACTCAATCCCATTACTATAAGGTGCATTAATTGTCTTTTGCAATTGACTACGGACAACTGACAACGGACCATTATTCATCCTTCCGTCGCATGCCCAAATAGGCCCGGATGACCTCGCGATTTCTCATGACCTCCCGTGGACTGCCCTCCGCAACTTTTTCTCCACGGTCCAAGGCCAACAACCGGTCGGATACCCGGAGGCTCAGGGTGAGGAAATGATCGATGATGAATAGGGTTACGCCCCGCTCTCGCACCCGGAGAACCAAATCTACTGCCTGTTTCACTGCCAACGGACTAAAACCAGCGGCCACTTCGTCCAGCAGCAGTAGCCGAGGTTGAGTGGCGAGAGCCCTGGCCAGGTCCAGCCTGCGTTGCTCGCTGAGAGTAAGCTCGCCAGCGGGCATTTGCGCTTTGTGAGCAATGCCAACCAACTCGAGAAGTTGCTCCGCCGTTTCAATGTCCGAGGGTCGCGTGAAAAGATGAAAGTCTTTGCTGAAAATACGACCCGCGACCACATTTTCCAGGGTGCTCATCTTGGCAAATGGACGGGAGGACTGGAATGTCCTACTGATGCCCAACCGAAGAATCTCATGTGGCTTGTAATGGGTGATATCCTTGTCTGCAAACAGGACTTTGCCGCTGCTGGGTCTGTGGCGTCCGCTAATTAGGTTGAACATGGTCGTTTTTCCGGCACCGTTGGGCCCCATCAAACCGACGATTTCACCCGGGTTGATGCTAAATTCGATATCTCTCAGGGCCCAATGATCCCCGAATTTTTTACTCAATGCTTCCAGTCTTAATAGAGACAAGTTGTTCCTTCCGTAAATGTCCCCAGAATCCGGAGGGCATAAACAGGATGGTCAAAATGATAATAACTCCATAAAGGAACTCGTGGCCCGCCGGGACGAGGGGATGGAAGATGAACTGATCCAAAGGATAAAGGATCAAAGCTGCCAAAGCTGGGCCGAGAATGGTGAACCGGCCCCCACAGATGGCGAAAATCATAGGTATAGCAGAGAAATGGAGCCCATAGACCAGCCCGGGCTCGACGTAGCGGATAAGGTGGGCATAAAGAGCACCACCAATTCCGGTGAAGAAACCGCTGACCAACAGCGATAGGATGCGGTACCGCTGAACCTGGATTCCGACCGCCTGGGCAGCGATCTCCTCCTCGCGGATTGCTTGGAGAGCCAGTCCAAGATTAGATCGAAATATAAGGGTCACGACTAATACTAACACGAGTGCATAGCAGAGCACAAAATAGTAAGAACCTACCGGGCTGCCACTGATATCAAGAGAGTAGGAGCCAAGACGAAGGGTGGGGAGCCCGGGCAGCCCCACCAGTCCAAGAGATCCCCTAGTCAAGCCGTCCCAGTTGTCAGTGATAACCTTGGGGATTTCCACGAAGGCCAGGGTCGCCAGGGCAAAATAGGCTCCCCTGAGTCGCAGGCAAAGAAAACCCACGATCAAGGCAACGGTGGTGGCCAGGAATCCTCCCAAGGGAATGGTGAACCAGGGCGAAAACCCCAGGTCATGGCTGAGAAGGGCCGAGCCGTAGGCACCAACTCCGAAAAAGGCCGCATGGCCCAGGGAAATGGCCCCGCTGGATCCCAGAATATTCCAGGCCAGGGCCAGGGTTGCCAGAAGCAGAGCGTGAGTGAACACTTGTAAGATGTAGTCGCTATATCCAGCCAATACGGGAAGCAAGAGCAAAAGGAAGAAACTCAGAAGCAGCGCAGCCTGGACGAGATGGACACGTTTGAGATCCTTAGAAACGACCGCTTCTTTTCTCATCGCTCCTCTTTGCCAAGAATACCTTGAGGATTTATCGCCAACAAGAGAAGCAGCATGACGGCGCTCACCATCTCCCGCCAGCTCGCCCCCAAAAGAACGACTGCAAATGATTCAGCAAGACCCAAAATCCAACCACCCAGTATCAACTCTCGGATGCGGCCGATGCCGGCAAAAATGGTGATGGTAATGGCTAGCAGAGTGGCTTGCAGACCAGCGGTAGGATAGAGATAGTGGATACAGCCGTAAAGGGGGCCGGCCAAGCCTATTAGTACGGCCCCGATAGCAAACGCAAGAATTCCCATGGCGCCCACATTGATACCGGCCAGGGCTGCTGCTTCTTTATCCTGGATGGTGGCTCTTAGGGCTTTGCCCATATAGGTGTGGCGCATGAGCAGGTAGAGAATCATAATCACCAGGAGTGAAAGAACTAAAAGGGTTAATTGAGCATAGCTCAGGTAAAATGGCTGCAAATGGAGTCCATGACTGAGGGCAGGAATCCGAATAAGACGATAGTCACCTGAGAAGAAAAAGAGCATTCCATTCTGAAGCAAAATGGCAACTCCAAAGCTTACCACAATAGAGTTCAACTCCAGAGGTTCACTGAGCAAGGAAAATAGCCGCTGCAGAACCAAGCAGACAAGAAGCGCTGCTAAGATTGCAGCGGGAAAAGTATAGACAAAGGACAGACCTAATGTTTTCCAGAGCCAGTAGGCTACATACCCGGCGAGAACGAGCAGCTCACCATGGGCTAGATTAAAGATATGGGTTACCCCAAAAATCAAGGCAAATCCCATCGCGATGAGGGTGTAAAAGCAGCCCAGGGTGATCCCGGAAACAAGAACGGTGGTCCACATGAGTGCTACTTCCTCTGACTCCAACTAGGCACTGGGTAGATAGCGGAACCGGTGGCGCGGTCTGATGGGTAGACAGCGACCAGTCTTCCCTTCTGAATCTGGACAACCACATGGTGATAATTGCGGGGGTCACCATGTCTATCAAAGGATAGCCGTTCCATGGGGAGGTCAAGATTAAGCTCCGCCAGGGCTTGACGGATATTCGGTCCGGTCAGTGGTTTGCGCTGACGCAAAACGTGCTGCATGGCTGCAAGCAGAGCCCGGGTAGAGGTGTAACCATGCATGTTGGTGGTATTAGGCTCCCGGTCAAACATGCGGCGAAACCTGTCCACAAAGTTCTTCGAATCCTTCTCGGTACCAGGCTGGGTAATTCCCGGGTTCCAGGCGCAAGTGCTGAAGAGATAGTTAGCATCGTCACCCATTTCGCGAATAAAGCTCTCATAAGCAATGCCAAAAGGGCCAATATAGGCTTTGGGACATACCCTGTTTTCCTTGAGTTGGCGCACCAAAAGAAGATGATCCGCGAAAAAGCCACCAGAGACAACGACGTCGATATCCATACTGGCTAATTTGCCAATGAGTGGCGTGAAATCAGGAGTGCCTGGACGGAATTTCTCCATGAGCTCCACAGCAACGGAGTGAGACTCAAGGCAACTTTCCAGATCGCGAGCGAACTCGGTGGAGCCGGGAGTTGCTGCATGGAGAATGGCCAAGTGCTGCGGCTTAAAGTGTCGGGATATGATGGTACACAGGGGTTTCACGAAACCCTGGAGCGTTGCAACCCTGAAAAAGTAAGGGTTATCTCGTTGGGTGAGCTCTTTTTGCAGACTTGCACTGGCAACATAAGGTACCTTGTATTTCTTGGCGACCTCGCTGATAGGTCCTACCAGGGAATCAACGTAGCCGCCGGTAAGCCCCAGCACCTTTTTCCAGGCGCACAATTCCTCGGCCCTGGCGATGGCTACATCTGGTTGGCTCTGGTCATCGCGAGAGATGAGTTCCACCCGCCTCCCTTCGAGGCCGCCGGTCTCGTTGATTTCAGCAACAGCCACCTCAACACCCTGATGGATTTCCAAACCCTGTTTGGCAAGCCTGCCAGAGAGAGGATTAATCTCCCCGATCTTAATGGAAGCAGGGGCTGCAGAAACAAGATGACACCAGATTAGAGTCAGAGGCAGTAGTCCGATGGCGCAGTAGTGTTTGAAGAGCAAGGTCATAACTCCATCTTCAGGTGGATTTCCTGATGTCATCTTACCGAACTTTCACAGTGGATAAAAGAGAAAAAAGGAACAAGCGCATGCCAGAATTAAGGAATTAGGGAATTAAGGGATTGGGAATTAAAGAAGCAGTGCCTATTGCTCATGGGGGCTCAATTCCAGAATTCCTAAATTCTTCGCGCTCGCTGCGCTCCGCTCAGTCCCCACCCCTCCGGGGCGGGGCCCCGGTTTCCCTAATTGGTAACAAAGAAAAATCCCCTCCCCCCAGAGAGGGGAGGGGATTGAAGTTTCTTGCTGTCTTACCAGCTCCTATTTGGGCGGGCGCAGGTGACGACGCAAGAGTTTACCGGTTGGTGTACGTGGCAGAGCTTCCACGTACTCTATGGCCCTGGGCAGTTTGTAGATGGCAATGTGCTCCTTCAAGAACCCTTTGAGTTCTTCAAAGAACTCCTCGCTGCCCTCTTGACCCTCTTTTAGAACCACAAAGGCTTTGGTAATTTGGCCTTTGTCAGGATCAGGAATACCGACTACACCCGCCTCCGCTATCGCCGGGTGCTTTTCGAGTGCCTCTTCCACCTCGGCAGGACCGATGCGGTAGCCGGAACTCTTGATCATGTCGTCCTCGCGGGATACGAAGCAGATGTTGCCGTCTTCTTTCATGAAGACGGCGTCGCCCATCTGATTCCAGCCGTCTACTACGCCCTTCTTTTGCGACTTGAGTAAACGTTCATCGTCAATGTATGGCTTCCAATAGAGCGTACCCGAGGCACCTTTGAGAATCATACTGCCCACCTCATTGGGCTTGCAGTCGTTACCCGACTCGTCAATGACGCGCACCTCGACACCGGGCAGCGGTTTGCCGATAGAATCTGGAACCGGCTCCGGATTCATGGTGTTGGAGGTGACCAGGTGAAGCATTTCGGTGCCGCCGAGGCCCTCCCAGATGGGCTTGCCGGTGAGTGCCTGCCAGCCACTCAAGGTCTCGGCACCTAGGGCATCACCACCCGAGGTGTAGAGACGCACCGAGCTGGTGTCGTAATCCTTGAAAGCCGGGAACTTCATCAAGGCCCGATAGCCCGTGGGGAGGCCCGTGAGTATGGTGATCTTGTGCTTCTGGATCAAGTCCATCATATCCGGAGGAGAGAACTTGGGAATCAGGGATATGGCAGCTCCTCCTTCGAAAGGAATCAGGGTGAAGGTGCCGAATCCGGCGGCAAAGGACACCGGGGCGGCCCCACCCAGGACGTCACCAGGTTTCATCTTATAGACGTATTTGTTCACGATTCTTGATTCAATGATCGCTGCTCGGACAAAGTGGACACAGCCCTTGGGCATACCGGTGGTGCCGGAAGTGTAGAGCATGAGCCCGATGTCGTCAGCCTTGAGCATGGTGGGTTCCAGATCCGGAGCACCTGCTTCCAGCATCTCCTCAAAGACCATGTTTCCTGCAGCCTTGACTTCGGTAGGGTCGCCGCCGATCACAATCACCTTGGTGCCGTGCTCGAAGTTGGGCTTGGCCTGCTCAACAGGAGGCATGAGCGGGGCGTTTACTATAAAGAGCTTCATCTCGGCATCGTTGGCCACGAAGGCTACCTCTTCTCCGGACCACAGGGGTGAAGTGGGCACGGGGATGGCGCCGATTTTTTCAATGGCAAAAATGGCGACAACCGCCTGTGGGGAGTTTACCAGACGGATGCCAACGCGATCTTGAGGCTCCACGCCGATATCTTTCAAGGCGTTGCCGAATTTGTTCACCTGTTGCTGGACTTGAGCGTAGGTGATGGTCTTATCCATGAACTTGATAGCAGGATTGTCGCCTTTGCCTTCTCGGACGTGACGATCCAGCAAAAAGTCAGCGAGATTGAGCTCCATGGGGGTGTCGGCAAATTCTTCGGGAACCAAGTATTCAGGCCACATGTCTTTTGGTGGTAAGTAATTTTCAGGTATTTTGCCCATAATGTACCTCCGTTAACGAGTGTCTATCATTCAACAATCTGGGTCATGTCCCTTGAAGGCTATGACCCTTTACAATACTGTCCAATTTTGCCCTTATGCCACCAATGCGAGCACTTCAGCAAAGGGCAGCATAATGAGGCCTCACCTCCTTTCCAGTTGAATTGCTGGGGCAATTTAACAAGTGCAAGTAGCCGCCCTGAATAAGTGGGCAGCTCAACCATAAGCAAGCACCGGTTTATTATAAAAATAAATTATTTACTATCTGTCTCAGGGACTGAAAGAGACAACCTTGTGCCCCTGGGCCTCTAAGGCCTGGCGCAGCGGTTCCGTATCACACTTTTCAATACGAAAAGAGTATATCCGTTCAGTGGATTCTTGGCTCAAAATGCCAACACTGATGATCTCGCCGTTGTATTCCCGAATGATTCTGGAAACCTCCTGGAAGGCATCTCGAGAGTCACCGAGCTGAACATCTAAACGCGAACTCGATGCGAGCACGCCCATGATGTCTATAAAGGCTTCCAAGATGTCCACGACTGTGATAACGCCCACCAGCTTACCATCCTCTAGAACCGGCATACCGCCAATCTTGTGCTGGGTGATAAGAAACGCCGCCTGTTCAAGAACATCAGAGGATGAGACTGTAATGGGGTCGGAGATCATGACATCGCCGATCGTCAACTCCTCTATCATTGAGGCGATGAGTACGCCCCGGAGATCGGTGTCAGAAACCCATCCCACCAAGCGTTCTTCTCGATCCACCACGGCGAGGTGTCGAATGGAATGCCTCTTCATGAGCTCGATGGCATCCATGATCGAAGCGCTCGGGGAAATTGCGACGGGATTTCTAGACATGCGTCGGGCTACCAGCATGAAAAAACAACCTCACCACCCGGGGCCCTACTAACTGTGGGACGATACCGAAGCATTCGTTTCTACTACCCCAACTCAAAGGCCTCGATACACTGAGATCGGGACTCAATGAAATAAAGATATGAAACTTGGGATTTCGGCAGGAAAGACTAGGGCCGTTACCGAAAAAGAAACGCGGCTCGACCCAATTTGTGATTCCTAGAACTTCCGATACTCAAGTGAAATTACTATAGGATGACTCAGGAGAAAATGCAAGAGAAAAAAGGTGCATGCTCTCTCTGGGGTTTGCTTATCTGGTTGCGAGATTGATCGATCTTGGTTATGCGCAACAGCCCGTTGACATTTGACCTTCTCTTGCTATACTGGCCCCGTATTTTCAATAGGTGTGTACATGTCGGCTTTTCAAGATGGCAGGAGACCGCTGGCTTGAGCAAATGTAAGTTCATCTTTGTAACTGGCGGGGTGCTCTCTTCCCTGGGTAAGGGACTGGCATCTGCCGCCATTGGTGCCTTGCTGGAAAGCCGCGGTTTACGGGTCACCCTCCAGAAATTGGATCCCTACATAAATGTAGATCCAGGAACGATGAACCCGTTTCAACATGGCGAAGTCTATGTTACCGACGACGGGGCAGAGACCGATCTGGATCTTGGGCACTACGAGCGCTACACCTCTGCCAAAATGGGCAGAAAAAACAATTTCACCTCCGGTAGCATCTACTACTCTGTGATTAGCAAAGAGCGTCGGGGAGATTACCTGGGGGGGACGGTTCAGGTAGTCCCGCATGTCACAGATGAAATCAAAGACTGCATACTCAAGGTCACCAATGGGGTGGATGTGGCCATCGTTGAGATAGGGGGTACCGTAGGTGACATCGAAGGGCTTCCCTTTCTCGAGGCGATCCGGCAGTTCAGGTCGGACGTGGGTAAGGAAAATGTCATCTACATACATCTCACCCTTGTTCCCTACATCCGGGCAGCCGGCGAGGTAAAGACAAAACCAACCCAACATAGTGTCAAGGAGCTGAGTAGTATAGGCATCCAGCCCGACATTTTGTTGTGCCGCACAGAGGTCCCACTCAGCAAAGAGATCAAAGCTAAAATCGCCCACTTTTGCAATGTAGAGCCTGAGGCGGTGATTACAGCCCAGGATGTGGAAAGTATTTACGAGGTGCCTCTCAAGTTTCATCAAGAAGGTCTGGATGACAAGATTGTACAGTTCCTAAATATCTGGACTCGAGCACCACGGCTGGAGCACTGGGAAAATCTGGTTGAGCGGCTGAAGAATCCCAGGAATGAGGTTAATATTGGCATTGTTGGCAAATATATTGATTTGCGGGAGTCCTACAAGAGCCTGAACGAGGCGTTAGTCCACGGTGGAGTTGCCAATGATTGCCATGTGACTCTTTCCTATATCGATTCTGAGGAGGTTGAAAAGGAAGGGGGGGAGGACCTGCTCGCGGATGCGGATGGCATCCTGGTGCCGGGAGGGTTTGGTGCTCGCGGATTTGCCGGTAAGATCAGGGCAATCCAATATGCCAGGGAAAATCGGGTGCCCTTTTTTGGAATCTGCCTCGGTATGCAGTTGGCGGTGGTAGAATTTGCCCGCAATGTTGCTGGTCTACCTCAAGCTCACAGTATGGAGTTTGATCCGAATACCACAGGACCGGTTATTTACCTTATGCGTGAGTGGTTTGATTACCAGACTCAGACCATTCAACGGCGAGATGAGAATTCCGATCTGGGCGGCACTATGAGGCTGGGAGCCTATCCTTGCATGTTGGCGAAGGGCTCAAGTGCCTTTGCTGCCTATGGCCAACATGAGATTTTCGAGCGCCACCGGCACCGTTATGAATTCAACAACGACTACCGTGAAATACTCGGTGAAAAAGGGCTGAGGTTCACCGGACTATCTCCCGACAAGGAACTGGTGGAAATTATCGAATTAGAGAATCACCCCTGGTTTCTCGGCTGTCAATTTCACCCCGAATTCAAATCCCAACCAATGGACCCCCACCCATTATTCCGAGATTTCATCAAGTATTCATTGGAATACGCTACCAATCACGGTAAATCCAAGTCAGCCTGAGTCGGCTGTACCGTTCTAGAAAGGCTACTGATGCGATCCATTACATTGGAGCAATTTACCATCGGTGAAGAGGAACTTTTCCTTATTGCTGGACCGTGTGTCATTGAAAGTGGTGAAGCTACTTTGGCTGTGGCTGCAGATCTCAGAAAGATCGCTGACAAATGGTCTCTTCCCTTGATATTCAAAAGTTCCTATGACAAAGCGAACCGCACCTCTCATGCCTCGTTCAGGGGACCTGGTCTGGAGGAAGGGTTGGAGATTCTTGCCTCTGTCCGGAACGATTATGGTCTACCCGTACTTTCTGATGTCCACTCAGTTGCAGAGGTCCAGCAGGCAGCTAAGGTGCTCGACGTCATCCAAATTCCTGCATTTCTCTGCCGGCAGACCGATCTGATAATGGCTGCCGCAGCCACCGGTAAACCCATTAATGTAAAGAAAGGCCAATTTCTTGCTCCTTGGGACATGGCCAACGTCGTTGCCAAGTTACATGCCGAAGGTAACCATCAGGTCCTGCTCACCGAGCGAGGTAGTACTTTTGGCTACAACAACTTGGTGGTGGATATGCGCTCGTTACATCTCATGAGGGAGCATGGATTAGTCGTTTTTGATGCCACCCACAGTGTTCAGCTTCCCGGAGGCGCTGGGGACTGTTCTGGAGGTGATCGCCGATTTGTGGAAACTTTAGCACGGGCGGCAGTGGCTGCCGGAGTGGATGGGGTGTTTTTGGAGGTCCATCACGACCCAGATCAGGCGCCCTGTGACGGTCCCAATTCTCTCCCCATAGCTGATATGGATGCTCTCTTGGAGGTGTTGCTTAAGGTTCATGAGGATATAAAACCTTCCACGCGAAAGCTAGTCACGCCAAGGTAGCCTAATGGGGCTGATTGAGATTGTAGATTTGAGATTTTAGATTGCAGATTGCAGGGGTCAGGATAGATAGGCGTGAGGTATCAACTGAGCGAGGCAGAGGTCAGAGAACGGGCATCTCGGGTCAGACTGTTGATTTTGGATGTGGACGGGGTGCTCACCGACGGCGGCCTGATCTGGCAAGCTGACGGCCAGGAAAGTAAGGTGTTTCATGTTCATGATGGCCACGGCATCCGTTTGGTGCAGAGGGCGGGGATCGAGGTGGCGCTGCTCACTGGCAGAAGCTCTCAGGTAGTAGCCCATCGTGCCGAAGATCTAGGCATTCAGCTGGTGGTTCAGGGAAGCAGAGACAAGCTGGCTGACTATGAAAAGATGCTGGAACAGCGAAAGCTGGAGGATCGAGATGTGGCTTATGTGGGTGACGACCTTGTGGATGTCCCTGTTTTCAAAAGGGTAGGCTTGTCTGTGGCAGTAGCTGGAGCCAGGCCATATCTTCACGCCTATTGTCACGCCATTACAGAGAGGGAAGGCGGCCAGGGGGCCGTGCGTGAGGTATGCGATTTTTTGCTCCAGGCCCAAGGCAAGTGGGAGGAAATCACCGCCCGCTACCTGGAGGATTTGGTTTGAGGTCCCGCCAGAGGGGTTCCACTGAACGAAATTGGAATAGTGGAATAATGGAACAATGGAATAATGGGGAGAGAGCGAAAAACTTCTAATTATTAATGGTTTCGTTAATTTTTGCATCGCAAAATTCTTATATTTCTTAATCACAGATAATAATATAAAACATTGAAATTACTCACTTTCTATTGATATAGACTTTGAAATTGCCCTTTACACTTTATCGGGGCCTATGGTATATGTGAATTACAAGCCAGCTCATCAACAGCAATGGGCCTGGAAGTTGCATATATCGGGATAGGAGTCCCCTCGGGATGGAGTTAGGGATTCATGCAGCAAAAGTTTTGGCAGCGTATTCGTTTGTTTCGTTGGCTGCTCGCATTGGCCATGGTCGCAACGGTGACGGCAATTTTCATCGGACCCAAGCTAAGGTCGGCGGAACGCTTGCTACCTGCCGTCGTGGCCGAGCCAACAATAGAAGACGGCAATCTCACTCTCAACAACTTCGAATATCGTGACGTTAAGGAGGGCAATGCTCGCTGGACTGTAAGGGCTACCACGGCTCGCTACTTTGAAGATAGACAGGAGACGGTTCTAAGTGAGGTAAATGCCTTATTCTTTCTCAAAGACGGTGGCCAGGTCAACCTGTTGGGAGATGAAGGGGTGCTGAATAACGACAACAATAACATCCGAATCAGAGGTAACGTCCGGGTTCTCCACGAAGATGGCTATAAGTTGTTGACAGATAGTCTCGCCTACGAGAGGGACAAGGAATTGATTCATACGGACGATCCAGTTTATATTGAAGGACAGGATTTTAACCTTAAAGGTCTGGGCATGCGGCTGGACCTGAAGAAACGTAAGTTAAGTATCTTACAAAACATAGAAACCATAGTGCAGGGGGTTGAGTCTTTCAGCGGAAAGCGCCAGACAATCTCGTAGCTGCCTGGCATAGGATGATTAGGTGAGAAGTCTGGTCAACAACAAATGGATGGGCCGCGTTCGCCTGGTGGTTACCTTGGCGGCGTTGGGGCTTCTGGTAGGCGGACTTTTTCAGGTCCGGGCCGCGCCCCAGCAGAATAATGTCGTCCGTATCGTAAGTGATCGACTGGAGGCATATCAGCAGCAACGGCAGATTGTATTTATTGGCCATGTGGTGGCCACGCAGAAAGATCTTACCATCCGGGGCGACCGGATGACCATCTTCTACTCGGAGGAAGAGGCAAAGAAGAAAGAGGGCGAGGAGTTTTCCGGGCGGATCGACCGGATTGTGGTTGAAGGAAATGTCAACATAACTCAGAAAGAAATTGTCGCAACTGGAAACCACGCCGTATACTATCGCTCGGACAACAAAGTTGTGCTAACCGGGACACCTCGAGTTCAGCGGAACAAGGATTTTATCAAAGGTGCTTCCATTACCCTTTTTTTAGACAGCGAGAAGAGTATCGTCGAAGGTGGCCCCTCCGGGCCTGTGGAAGCGGCCATCTACAGTTCAGAGACCGGAGGATCTGTTGACAAAGGCAGCGGTGCAGGAACTGGAACATCCGGAGCAGACAGCGACGGAGGTGGGTAGTCTGGCTGCCACCGAACTGGTGAAGGTCTACCGTCGTCGAAGGGTGGTCAATAAAGTGAATTTGTCCGTGGGTCGGGGCGAGATAATAGGTCTCCTAGGACCCAATGGGGCGGGAAAAACAACCACTTTTTACATGATAGTTGGTTTGATTCGCCCCGATAACGGTCAGATTTTTCTCAATGGAAAAGACGTTACCACCCAACCCATGTACATTCGAGCTCGTGAAGGGATTACCTATCTGCCGCAAGAGCCGTCCATTTTCCGTAAACTGACGGTTAAAGAAAACATTATGGCGATACTGGAAACCATGGACTTGAACCGCGAGGAGAGACGGCATCGACTTGCGGAACTATTAGATGAACTAAATGTTGGACATCTGGCCAATAGCAAAGGATATGCTCTTTCCGGAGGCGAGCGTAGACGGGTGGAAATCAGCCGAGCTCTTGCCACCTCTCCGAGTTTTCTTCTTCTGGATGAACCTTTTGCCGGAATTGATCCATTGGCAGTTACAGATATTCAAGGAATCATAGCTCAGTTGAAGGAGAAAGGTATCGGGCTTCTCATATCCGACCACAACGTGCGGGAGACGCTTAAAGTCTGCGACCGCGCTTACATTGTAAACGAAGGCACCATTTTGGAAGAGGGAGATCCTGACCAGATTGCCTCGAGCCCGAAGGCTCGCCGCATCTACTTGGGAGAAGAGTTTACCCTATAAGGGCATTCGAAGACCATGGCCATAGAACTTAGACAGCATCTAAAACTTGCCCAACAGTTGATCATGACCCCGCAACTGCAGCAAGCCATCAAGCTGTTGCAATTGTCCCGTCTGGAACTGCTGGAGACGATAAGCCAGGAACTGGAAAGCAATCCCCTTCTTGAAGAGGGAGCGGATGCTTCTTCAGAGCAAGAGGATCAGGCGGAAGAGAGTCAAGCTGGGAAAGCTGAGCAGAGCACTCCTGAGGTCACCATTGATGAGAAGACAAAGGAAGATTTTGACTGGGAGAATTATTTAGGGGATTACAGTAGCGGCAGCAGAGTGCGGGTGGAGCGTGAAGAAGCTCGGGAATTACCGGCACTTGATAGCCGCCTGGTCAAAAAGCCATCCCTTGATGCCCATCTTCTGTGGCAGTTACATCTATCGCATTTTGATGAAGCCCAGAAAGAGGTGGGCACGATGATCATCGGCAACCTGGACCGCGATGGTTATCTTCAGGCCACCCTGGCAGAAATCGCTGAGATGGCCGGTTGCGACGAGGTTTTGGTAGAGGAGGTGCTCCACCATTTCCATGAGTTCGACCCGGTGGGCGTTGCGGCAAGGGATCTCCAGGAATGTTTACTCATACAGGCAAGAAATCTGAAGCTCGAAGATGATCTGGTAGTCAACATCATTACGGACCACTTACACGATCTCGAAACCAGGAACTATCACGCCATCGTTAAGGCCACCGGCAGGAGCCCGGATGAGATCCGAGCGGCTATTGATATTATCACGGGACTGGAGCCCAAACCAGGAAAGCAGTACGATGAAGAGGAAGTCCAATATATTAGTCCAGACATTTTTGTCTATAAAGTGGACAATGAATTCGTCATTCTTTTAAATGAAGATGGCATGCCTAAACTGCGGATTAGCCCCTTTTACCGCGAAGCTTTGAGCAAGGATGGTGACGCTACCGAGCAGACGCGAGAATATATTCAAGGCAAATTGCGCTCTGCCGCCTGGCTTATCAAGAGTATCCATCAAAGACAGCGCACTATATACCGAGTGGCTGAAAGCATTATCAAATTTCAGCACGACTTTTTTGAGAAGGGCATTGCCCATCTCAAACCTCTGGTCTTGCGCGATGTGGCCGAAGATTTGAGTATGCACGAGTCTACGATCAGCCGTGTTACCACCAACAAGTATATGCATACACCCCGGGGGGTTTTTGAACTCAAATACTTTTTCAACTCTTCAATCAGTAGTTTTACCGGCGGTGCGGTGGCGTCGGAGAGTGTGAAGGAGCGCATCCGCCAACTTGTCCAAAATGAGGATCCACGCAAGCCCTTTAGCGATAAGGCCATCGTCGAGAAGCTGCGAGAAGAGAATATCGACATAGCGCGCAGAACCGTGGCCAAGTATCGAGAACTTCTGGGTATATTACCTTCGAATTTGCGCAAACAGCCAGTTTGGGGTAGTAAGAGACGAAAGAAAGGCAGTTGAAAGGCAAATTAAGGGATTGTGGAATTAAGGGATTAAGGAATTACAATAGAATTAATGGATTGACACGTCCAAATTGGTCTAATCCCTAAATTCCGGAATTCCTAAATCGTTTTTGAATTTCGATATTATGATTTAGGATTTGCTTCATTGGATGTTAGGGGTTAATTAGTTAACCACTGGATTTGGCACTTATACAAGAGGCTATAGGGAGGATACAGATGCAGGTTTCGGTTACTTTCAGAAAGATTGACGCATCTGATACTTTACGGAATTACGCTCAGGAAAAACTCTATCGCATCAAGAAATACGTCGAGGATCCCATCGAAGCACATGTGGTACTTTCGGTGGAAAAATTCAGGCACATTGCTGAAGTCAGCATCAATGCGAATGGTCTCCGGCTTAATGGTCAAGAGGAAACCGGAGACATGTACTCGGCCATCGACATGGTGGTGGATAAAGTCGAAACTCAGATCAAAAGGTACAGACAAAAGCTGAAGAAGCGCAAAAGCGACGGCGGGCCAAAACCTCTAGTAATGAAAATGAACGTCCTGGCAGGTGAAAGCTTCGAAGAAGACCGGGAACCGCAAGTTATCAAGACCAAACAGATAAATGCCAAGCCGATGGATATAGATGAGGCGGTGATGCAGATGGATCTTGCCAACAGCGACTTTCTGGTTTTCACCAATGCCAAGACCGAGAACATCAACGTCATCTATCGACGTAAGGATGGCAACTACGGGCTCATAGAGCCTGAAAACAAGTAAGATAACCCGCCATGCCAGGCGGGAGACCTGATAGATTGGGAGGGAGGCCTGGAGAGACTTTGTAGTCACTAGGCAGACTGAGAGCTTTCATGAAATTATTGGATATCCTGAACAAGGATTGTATTATTCCAGAGCTTCGTTCTCAGAATAAGCGAGAGGTCCTGGAGGAGCTCACCCGAGCTCTGTCAAACTGTAAAGCAAATCTGAATAAAGAGGCCCTGGTGGAGGTGTTGCTGGAGCGGGAGCGACTGGGTAGTACGGGAATCGGTGACGGCATAGCTATTCCCCACGGCAAGATACAGGATCTTGACGAACTTATCCTGTCGTTTGGGCGCAGCACCCAAGGGATCGACTTTGATTCCATGGACGGCCGGCCCACCCACCTCTTTTTCTTATTGATAGCTCCGGAAAACTCCGCTGGAACTCATTTGCGCGCCTTGGCCAAGATATCCCGGTTACTCAAGAGTGCCCACTTCCGTAAGAGACTTATGGAAGCTGGAACCATAGAGGAACTCTTCCAAGTCATCCAGGAAGAGGACAAAGAGTTTTGAAATCAGCGCATCTCCGGTCGATTTTGTGCGCCCCTAAAGGTTTTCCCCGCCACTTTGAGTCTAATCACAGTCATATTAGGTGACTGTCCGTTTGCATCTATAAGATCTTCTTTGTGAGACCCCGGCTACAGTCTGCACACCGGGGATTGCTTTTTTCCTTGCCAACCATTGAATATGAAGTGATGGTCGTAGCTCGTCACTTTGTTGGAAATTGCCAAGCGCTGGCGGGTTTGTCCAAAAAAGATCTGTTTGGACATTGGAGGTGACCATGAATGATCAAGAGAAAGGTAATGATCATAGCCGAGTGCGGGTTGTTGTGGTCACCGGACTGTCTGGATCTGGCAAGAGTACCGCTATAAAGGCATTTGAAGACCTCGACTTTTTCTGCGTGGACAACCTGCCGGTTGTATTGTTACCGGATTTTCTTAAATTACGGGAGGAATCTTCCGAGGACCTCTGGCATATTGCTCTCGGTATGGATATTCGCGAGCGCCGCTTTCTGGAAAGTTATCCCGAGATATTTAATGAACTGCGGCAGCGGGGCACCAATTTGGAGATTCTCTTTTTAGAAGCGACCGATGAGGCCTTACACCGCCGCTTCAGTCAAACGCGCCGCAAACATCCCCTTGTGGGAACCGGGACCGTACTGGATAGAATAAAAGACGAGCGTGACAGACTCAAAGATCTGAAGCGAATGGCCACCCGGGTTATTGATACATCAAATCTCAATGTGCACGAATTGAAGCGGATGATCTCTAGGCTGTACACCATTTATCCACAAGTGGAGACTCTGAACGTAAATGTGCTCTCTTTCGGGTTCAAATATGGTGTGCCAGCAGAGGCGGACATTGTCATGGACGTGAGATTTTTGCCCAACCCTTTCTTCATCAAGGAACTCAGAGATCTAAATGGCACTCAGGAACCGGTGATTCGGTTCGTTATGCAGCAGGATCACACCCAGAGATTTTTGGAGAAATTTACCGACTTGGTCAACTATCTCTTGCCACGGTATCAAGAGGAAGGTAAAAATTATCTGACCATAGCTGTTGGATGTACCGGGGGAAAACATCGATCTGTGGTCATCACCGAGCAATTGAAAGAGCAACTGGCAGGACTGGGCTACCCCGTAACAGCGGGTCATCGGGATGTTGAGGTGGATTAGGGGCGGCTACAATACAGGTGGGGAGGAATTTGACAACAGAGAACAGGGTATAGCACAAATCCGAAATCCGAATATCGAAATTGGTCCTTCGGACTCCCCACCCTACGGGCGGGTCCCCAGTTTCGAAACAAATTCGAATTTCCAAAATTGGTCCTCCGGACTCCCCACCCTTCGGGCGGGTCCCCAGTTTCAAATGACCGAAACACCAGACAATTCTTTCTAAGTAGTTAGGTTTTGAACATTTGAGAATTAGGATTTTGGATTTGTTTCGTGCTTCGGATTTAGAATTTTGAATTTACGAGTGGCTTAGCTGCTCTCTGTTTTATGCGTGTTCTATGGATGAACTTAACTGGTCCGGCTAATTATTAGGAGTGTATCGATGGTGGGCATTTTGGTTATAACTCATCGGCAGTTGGCACAAGAATTCGTGGCTACCGCTGAACTGATTGTGGGTAAAATGGAAAACTGCATAGGACTGTCTCTCGACCCTGAACTTCCGGTTGACGATCTGCGCCAGCAGATTACCAAAGCAATGGATGAGGTAAATGATGGGGATGGAGTGATCGTACTTACGGACATGTTCGGCGGCACTCCCTCTAATTTGAGCCTCAGTTTTCTAAATCAGAAGGGAATCGAAGTTGTCACAGGTGTAAATCTACCAATGCTCCTGAAACTGGCTCATTCGCGAGAAGATGTTAAGGTAGATGAACTGGCCCGAGTTATCAAAGACTACGGTCGTCGAAGTATTTCGTTAGCCAGTGAGATTTTGGACAAAGAAGTGGAATAATGGCAAGGTTCCTGGGATTCCTGGTGGATTGAAGACTGGCGGTCAATTGGGATGCAGATGGTCAATCAACTGCTAAGAGATCCAACTTTACGATCCAGGGATTATTTCCTAGGAGGGGACACCCTTCGCATGGAGAAAATGAGGCGGACTGACCTTGCAGAGGTGCTCGCCATAGAACGATCCAGTTTCGCCAATCCCTGGAGCCAAGCCTGTTTTGAGAGGGAAATGGAGGCACCTTACGCCAGCCTGCAAGTGGCCCGTCGCACGGTAGCTGACAAAGTCAATCCAGTGTTGGGCTATATCTGTTTCTGGCTTGTAGCGAATGAGATCCAGATAACCAATCTCGCGGTGCACATCGGCTACCGGCGGCTCGGAGTTGGGAAAAGATTACTTTTGCACGCTCTCGCCCTCGGTTATTCAACGGGAGCGCGCTTGGCGGTTCTCGAGGTAAGGGTATCGAATAAACCGGCGCGGCTTCTCTATGAGGGGTACGGTTTTGTGGCTGTGCAGAAAAAACCTCACTACTATGCTGAATCCAGAGAAGACGCATTGGTTATGCAATTGCATTTATCCTGTTGCAACACTGGATATGACAAAGCGCCTGCGAGACCTTTCCTTTAGCCTGACAATTTGTCATCATACCACCAGGGCTTTCTCCTCTTTCTTCGTTTATTTAGTGTTCAGTAGGGTTGGTCCTGCATAAAAATTGGGTTTCAATGGAAGATGAGGACACTAGCCCGCATGATTCACGAATCGTTTGGATTCGAGCAACCGGTCAGAAAGACTGATAGTCGATGATGAAATGCCATCTCCTGGGCTTGGCAAAACAGAGATGGTAAGTGCTTCTCCAATAGCAACTGCAACTTCTTTAGGGAGGATAGGAATATGGCTGTCAAAGTTGGAATCAATGGGTTTGGTCGTATTGGTCGCATGGTAATGAGAAGCATTATCCAACGCGGATTAGACATTCAGGTATTGGGGATCAATGATCTCAGTGACCCAGAGGAGTTAGCTCACCTGTTGCGCTATGATTCCGTTCATGGGCGCTCTGAAACAGCCGTGGAAGTCCGTGGGGGCAATCTGGTGATAGGGGGCAAGGAAATCAATTGTACCCAGATTCGGAACGTGGAAGAGTTGCCCTGGGGAAAACTTGGGGTGGACATTGTGCTGGAGTGTACCGGTCTTTTCCGTGACAAGGAATCTTCCTCGAAGCATCTAACCGCAGGAGCCCGCAAGGTCATTATTAGTGCACCGGGAAAGAATGTGGATGCAACCTTTGTTTTGGGGGTCAACGAGGAGACCTATGATCCCAATAATCATAATATCGTATCCAATGCCTCCTGTACCACCAACTGTCTGGCCCCAGTTGTCCGGGTTCTCCAGGATTCCTTTGGCATCGAACACGGACTAATGACCACCATCCACGCCTACACCATGGGCCAAAACCTTCTGGACGGCCTGCACAAGGACCGGCGACGGGCGCGGGCTGCGGCTCTATCGATGGTGCCAACCACCACGGGAGCTGCTGTTGCTGTCACCTTGGTCATTCCTGAGCTTAAGGGAAAACTTGATGGCATGGCCATTCGCGTTCCTACCCCTAACGTCTCCGTGGTGGACTTTGTGGGTCGGGTCAGCCGTGAGGTTACTGCAGATGAAGTAAACCGTGCTCTTGAAGAGGCGGCTAACGGCCGGATGAAAGGTATCCTTGCTTACAGCACAGAGCCGCTGGTTTCTGCGGATTACAACACGAGTACCTATTCTTCCATCGTAGATGCAGCCCTTACTAGTGTAATCGGAGGCCGGTTGGTGAAGGTCTTGAGTTGGTATGACAATGAGTTTGGTTATGCCAGCCGGTTGGCTGACTTGGCCGTTTTCATGGGTGAGAGATTATAGAGGTCAGCTAAGCGCATAGCGCATAGAGCATAACGAAAAAAGAAGTAAACGGTAAATGGTGAAAAGTGCCAGAATTGAGCCGTTTACCGTTCACCGCTTACTAAACGCGATTGACGCGCAAGGGGTTTGAAGGACTAGAAAAGCTCGGATGCGAGAGGAGGATAAGACGATGAGTGCGCGTATACCGCTCATGGCAGCGAATTGGAAGATGCATTTCACTGTGGCCGAGGCAGTGGCTCTGGTGGAGGAGCTGAAGAAGGGAATCTCCCGCCTGGCTGACCGCGAGGTGGCGGTCGCTCCTCCTTTTACCGCCTTGGTTGGGGTGGCCGCCGCCCTGAGCGACAGCCCCGTCCGTCTTGCGGCACAGAACTGTCACTGGGAGAGTCAAGGGGCCTTCACCGGTGAGATCTCACCTGCCATGCTGCGCGACGTCGGTTGCCACTATGTCATAGTTGGTCATTCAGAACGACGCCAGTATTTTGGGGAAACCAATGAAGGTATAAATCGAAAAATTGTGGCGCTATTGGCTCTGGATCTTCCGCCCATATTTTGTATTGGCGAAACTTTGGAGGAAAGGCAGGCTGGAAAGACACTGAGCGTTTTGGCTGATCAGATAACAGGTGGTCTTGAGGGTTTGGACGAAGCGCAAGGGGGAAAGTTGGTGCTGGCCTACGAACCGGTATGGGCCATTGGCACCGGTCAAACCGCCACACCGGATCAAGCCCAGGAGGCACATGCATTCATTCGAGAAAGCCTTGCCAAACGCTTCAACAATACGGTTGCAAACACTATACGCATATTGTATGGTGGCAGCGTCAAACCCGACAATGTGGACACATTGATGGCCCAGCCTGATATCGATGGCGCTCTGGTGGGCGGGGCCAGCTTGAAGGGAGACTCTTTCACCAGGATTGTTGATTTTGAAGGGTAAATTGGCTATATTCCACATCTTGCGTCAATATATTTAGGAGAAAGTAAACTTGATACAGTCTGCTCTTGTGATTTTGCATATCGGTATTTGTATTGCTCTGATTGTCATCGTATTGTTGCAAACAGGCAAGGGATCGGAGATCGGCGCGGTATTTGGCGGTTCTTCGCAGACCTTGTTTGGTTCCACTGGTGGCAGTACCTTTTTCGGCAAACTGACCACTGCAGTGGCGATTATTTTTATGCTTACCTCTCTTATTCTGGCGGCTCGTTCCAGCCGATACACGAATGAGTCGGTAATGAGTGATGTCAAGCCGGCTGTCACGCTTCCGGCTGCGCCTGAAAACCAGAGCCAAGCCGTCGCCCCGGTAGAGGAGGAAAAGACACCAGCCAATACGCCGGTAGCGGAGGAGCAAAAGGAGGCTCCGGCTGCAGGAGAAGAGGGAGCACAATAAAATAATGCCGAAGTGGTGGAATCTGGTAGACACGCCATCTTGAGGGGGTGGTGGGGAGACCCGTGCCGGTTCGAGTCCGGCCTTCGGCACCATAGACAAGATAAGCCACCTGTAGGGTGGCTTTTTTATTTCCTTCACATTTAGGGGACGCCCTTTACTTTTTAAACTAATTTCCATCCCGTCAGCTGATTGATCTTGGAACCAAAGGAAATGACACACCCATGTGATTGGTTAAATTAGTAAAGGACGTCCCTCTTTTTTGCGGGTTGTATTGATTAAGGATGTTCTCCTTTTTCCTTGTTGGCTTCGATCTCTCGCGCCGTCGAATAATGGCTGATCGCTTGGTCGAATTTTCCCTGCTTGGCCAATGCAGCTCCTAGGTTATTATGCGCTTCAATGTAGTCTGGTTTGAGCCGAATGGCCTCAGAGAGATGGGCAATGGCTTCCTCGAGTCTGCCCTGGCCAGTCAAGACAAATCCCAGGTTGTTGTGAGCCTCTGCATGTTGAGGTTTGAGCCGAATGGCCTCAGAGAAATGGGCGACGGCTTCTTCTGATTTCCCTTGGCTGGTTAAGGCGATTCCCAGGTTATTATGAGCCTCTGCATATCGAGGATTTAGCCGCAACGCCTCGGAGAGATGGGCGATGGCCTGCTCAAGTTTGCCTAGAGCGGCAAGTGCAACTCCCAGGTTATTATGCGCTATGACATAGTTCGGTTTGAGCCGAAGGGCTTCGGTGAAATAAACAACGGCTTCTTCCTGCCTCCCCTGAGTGTCTAATGAAATCCCCAGATTGTTAAGAGCTTCAACGGCGTCAGGTCTAACCCTTAGTGCTTCGTAAAAATGAACCATTGCCTCGTGGTGTTTTCCCTGTTGTCTGAGGATGCTCCCGAGATTGTTGTGGGCAATCAAAGACTCTGGATTCTTTGCCAGCGTGTCCTTCCACAGGGTCTCCGAATCCGCGTATATCTGACCTTGACGCCACGTCTGCGTTGCCAACAGCAGCAAGGCCAATACACCCAATGCCACAATGGTTCGTTTTGGCCACAATGGCATCCTCGCAGCACCGTGCGTCAACCCCCCCACCGCCAGAACAATCAAGCCAACACTCGCAAGGTACTGAAAGTGATCTGCCACAAACGAGAATCGAAACGGGTACACATCAAAAAATCCCAGCGCCGGAAAAAGGGTCCCACAGAAAAACAAGACTGCCGCAAGGGGGCCCCGA